>NZ_JANZNP010000012.1:0-198061 GCF_025153065.1 Pantoea sp. XY16 | reverse complement strand
GTCGTTAGCTCAGTTGGTAGAGCAGTTGACTTTTAATCAATTGGTCGCAGGTTCGAATCCTGCACGACCCACCAATTCAGAATAAAGCGCCTTTAAGGCGCTTTTTTCGTTTCCGGGGCACGGACTTTACCGTGCAGGATGAGAACCTGCTGCAGGTTCGACTGAATCGCTATGCGATTCAGGCTGATGCGACAGCATCACCCGGAGGGCGAGGCCCGGATGGGCCGAGGCTATCCTGCACGACCCACCAATTCAGAATAAAGCGCCTTTCAGGCGCTTTTTTCGTTTCTGCTGCACTGACTTAAGCATGACTTAAATCTGAGCTGCCCTTTTCTGCGACTTCAGTCTTTAAAAAGCGTGCTGGCTCAGGGAGCACAGGCCTTTCGCAAAGACGCAAAAACGCCATCCATGGCAGGCTCAGCGCGGGCGATTACGCACCTCATCCCTGAGGTGCGCCCGCAGACGGGCCAACGCTTTGCGTTGTTCAAAAACGCTCCCGGCGTTTTGTCCCTGTCCCGCGATGCTTTGCTACAGGCCTGCGCTCCCCTCGCTTTAAACTTATCTGCTGTCTGTTAGCCCTTTCTGCTGCCTGTTTTTTTCTGCTGCACTGACATTGGCGTAACCGATAAGCTCTCACCTTTTCGCAACCTTAACAATTTCAGCTCTCAAGTCGTTTCGCAGCGTGCCGATAACGTATGTGACGACTTACAGGGAGAAAATGATGTCTTCAATTTCCGGAATTTTAAGCGGTGCGGTCAGTAATGGTGACAGCGGCAACGGCAGTGTGGCCTCGCAGGTCGCTGCGCTGAATAAACAGATTCAGGGTGTGTTAACGCAGGTTAAGGAGCTGGCTGACAATAAAGAACTGACTGACGAACAGAAGTCTGAGATGCAGCAGATGTACCAGTCACAAATCACCATGCTGCAGGCACAGATTGCGCAGCTGGAACAGAAACAGGCTGAGCAGGATCAGCCAAAAAGTGACAGTGCGCCCGCCAGTGAGATCAAAGCGGACGGGATTAACCGCCCTACCGATACTAACAAAGTTGATGTTTATATTTAAAATGCCGGTTTAACCGCGCGTTGTTGCGCCAGCAGCGCCGCCTGCTGGCGCACTTCCTGCCATATGGCTTCTGCGGCAGGCGTCAGCGAACGGTTTTTCCGTTTGATTAGCGTCAGGCTACGATTGATTTCCGGATAGAGACGCCGCACCGTGAGTGCGCGATCCGCCGGTAAGGGTAACGCCAGCGCGGGCAGAATACTGATGCCGATTCCCACCTGTACCATCGGGAACAGCGTGGCGGGATGACCAATCTCCTACACGACTTCAGCCCTGATATTCTGCTGCTGCATTGCCGCATCAATCAAAACCCGACTGCCGGACGCGTAATCCTGCAATACCATGGTGCGGCCATCCAGCATCGCCCATTCAGCCCTTTCCACCTTCGCCAGCGGATCATCCTCGCGACATAACAGCAGGAAAGGCTCATCCAGAATCGCAATGCTATCGAAATCGCTGTCGCTGAGTGGCCCAATCACGATTCCGAAATCGACTTCGGCGTTACGCACACTTTGCAGCACCCATTGCTGGGCGCGATCGTGCAGGATGACTTTGATATCGGGGAAATGGTGCTGACTGGCGGCAAGACATTGCGGCATCAGGTGCGCGGAAATAGTCTGGCTGGCGGCGACTCTGACGGTGCCACTGCGCTGCTCGCCAAAACTGCGGATATCCAGCAATGTGGTATGAACCTCCTCCAGCAGGCGCTCCATGCGTGATGCCAGCTGTTTGCCCGCCTCCGTCAGCATCACCTCACGCGTGGTGCGATCCAGCAACCGCACGCCGGTTTCCGCCTCCAGCTCTTTAATACTGTGGCTCACCGCCGACTGACTCAGACCTATCGCCTGCCCTGCCTGACTGAAACCACCGTAGTGGGCCACCGCAATAAAGGTACGAAGCTGACGCAGGGTGTAATTCATCAATTTCGCTCATAGATTAATTCAATAAATCAATTTTATTTCTAAAACTACTTGTCGCACAATCGCGCTATTGAAAAATTTACCGGATTTTAACAATGGGCTTTTTAAAACTCGATCCGATGATGATTAAACTCATCATCACCGTGCTGCTGGCCTCCTTCCTGCCAGCGAAAGGAATCTACGTCGATATCTTCAGCTACCTTGCGACGGCAGCGATAGCGCTGTTGTTCTTTATGCACGGTGCCAAACTTTCGCGTGAAAAGATCATCGCAGGCAGCAGTCACTGGCAACTGCATCTGTGGATTATGTTCAGCACCTTCGTGCTGTTTCCGGCGCTGGGTCTGCTGCTGGTGTGGTGGCATCCGGTTGATGTCGGTCCGGAAATTTATACCGGCTTTATCTACCTTTGTATCCTGCCGGCTACCGTCCAGTCTGCCATCGCATTTACCTCAATGGCGGGCGGTAACGTCGCAGCAGCGGTATGTAGCGCCTCGGCGTCGAGCCTGCTGGGTGTGTTTATTTCGCCGTTGCTGGTGAACCTGGTGATGGATATTCACAGCAGCGCCCCGAGTGATGGTCTGGAGCAGATCGGCAAGATTATGTTGCAACTGATGGTGCCTTTCATTCTGGGTCACCTCTCCCGTCGCTGGATTGGTGGCTGGATTGAGAAACACCGCAGCCTGATTGGTAAAACTGACCAGACTTCGATTCTGCTGGTAGTCTATTCCGCCTTCAGTGAAGCCGTGGTGAACGGCATCTGGCATCGCGTTGGCCTGATTACGCTGCTGTGGATTGTGGCGGGGTCCATCATCCTGCTGACTGCCGTGCTGATTATCAACCTGCTGGCCTCGCGCCTGTTCCGCTTTAAACGCGCCGATGAGATTGTGGTGCTATTTTGTGGTTCGAAGAAGAGTCTGGCGAATGGCGTGCCGATGGCGAACATTTTGTTCCCGGCCAGTACCGTGGGAATTATTGTGCTGCCGCTGATGATTTTCCATCAGGTACAGCTGATGGTCTGCTCGTTTATCGCCGGACGCTACAAGAGGACCAATGAGAAACAGCAGGTTCTGAAGGTTAAGGATTCGGTGATGGAGTCACAGAAGTAAAACCATTGCCCGCCTGCGCGGGCACGATTACTTACGGGTCTGGAGCGGTTTAACTAATCCCTCCAGACCTTCTATTTTTATCGTCAGGGTCAGTTGCATCAAATCCCCCAGCAACCCGGACGGGAAGTCGCCACTGCGGGCAAACCACAGCAGGTAAGGCTCAGGCAGATCGATCAGCATCCGCCCTTTATATTTGCCAAACGGCATAGGCGTATTGGCTATCGCCACCAGCTGATGTTCATCCATCTCAGGCACCCAGCAGACGGATCATTTCCGCTTCATCAATCACTTCAATGCCCAGCTCCTGTGCTTTCGCCAGCTTTGAACCGGCCGCTTCACCGGCAATCAGCAGATCGGTTTTCTTCGATACGCTGCCGCTGACTTTTGCACCCAGCGCGATAAGCTGCGCTTTGGCATCATCGCGGTTCATCTGCGACAGCGAACCGGTCAGCACCACGGTTTTTCCGGCGAACGGACTGTCGATCTCTTCGGCTTTCACCACCACCACCTGCGGCCAGTGAATGCCAATCTCTTCGGTCAGCTGACGGATAACCTCACGGTTGCTCTCCTCTTCCATGAAGTTACGCACGTGTGCGGCAACGACTTTGCCGACATCCGGCACGGCAATCAGCGCCTCAAGGTCGGCATCCATCACTTTTTGCAGCTCACCAAAATGGTTAGCCAGATTGGCGGCGGTGGCTTCACCCACTTCGCGAATGCCCAGCGCATAGAGAAAACGAGCCAGCGTGGTCGACTTCGCTTTCTCCAGCGCATCGACAACGTTTTGCGCCGATTTCGGCCCCATGCGATCCAGTCCGGTCAGCTTGCCCGCCGTAAGACGGAACAGATCGGCGGGCGTATTGACGTACTCTTTCTCCACCAGCTGGTCGATAATCTTATCGCCCATACCGTCAACATCCAGCGCCCGACGCGAGACAAAATGCTTCAGTGCCTCTTTGCGTTGCGCACCGCAGATCAGACCGCCGGTGCAGCGCGTGACCGACTCCCCTTCGACCCGCTCCACCTCGGAACCACAGACCGGGCAATGGGCAGGAAAGACCACTTCACGCGTCTCTTCAGGGCGCTCAGCAATCACCACGTTGACCACCTGCGGGATTACATCACCGGCGCGGCGAATCACGACCCGATCTCCGATGCGTAATCCCAGCCGCTCAATTTCATCCGCATTATGCAGCGTGGCATTGCTGACGATAACGCCTGCGACTTGCACCGGCTCAAGGCGAGCCACCGGTGTGATCGCACCCGTGCGGCCAACCTGAAATTCGACGTCACGTACCCAGGTCAGCTGTTCCTGTGCCGGGAATTTAAAAGCAATCGCCCAGCGCGGCGCGCGCGCAACAAACCCCAACTGCTCCTGCAGAGCCTGTGAATCTACTTTGATTACGACACCATCAATATCAAAACCCAGGTTCGGACGCTGTTGCTCAATATCTCGATAGAAGGCCAGGGCCTCTTCGGCGTTATGCACCAGCTTAATGCGGTCGCTAACCGGCAGGCCCCAGGATTTGAACTGTTGCAGACGCCCCATGTGACTGTGCGGCATCTCCCCGCCTTCCAGCAGGCCAAAACCGTAGCAGAAGAAGGTCAGTGGACGTTTAGCGGTAATGCGCGGATCAAGCTGACGCAGAGAACCTGCTGCTGCGTTACGCGGGTTAGCAAAGACTTTGCCGTCAGTGCGTCGCGCTTCCTCATTCAGCTTTTCGAAGCCGCGCTGCGTCATAAATATTTCGCCGCGTACTTCCAGCCGGGCCGGAATGTTGTCGCCTTTTAGCCGTAGCGGGATAGCGCGAATGGTACGAACATTGGCGGTAATGTTCTCGCCGGTCGTGCCGTCACCGCGCGTCGCAGCCCGAACCAGCAGGCCATTTTCATACATCAGGCTGACTGCAGCGCCATCAAGCTTGAGTTCGCAGCAGTAAGTAATGTCGTCACTGCTTTTCAGCCGATCCTGCACCCGCTTGTTGAAGGCCATGAACGTGGCTTCATCAAAGGCGTTATCCAGCGACAGCATCGGCACCTCATGGCGGACCTGCTCGAATACCGTCAGCGGCGCAGCGCCCACACGTTGCGTTGGCGAGTCCGGGGTGATGAGATCGGGATGGTCCTCTTCCAGTTGACGCAGTTCGCGCATCAGACGATCGTATTCAGCATCCGGTACTTCCGGCGCATCCATGACGTGATAGAGATATTCGTGATGGCGCAACGTGGTGCGCAGTTCGGTGATGTGATCCTGGACGGATTTCATATAGCCCCATCAGATAAAAAACCCCCGACAGGCGGGGGTTTGTTTTAACAATTCAGATAGCGGTTAGCGCAGAGCTCAGACACCAACCACATCGCGAATACGCGCTTTGTAGGTTTCCAGCTTCTGCGGCGTCATCATACGACGCTCATCATCCAGCACGACACCGCCAACGTCGTCAGCGATACGCTGTGCCGACTGCAGCATCAGCTTGAAGTTCTGATTCGCATCACCATAAGAAGGCACCATCATAAAGATAGAGATGCCTGGCGTGCTGAAATCGGTCATCAGGTCAGGGTTGAACGAGCCCGGCTTAACCATGTTAGCCAGACTGAACAGAACCGGCCCGCTGCCTGCTGGACTCAGATGACGATGGAAAATGTTCATTTCACCAAACTGGAAGCCCGCCTGCAGGATACCCTGCAGTAATGCCTCACCGTTCAGCTCACCGCCCGAATGGGCTGCAACATGCAGTACCAGTACCGCTTCTTTCGGTTTTTCCGCTGGCGCTTTCGCTGCAGGCTGTGCAGGCGCGGGAGCCGGTGTCACTTCTGGCTGTGGCTCAGGTTCAGCCTGGTACTGCGGAGCGGGCTGGACAGATTCCAGCGGATCGAGATCCAGCAGCGGGTCAGCCTGGACTGGCGGCGCGACAAAAGTCGGCGCTGGCTGCTGACGAGCCGGTTCAGAGCGCGGCTGCGGAGCAGGCTGCGGTGCCGTGTTGAAAAGCGGATCGCTTTCTGGTTCAGGTTGCGGTGCGGGTCGTGGCGCAGGCTGACGCACAGGCTCAGCAGGCGCTTGCTTACGCGGCGCTTCTGGCTGTGGCTCACGAATCTCATCGAATCGCGGTTCCTGATGTGTGCTGCGATCAGAACGAACGCGAACCTCGCCGACGCCGTCGTCTTCGTCGTCAATCAGGTCCTGCTCATCATGTTCTTCACGTTGTTTCAGACGTTTGTGCGGGCGATCGCGGAACACTGACGAACGCTCTTTACGGCTGGTCCACAGCCCGTGAAGAAGGAGCGCTATAATGGCGATCGCGCCAACAACGATTAATATCAGACGCAAATCCTGCATCATTGTATTCTCTGTTGTTCCAATACCTTGCCACCGCGGCAAACTTTATCCTCTAACTGTATTTGCCCTGCTACACAAGTGCAAGTCTGTGCACTATTTTCTGACAAATAAGATAGGCAACCCACGCTTTTTCGCTGTTTTTTTACCCAAACGGCACCTGGACTGGAAAAAAAGCCAGGTTATAGTGGGCGCGCCTCAACACTTTCAGGAGAAATGGCTTTATGGCCCTTGAGAATTCGGTCTCAGATTTTAACGGCATGCACTACTTTAGCCAGGGCTGGAAACTGGTCCGTCTGCCTGGCATTCGCCGCTTTGTAGTGATGCCACTGCTGATTAACATGATCATGCTCGGTGGCGCATTCGTCTGGCTGTTTTATCGTCTCGGTGACTGGATCCCGCGCCTGATGGCCCATATTCCGGATTGGCTGCAGTGGCTGAGCTATCTGTTGTGGCCGCTGTCGGTGATTGCGATTGTGTTGGTGTTCAGCTACTTCTTCTCGACGCTGGCAAACCTGATTGCCGCCCCTTTCTGCGGTCTGCTGGCCGAGCAGCTCGAAGGACGCCTGACCGGTAAGCCTCTGCCCGACAGCGGCTGGGCAGGAATGCTTAAAGATGTGCCGCGCATCATGAAGCGCGAGATGCAAAAACTGGGCTATTACCTGCCCCGCGCGCTGGGACTGTTGCTGCTCTACTTTATTCCTGGCTTTGGTCAGACGGTTGCCCCGGTGCTGTGGTTCCTGTTCAGTGCCTGGATGTTATCCATCCAGTATTGCGACTATCCGTTTGACAACCACAAAGTGCCGTTTCAGCAGATGCGAAACGCCCTGCGTCGGCACAAAACAGCCAATATGCAGTTTGGCGCACTCACCAGCCTGTTCACGATGATTCCGATTCTGAACCTCGTGATTATGCCGGTTGCCGTTTGCGGTGCCACCGCCATGTGGGTCGATCGCTACCGACCGCAGCTGGCGCGCAGTGAGGTGCGTTAAACTTATCAGCGCGCCTTATGCTCTTTTTTGCAGGGCTTATTGCCGGGGGACATATAGATATACGATTTCTTTCCTTCCGCCCCCTGGCAGAACAGGTATGCTCATAGGGTTCCCAATAATTCATACAGTTAAGGGCAGGCTATGAGTAAGATCTATGAAGACAACTCTTTGACAATTGGTCATACGCCGCTGGTTCGACTGAACCGCATCGGTAACGGCCGCATTCTTGCGAAAGTTGAATCCCGTAACCCGAGCTTCAGCATCAAATGTCGTATCGGTGCCAATATGATTTGGGACGCAGAGAAACGCGGTATTCTGAAACCCGGCATTGAGCTGGTTGAACCGACCAGCGGTAACACCGGTATCGCCCTGGCCTACGTTGCCGCTGCGCGCGGTTATAAACTCACGCTGACCATGCCCGAAACCATGTCGGTGGAACGTCGTAAACTGCTGAAAGCGCTGGGCGCGAAGCTGGTTCTGACCGAAGGTGCTAAAGGCATGAAAGGTGCCATCGGCAAAGCGGAAGAGATTGTCGCCAGCGACCCGGACAAATATGTGCTGCTACAGCAGTTCAGCAACCCGGCTAACCCGGAAATCCATGAAAAGACCACCGGCCCGGAAATCTGGGAAGATACCGATGGCGAAGTGGATGTCTTTATTGCGGGTGTCGGCACAGGCGGAACGCTGACCGGCGTGAGTCGCTACATCAAAAACACCAAAGGCAAAAAAGATCTGATTACTGTCGCGGTTGAGCCGACCGATTCGCCAGTGATTGCGCAGGCGCTGGCGGGTGAAGAGATCAAACCCGGCCCGCATAAAATTCAGGGTATTGGTGCCGGCTTTATTCCGGGTAATCTGGAACTGAACCTGGTTGACCGCGTGGTGGCCATTACCAATGAAGAAGCGATCAGCACGGCGCGCAGGCTGATGGAAGAAGAAGGTATCCTGGCCGGTATCTCATCCGGTGCTGCTGTCGCCGCCGCGCTGAAGCTGCAGGAAGACGAAACCTTCGCCAACAAAAACATCGTGGTGATTCTGCCCTCCTCTGGCGAACGCTATCTGAGTACCGCGCTGTTCGCCGATCTCTTCACTGAAAAAGAGCTGCAGTAGCCGGAGCCGATAGTCTGAAAATGTCGAAAAAAGCACCCATCCGGGTGCTTTTTTGTGGTGCAGATCTCACTTTCATCACCCGGCAGATTGATTTCAGTGATGCCGATCTGGTATTCAGACTGCCAATTATTTCGATGCCTGAAATTAATCCGCGCTTGAAGTGGATCAAGCTGAATCGATTTACGGATTCAGTGAAACGGCGAAACACGGCATAATTAACCGGTGACGTGTAGAATCGGTTTTGAGACGCAACGGATTGTAGATTTGACGCATGCGCGTCTTTGGTCAGCATGAAGCTATACCCGCGCACCTACACAGGCTAAAGTGAAGGCTCCAGGCTAGACTTTAGATCCATAACACTCATCCTGATAACGTTGGGGAAATAGAATGTTCCAGCAAGAAGTTACCATTACTGCACCAAACGGTCTGCATACTCGCCCAGCTGCGCAATTCGTTAAAGAAGCCAAAGCTTTCCAGTCAGAAATCACCGTGACCTCTAACGGCAAATCAGCGAGCGCGAAAAGCCTGTTCAAACTGCAGACGCTGGGTTTAACCCAGGGAACGGTTGTGACTCTTTCCGCGGAAGGTGAAGACGAACAGAAAGCAGTTGAGCATCTGGTCAAACTGATGGCTGAACTGGAGTAATCTCCGCTCAGCTCGCCAGCCAATCGACTCCTCTGCGCCATTGAGTGCAAACATCTTGATCGCGGACAACCTGTCCGCGTTATTGCTTTCGTAGAGTACGTGTCCCGCGACAATGGCACCGCAAAGAGTCCCATCAGCCATCGTGATTAAAAGGTAGCGTTATGATTTCAGGCATTTTAGCATCACCAGGTATCGCTTTCGGCAAAGCACTGCTGCTGAAAGAAGACGAGATCGTCATCAACCGCAAGAAAATTTCTGATGATCAGGTTGAGCAGGAAGTTCAGCGCTTCCTCGATGGCCGCAGCAAAGCGGCATTACAACTGGAAGCGATTCGCGTCAAAGCGGGTGAAACCCTCGGTGAAGAGAAAGCAGCCATCTTCGAAGGCCACATCATGTTGCTGGAAGATGAAGAGCTGGAGCAGGAAATCATCGACCTGATCAAAAAAGATCACGCGACCGCTGATGCTGCTGCTTACTCGGTCATTGATGGCCAGGCGAAAGCACTGGAAGAATTAGATGACGAATATCTGAAAGAGCGTGCGGCTGACGTGCGTGACATCGGTAAGCGTCTGCTGCAAAACATCCTCGGTCTGCACATCGTCGACCTGAGCGCTATTCCGGACGAATCTATTCTGGTGGCCAAAGATTTAACGCCGTCAGAAACCGCACAGCTGAACCTGAAAAAGGTGCTGGGCTTTATCACTGATCTGGGCGGCCGTACCTCACATACCTCAATCATGGCGCGCTCGCTGGAAATCCCGGCCATTGTCGGCACCGGCAATGTAACCGTCACGGTTAAAAACGGCGATTTCCTGATCCTGGATGGCGTTAACAATGCGATTCACGTCAATCCTTCCGAAGCGATTCAGGAAGAACTGAAAGCCGTACAGAATCAGTATCTGTCCGAAAAACATGAATTAGCCAAGCTGAAAGATCTGCCAGCCGTGACGCTGGATGGCCATCAGGTTGAAGTCTGTGCCAACATCGGTACTGTGCGCGATATCGCCGGTGCGGAGCGTAACGGCGCGGAAGGCGTAGGTCTCTACCGCACCGAATTCCTGTTCATGGATCGCGACTCTCTCCCAAGTGAAGAAGAGCAGTTCCAGGCGTATAAAGCCGTTGCTGAAGCGATGGGCTCACAGGCGGTTATCGTGCGCACCATGGATATCGGCGGTGACAAAGATCTGCCTTACATGAACCTGCCAAAAGAAGAGAACCCGTTCCTCGGCTGGCGTGCTATCCGTATCGCGATGGACCGCAAAGAGATTCTGCATGCACAGCTGCGTGCCATCCTGCGCGCCTCCTCCTTCGGTAAACTGCGCATCATGTTCCCGATGATCATTTCGGTTGAAGAAGTACGCAGCCTGAAAGCGGAACTGGAACTGCTGAAAGCGCAGTTGCGTGATGAAGGTAAAGCCTTTGATGAAAGCATTGAAGTCGGCATCATGGTAGAGACCCCGGCTTCAGCCGTCATTGCCCATCATCTGGCGAAAGAAGTCGACTTCTTCAGTATTGGGACAAACGATCTGACGCAGTATACTCTGGCGGTCGATCGTGGTAATGATTTGATCTCGCACCTGTACAACCCAATGACGCCGTCTGTGCTTAACTTAATCAAGCAAGTCATTGATGCATCTCACGCTGAAGGTAAATGGACCGGCATGTGTGGTGAGCTGGCAGGTGATGAACGTGCTACACTACTGTTACTGGGAATGGGGCTGGACGAGTTCAGCATGAGTGCCATTTCTATCCCTGGCATCAAAAAAATCATTCGTAATACTAATTTTGAAGATGCGAAGGCATTGGCAGAGCAGGCACTGGCTCAACCGACAGCGGAAGACTTAATGAACCTGGTTAACAAGTTCATTAAGGAAAAAACGCTCTGCTAACCTGCATGATGCTGGCCCCAAATTACTGCTTAGGAGAAGATCATGGGTTTGTTTTCTAAACTTTTTGGCGAAAAAACGGATAGCGCTGGGACAATCGACATCGTAGCGCCTCTGTCGGGCGAAATCGTGAACATTGAAGACGTACCAGATGTGGTGTTTGCAGAAAAAATCGTGGGCGACGGTATTGCGATCAAACCCAGCGGCAACAAAATGGTTGCGCCTGTTGATGGCACTATCGGCAAGATTTTTGAAACCAATCACGCTTTTTCGATCGAATCAGACAACGGCATTGAGCTGTTCGTCCATTTTGGTATCGATACGGTTGAACTGAAAGGTGAAGGCTTCAAACGCATCGCTGAAGAAGGCCAGAAGGTCAAAAAAGGCGACGTGGTTATTGAGTTCGATCTGCCGTTGCTGGAAGAGAAAGCAAAATCAACCCTGACACCGGTTGTCATCTCCAACATGGATGAAATCAAGGAATTGATTAAGCTGTCTGGTCAGGTCACCGTCGGCGAAACGCCGGTGATTCGCATCAAAAAGTAAGCATTCGTATATAACATAACGGCACCTGCGGGTGCCGTTATCGTTTCTGCGGTACAGGTTTTCAGGGCTGCCAGTGCGGCAGACGCAGCGTCAGTTCAAGTCCGCCCTCTGGCCGGTTCCGCGCCTCAACTTCACCATGATGCGCCAGCACCACTTTACGCACAATAGCCAGTCCCAGACCATAACCTTTACCCATCAGCGGCGAATTTACCCGCACAAACGGGTCAAAAATGCTGGAGAGTTTCTCCTCATCGACACCTGGCCCCTGATCGCGTACCTGAATCGCCAGCCACTGCTGTTCAGCGCGTAAGCCGACCTCAATCCGCTGCCCTGGCAAAGAGAAGCGCAGCGCGTTGCGTAAGACGTTCTCGATCCCGCGCCGTATCAGCTCCGCATTGCCCCGCACGGTGTAGTCGCCCCGCTCGTCAACCTTTAACTCCACCTGTACACCAGGGATCTGTGCTTCATAGCGGACATCGGTGATGACCGCCTCCAGCAAACCGGTCAGGTCAAAATATTGCTCATCCGGGATGCTTTCATGTTCAGCTCGCGACAGCGTCAGCAGTTCACCGATCATTTTGTCCAGCCGCCGCGCCTCTTCATCAATGCGATCAAGCGAACTGTTTACGCTTTCTGGCGTCTGTCTGGCGAGTCCGGTCGCCAGTTGCAGCCGCGCCAGTGGTGAACGAAGCTCATGTGAGATATCGTGCAGCAGCTCTTCACGGGCGCGCACCAGGGTATCAAGCCGCTCAACCATGGCATCAAACGCTTCAGCGACATTTGAAATCTCGTCGTGCCGCTTTCGCATAATCGGGAACAGACGCACGCTTAAATCACCCTCGGCGACGCGGGAAAATCCCTCCCTCAACTGACGCATGGGCCGCGTCAGATTCCAGGCCAGCAGCAGACTGAACAGCAACCCCACCGACCCGGCGAAGACAAACATCGGCTCGGGGATATTCAGAAATTTCCGCGGCATCATGTTCTGTTTGCTGTTCATGCGCATGCCATCCAGGTCGTAGCGCAGCTGATATTCTTTTCCATCCGCGCCGTGTACCCGGCGCACCACCTCTTCAGGAAGACGGCCCCTGAAATCCAGGTTGCCGCTGTCCTGTGATTGTAGCGGTTTAGTCTGCTGCGTGACGTGAAAGAACTGACGATCAGTTTCATCCCAGTCCGACAGCATCGCATTCAGCTCATCAGGCCCGCCCCGCTCCAGTACCGATGCAGCAGAGGTCATCTGCAGATCCACAATGCGACGGATAGCCATAATTTCAGGCGGTTCATGCCGTTTACCGGAGAGCGAAAAACCGAGCCAGATAAGCTGGCTCATGATGATAAAAACAAGCCAGAAGCCGATAAAGATCTTCCAGAACATGCGTCCGCGGTAACTCTGTTTCATCGAATACGGTAACCGATGCTGCGAACAGTTTCGATATTGATGCTGTCAGCGGTCAGTGCGCTGAGTTTCTGACGGATGTTGCTGATGTGCACATCAACGCTGCGGTCATAGGCTTCACGCGGACGGCCCAGCCCCTTTTCAGAGAGCTCATCTTTTGACACAACCCTGTCCGGCGCGCGCAGCAGCAAATCCAGCAGATTAAATTCTGATGCTGTCAGATCAAATGTTTTACCCTGCCATTCACTCATGCGGGTGGCAGGATTAAGCGTCAGGCCTCCCCAGCGCAGCGGCTCTTTGGCATCCGGCTGCGGTACCTGCTCCTCGAAACGGCGCAATACCGCGCGCAGGCGGGCGACCAGTTCACGGGGATAACAGGGTTTAGGCATATAGTCATCCGCCCCCATCTCAAGGCCGATCACGCGATCAATATTATCGCCTTTGGCAGTCAGCATGATCACCGGTATCCGGCTGTTCTGGCGCACCTGACGCAACACATCGATGCCACTCATGTCGGGCAGCATAATATCCAGAATCATGGCAGTGAAATCGCCAGAGAGCGCGCCCTGAATTCCGGCGCTGCCGGTCAGCACCAGCTGGGCATCGAACCCTTCAGCGATCAGGTACTGGCTTAGCATCGTGCCCAATTCGACATCATCATCAACAAGCAAAATTTTCATGGTTATCTCTCACTGGAATTGGCGCTATTTTGTCCTGTGCCGGGCATTCGCGCAGCCTGATTTACGCGATCCTTACAGATTCAGTCTATCCGGCACGGGAAATCCTGACTAAAAAAAAGCCTGTGGGCAGCAAACGCGCGCACAGGCTTGATTTCCGCATCAGCAGAGGTTACTGATGATAGAGTCCGGTCGAGAGATAACGATCGCCGCGATCGCAGGCGATCGCTACCACGACGCTGCCCGGGTTCGCCTGCGCAATACGCAGTGCACCCGCCACCGCACCGCCTGAGCTGACACCGCAGAAAATGCCTTCACGGCGCGCCAGCGCCCGCATGGTCTCTTCCGCTTCTTTCTGCGTCATATCCATCACATCATCCACTAAGTCGGGTCGGTAGATCCCCGGAAGATAGGCCAGCGGCCAGCGACGAATGCCCGGAATACTGCTGCCTTCACTCGGCTGTAAACCGATCACCTGCACGCCCGTGTTGTGCTCTTTCAGGTAACGTCCCACGCCGGTGATCGTGCCGGTGGTACCCATGCTGGAGATAAAATGGGTCATGCGCTGGTTCGACTGCTGCCACAACTCCGGCCCGGTAGTCTGATAGTGACCCAGCGGGTTATCGGGATTATTAAACTGATCCAGCACCCGGCCTTCACCACGCGCCGCCATCGCCAGTGCCAGATCGCGTGCACCCTCCATGCCCTGCTGTCGCGGCACCAGAATCAGCTCTGCGCCATAAGCACGCATCGCATCCTGTCGCTCCTGACTCATGTTGTCCGGCATCAGCAGGCGAAGTCGGTAGCCTTTCATCGCCGCGATCATCGCCAGCGCAATGCCGGTATTCCCACTGGTTGCTTCAATCAGCTGATCGCCGGGTGAAAGTTCACCGCGCAGCTCCGCCTGATTAATCATCGACCAGGCCGCGCGATCTTTTACCGAGCCCGCCGGATTATTGCCTTCCAGCTTGAGCCAGACCTCACTGCCGTTAGCTGGCGTCAGGCGCTGCAGCTTAATCAGCGGGGTATTGCCGATGGTGTTTTCAAGAGTCGTCACGGTGCGGTTCCTGGCATCTTACAAACGAGAGGCGAAAAAAAGGCGGGAGTCACACTCCCGCCCGCTGTGGATGAGAAAATATCAGGCGCTCTGTGCAAAGGCAACTGCACGCAGCGGCGTATCGCCTTTATAGAGGCGCGCCTGCTGCAACCCGACGAACAGGCGCTCGCCGCGAATCGGGGCTGTCTGCTCACCTTCAAACACCACCGAAACCGGCTCGCTCTGCCAGCCGACAGGCTGAACCACCAGCTGCCAGAAGTGACCACGCGGGCTGACTTCAAGCACCTGCACCGGCAGCGGCGTTTCCAGGCTGCTGCGACGTGATACATCGATTTCCCACGGACGCAGGAATAGCTCAACCGCGCCCTGATGAGCTGAGGTATAACCCAGCGGCCAGTGATGCGCGCCGACGTGGAACTGCGATCCCTGAATTTCGCCATCAAAGCGATTCACTTCACCCAGGAACTCCAGCACAAAGCGGGTCGCCGGATCGCGCCATACATCATCTGGCGTGCCAACCTGTTCAATATTTCCCTGACTCATCACCACGACGCGATCCGCGACCTCCATCGCCTCTTCCTGATCGTGGGTCACGAACACGCTGGTGAATTTAATCTCTTCATGCAGTTGACGCAGCCAGCGGCGCAGCTCTTTACGCACCTGAGCATCCAGCGCGCCAAAAGGTTCATCCAGCAGCAGAATCTGCGGTTCAACCGCTAATGCACGCGCCAGCGCCACACGCTGCTTCTGACCGCCCGACAGCTGTGCAGGAAAGCGGTTTGCCAGATGGGCCAGCTGCACCATCTCCAGCAGACGGGTTACACGCTGCTTGATCTCCGCCGCTGAAGGACGTTCGCGACGCGGCAGCACGGTCAGGCCAAAGGCGATGTTGTCGAACACCGTCATGTGACGGAACAGCGCATAGTGCTGGAAGACGAAACCAACCTGACGATCGCGCGCATGCAGGCGGCTGACGTCGTTGCCATGAAAACGGATCTGACCGCTGTTCTGATGCTCCAGCCCGGCAATAATGCGCAGCAGCGTGGTTTTACCCGAGCCTGATGGGCCAAGCAGCGCCACCATTTCACCTGAGGCAATATCCAGAGAGATATCGTTCAGCACCGAGGTGCGACCAAAGGACTTGTTGATCTTGTTAATCTCAATGCTCATGATTTCCCTCCTGTTGCAGGCGTTTGTGCTGTTGCTCTAAACGCCACTGCACAATGCTTTTCAGAAACAGCGTCACAATTGCCATCAGGGTTAACAGGGCGGCCGCGGTGAACGCGCCAACGGTGTTGTAGTCCTGATGCAACAATTCAACCTGAAGCGGTAATGTGTAGGTTTCACCGCGAATCGATCCCGATACCACCGAAACCGCACCAAATTCACCAATCGCACGGGCGTTGGTCAGGACGATGCCATACAGCAGCGCCCAGCGAATGTTCGGCAGCGTCACACGACGGAACATCTGCCAGCCTGACGCGCCTAACAGCACCGCCGCTTCATCTTCATGACTGCCCTGACTCAGCATCACCGGGACCAGTTCGCGCACCACAAACGGACAGGTCACAAACACCGTCGCCAGCACCATACCAGGCCAGGCAAACATAATCTGGATGTTATGCGCATCCAGCCAGCCGCCTGCCGGGCCATTCACGCCCCAGAACAGCAGATACATCAGACCGGCTACGACGGGCGACACGGCAAAAGGAATATCAAACAGGGTCAGCAGCAACTGCCGGCCCGGAAAGGTAAAGCGCGTCACCAGCCAGGCGAGCAGCGTGCCGAACACAAGGTTAACCGGTACGGTGATCAGCGCCACCATCACGGTCAGCCAGATGGCGTGCAGCATGTCCGGATCCGCCAGATTGCTGAGAGCGACAATGAGCCCCTGATTCAGCGCTTCCCAGAAGATGGAGGCCATCGGCACCACCAGCAGCAGAATCGAGATCAGCGTGCCGATACTAATCAGCAGCCACTTGCCCCAGTTTACAGGCTGACGCGCAGCATGATTAATTTGTGAAACCTCAGCCATTAGTGACCTCCCAGACGACGGCCAAAGCGGCTCTGCAATGTATTAATCGCGAATAGCAGAATCAGCGATGCCGCCAGGATCACCGAGGCGATAGCGCTGGCTGCCGGATAGTCGAACTCCTGCAGCCGGACAAAAATCATCAGCGAGGTGACTTCCGTTTTCCAGGCGATGTTACCGGCAATAAAGATCACCGCACCAAACTCACCCAGGCTGCGGGTAAAGGAGAGCGCCGTACCGGCCAGCAGCGCCGGTGCCACTTCCGGCAGCACGACGCGGCGGAAGCTCTGCCACGGCGTGGCACCCAGCGTTTCGGCGGCTTCTTCATACTCCGGACCTAACTCTTCCAGCACCGGCTGCACGGTACGCACCACAAACGGAATGCTGGTAAAGGCCATGGCAATGGCGATACCAATCCAGGTGTAAGAAATTTTGATGTCGAACTGAGCGAACCACTGTCCGTACCAGCCGTTAACCGAAAAGAGTCCGGCCAGGGTCAGGCCCGCCACCGCCGTAGGCAATGCAAACGGCAGATCCATCAGGCCATCCAGCAGTGTCCGGCCTGGAAAACGATAGCGGGTCAGGATCCATGCCATCAGCATGCCGAACACCGCGTTAAACAGGGAGGCGACACCGGCAGAGAGAAGCGTCACTTTATAGGCGGCCACCAGCTGAGGGTTGGTCACGACATCCCAGTACTGTTGCAGCGTCATCTGCGACAGCTGCATAATCACCGCGCTGATCGGCAGCAGCAGGATCAGACAGGTAAAGAGCAGGCTGGTGCCGAGGCTGAGACCAAAGCCGGGCAACACGCGTTTCTGGCTGGCAGCAAACATTATCCACGCCCCGCCGATAACAATTTATCCAGCTCACCGCCGCTGACGAAATGCGTCTGCATCACCTTATCCCAGCCGCCAAAGGCATCTTCGACCCGGAACAGGCTGGTCTGCGGGAAGCGATCTTTCTGCTCCGCCATCAGCTGTGGGTTATTCACACGATAATAGTAGTGAGTAATAATATTCTGCGCTTCTGGCGTGTAGAGATAGTTCAGGTAGGCGCTGGCCGCATCAGCGGTTTTATTTGTCGCGACGTTCTTATCCACCCATGCCACCGGAAACTCCGCCAGAATGTTGGTTTTCGGCACCACCACTTCGTATTCATCTTTACCATACTGGTTGCGGATGTTATTCACTTCGGACTCAAAGCTAATCAGTACGTCGCCCAGGCCGCGCTCAGCAAAGGTGGTGGTCGCGCCGCGACCGCCGGTATCAAATACTTCCACGTTTTTCAGGAACTGCGTCATAAAGGCACGGGTTTTAGCCTGATCGCCGCCGTCCGCTTTGTCTGTTGCGCCCCAGGCGGCCAGGTAGGTATAGCGGCCATTACCCGAGGTTTTCGGGTTCGGGAAAATCAGCTTCACATCGCTGCGGGTCAAATCTGACCAGTCGTGAATCTGCTTTGGGTTCCCTTTGCGCACCAGAAACGCCATGGTGGAATAGAAAGGCGAGCTGTTGTTCGGCAGGCGGCCTTTCCAGTCTGCCGCAATGAGATTGCCTTTATCGTGCAGCACCTGCACATCTGTTACCTGGTTGTACGTGACCACATCTGCGCGCAGGCCCTGCAGGATAGCCAGCGCCTGCTTCGATGAACCGGCGTGCGACATCTTAATGGTCAGTGGATCCGCGGGGTGACTGGCATCCCACTGTTTAACAAACGGAGCATTCAGGGCAACAAACAGCTCCCGCGACACATCGTATGAGCTATTAAGAAGTTCAGTGGCATTGGCTGCGCCGGCCAGGCTCAGCGACAACGCGATACCGCTCACGATTTTTCTCATCGCTTGTAATGTCATTTGGCACCCTGAAAAAGTTTGATGCGGATCTCACCCGCTGAGGCATCAGTTTATTTATAACTCAGTGAAAACCAGTAACGGTTTTATATATCGTTTGATGATTTCAAAGTCGAAAAAAGCATAAGACGACGGCAGAGTTTATGCAGAAATCAGCAAAAGCCGATAGAGGAGCGGAACCGCGGGCAGCCCGTGCGGGCAGGAGTTTTAAGAGGCGTCAGCGGCTGCCTGAGGGGCAGCACGCTGAAGAAAAGGATTAACGCTGCCAGACAATCTTGCTGATTTTCCAGTTTTTCAGGGTATCGTCTGACGGCATTAAGCCCTCCGGACCGTGCCAGTCACCCTGATAGATATAGGTCAGATGCTGACTGCCTGGCGCACGGCACGCCACGTCACGCGCATCGGTGCCGCTGGCTAAGGTGCAGTTGTCGAAGGCTTTGCTGAACTTATTACTGAAGGCGTCTCCCACTTTACTGCCGTCACTGCTGGCAATCGCACTGTCCATCACCTCAATACGTTCGACCTGCGACTGCCCGTAAATCACCAGCTTAACGTTGCCATCATCCAGCGCCTGCCAGAAAGAGACCACCTGACCGTTCTGACTGCGCATGCCCTGACGCAGGCTATAGTCACCGTTCAGTCCGGCATTAATCGCGTCCTCTTTCATGGCGGTCGAGGCAGTTACCCCGCCCACCCCCTGTTCAGTCGCGGTCAGCGAGGAACCGAACCAGTTCCACGGCAGCGCCGAAGACCAGTGATAAGTCAGCGGATTCCACCAGCTTGCCTGCTGGCTGCTGTCAGCGCCGGAACCCGAACTGGCACAGCCGCTTAGTACAACGGCGGCGATCAGTAGCGTGGAACGAACAGCTTTCATGAGAACTCCTGTAAATGCGATGCCGGAAAGGCGGAACTGATTGGAGTCGCAAAGCGACAAAAAGTTTAGTGAAGATGATGTTCGGGCAGAAAGCAGTCGCGACAGCGGCGGCTGGATTGCAGCCAGATCAGCGCCAGCAGGTCAAACAACGTCAGCAGCAATGGCAGCGGTGAGGTGAGCAGATCGCCCTGCACAAACTGCCAGCCCTGCCAGAGCAGATTCACCAGCAGCGACAGCGCCAGCACGCTGCGCCAGTGCTGCCAGAGTCGCGGCAGGCGGGTGCGATATCCGGTCAGCAGCAGGCCCGCCAGTGCCGGTAAACCCAGCGCAAGACCGATCCAGAACGTCTGACGATCCGGATAGAAGAGTGCCAGCAGGTCGTTGCCCTGCTGCCGTGACGCCCCGGCCATCACCAGCAGCAGCCAGGTCCGCGCCTGGAGTAACAGGATCAGCCAAAAAAGAAACGGCAGCCGCAGCTGCCCTCTGGCGTCATACTCGTCCGGCAGATAGCCCGGTGACGGCTTAGTATTCACGGTCTTCGATCAGACGTTTACCAAACAGCAGCGCATCGACCGGCTCATAATCGAGCTTCTCATAGAACGCCACCACCTGATCATTTTCTTCACGGATCATCAGATGCAGTTTCGGACAGCCGCGTGCGATAAGCTTCTTCTCCAGACGGTTCATCAGCGCATTCGCAAAGCCGCGTCCCTGATAGTCGGGATGCACGGCCAGATAGTAAGCCGCGCCGCGATGACCATCGTAACCGCCCATCAGTGTGCCAACGACCACGCCGCCCACTTCAGCGACCAGAAAGAGATCGGGGTCGTGATTCATTTTGCGTTCGATATCCAGCTCCGGATCGTTCCATGGCCGTAACAAATCGCAACGTTCCCATAAGGTGATCACTTCTTCAAAATCTTCCTGGCGGAAGGCGCGGATTTCCATCTTATTTACCTGCAGATAAGCACAATTTGCTGATTATCACGCATTCTCTGCTGCACGCAACCCTCGATGACCGGCGGAAAATAAAAAAGCGCGAATTTTCTGTTCGCGACCTGCAATACAAAGTAATGCCCTGAAATGGTTCTGTGATCGCAGGCAACAGAGCCTTAGGCTATAACACCGGCAAGATTCCTGTTACCGGACCCGTACATGCAGCTGCTTAAACGTTTGATTCATCGTCGTCAGTTACTTCTTTCCGGGCTGGCTCTGGCCATTTTATCGCCGCGTGCGATTCAGGCTAAAGAGCAGTCGGGCCTTACCGGGGCAAATCGTCATGCACGCCCTGCCCCGCCCGCGAAAAACGGTAAACGTATTGTAATGATCGATCCCGGCCACGGTGGCATCGACTCGGGTGCCGTTGGCGAAGAGGGTTCTGAAGAGAAACACATCGTGCTGGAGATTGCCGGTAACGTGCAGCGCCAGCTGCAGAGCCATCCGCGCATTGAAGTGCGACTGACGCGCGACAGTGATCACTTTATTCCGCTTTATCAGCGGGTGGAAATCGCCCACCAGCACGGTGCCGATCTTTTTATGTCGATTCATGCCGACGGTTTTACCAGCCCCGATGCCAGTGGCGCCTCGGTATTTGCGCTCTCTAACCGTGGTGCCAGCAGCTCGATGGCACGTTATCTCTCACAGCGGGAGAACGATGCGGACAAACTGGGCGGCGTAAAAGCTCAGCAGCAGGATCACTATCTGCAGCAGATTCTGTTCGACCTGGTACAGACCGACACCATCAAGAACAGCCTGACACTGGGCAAGCACGTGCTGGATCAGATCCGCCCGGTGCACCATCTGCACAGCCAGCACACCGAGCAGGCGGCCTTCGCGGTGCTCAAGTCACCGTCGATTCCCTCAGTGCTGGTCGAAACCTCTTTTATTACCAATCCACGTGAAGAGCAGTTGCTCGGCACCATCGCATTTCGCCAGAAAATTGCTTCGGCTATTGCCAGCGGCATCGTCAACTACTTCGATGAGTTTGACCGCCGCAATGCCTGATTCATCTGGCCGGTTTGCGTCGTGCAACGCGCCGCGCCCATACAAGCGGCGCGCTTTTGCGTATAATCGCGTCAGACTTTGATAAACGATAAGCGAAAAGATGGCTGATATTTCCCGCGTAAAAGCGTTCCTGCTCGCATTGCAGGATGAGATTTGTAACCAGCTGGCGGCTGAAGATGGCGGCGCACAGTTTGCTGAAGATAGCTGGCAGCGCCCTGGCGGCGGCGGTGGTCAGAGCCGCGTCCTGCGCAACGGCGCGGTGTTTGAGCAGGCAGGCGTCAACTTTTCGCATGTGCATGGCGATCAGATGCCGGCATCAGCGACCGCGCACCGGCCCGAGCTGGCCGGTCGCAGCTTTGAAGCGATGGGCGTGTCGCTGGTGATCCACCCGAATAATCCCTATGTGCCGACCAGCCACGCCAACGTGCGCTTTTTTATCGCAGAGAAACCGGGGGCCGATCCGGTCTGGTGGTTTGGCGGCGGCTTTGACCTGACGCCGTTTTATGGCTTTGAAGAAGATGCGCTGCACTGGCATCAGACAGCCGCTAATCTCTGTCAGCCCTTTGGCGAGGATGTCTATCCGCGCTATAAAAAGTGGTGTGATGATTACTTCTATCTGAAGCATCGTGATGAGCAGCGCGGCATTGGCGGCCTCTTTTTTGACGATCTCAACACGCCCGACTTTGAGCAGAGCTTCAGCTTTATGCAGGCAGTAGGCCGCGGCTTTATGGATGCCTATCGGCCCATTGTGGCGCGCCGTAAAGATCACCCGTGGGGCGATCGTGAGCGCCAGTTCCAGCTCTACCGCCGTGGTCGCTATGTGGAGTTCAATCTGGTGTGGGACCGTGGCACGCTGTTTGGTTTGCAGACCGGCGGCCGTACGGAATCGATTCTGATGTCGATGCCACCGCTGGTGCGCTGGGAATATGATTATCAGCCCGATGCCGACTCTCCAGAAGCTGCGCTCTATCGCGATTTCCTGCCGGTAAAAAACTGGCTGAACCTCCCGGTCTGATCGCTTCTCCCGCTGCAGCGCGGCCCGCAACCCGCGCTGCGCTTACCTTTCTCCCGACAGACCCGTTCCGTTTCACAGGGCACAGATTGCTACAGTGTTACCTGCGTCATTCGTCCTGACTGCTATGCTTAAGGATGGAATATGGCGCACCCCACGGTAAAAACCGCATGACGGCTCCTTCTCACCGCCTCGCAGCGCAACAATCAGAGAAACCGCATTTTCATCAGAAAGTCTCTGTTGCAATGTTATGGGTTCGCGTTACCGGTAGCAGAACATGCCACAGACCGGCTGCGAGGCCTGAGGTGCACCCTGTTCGCTTTCATTTTTCTTTTCAAGGAGTTTAGAGATGAACCAGCTAGAAGCCCTAAAACAGTTCACTACCGTGGTGGCGGACAGTGGTGATATCGAATCGATTCGTAATTACCACCCGGAAGACGCCACCACCAACCCTTCACTTATTCTGAAAGCGTCCGGTCTGGAAGGGTATAAGCACCTGATGGATGACGCGATTGAGTACGCGAAAAAACAGGGCGGCAGCAAAGAGACGCAGATTATCAATGCAAGCGACAAAGTGGCGATCAACCTCGGTATGGAAATCCTGAAAAGCATACCGGGCCGTGTTTCGACCGAAGTGGATGCGCGCCTCTCCTTCGATCGTGGCATGTGTGTCACCAAAGCAGAAAAACTGATTCGGATGTATGAAGAGCATGGCATCGATCGCTCACGCGTACTGATTAAGCTGGCCTCGACCTGGGAAGGCATCCGTGCAGCGGAAGAGCTGGAGAAAAACGGCATCCACTGTAATCTGACGCTGCTGTTCTCCTTTGCGCAGGCGCGTGCCTGTGCCGAAGCGGGCGTGTTCCTGATCTCTCCGTTCGTTGGCCGTATCTACGACTGGTATAACTCACGCAAGCCACTGGAACCCTACGTGGCGGATGAAGATCCAGGCGTAAAATCTGTGCGTCGTATCTATGACTACTACAAAAAGCACCGTTACAGCACCATCATCATGGGCGCCAGCTTCCGTAAAGTGGAGCAGATTATCGCGCTGGCCGGCTGCGATCGCCTGACGCTGTCGCCGAACCTGCTGGAAGAGCTGCAGAACAGCGATGCGCCGCTGGAACGAAAACTGGAACCTTCTACCGAAGGCTTCCATCAGCCGTCACCGCTCTCCGAGGCGGAGTTCCGCTGGGAACATAACCAGGATCCAATGGCAGTCGAAAAACTCTCTGACGGCATCCGCCAGTTCGCGGTTGACCAGCAGAAGCTGGAAGATGTGCTCGCCGCACGCCTGTAGTCTTTATTTTAATCGGGCGGGACGTTCCCGCCCTGATGCATAACAAGGGAGAACTTTATGTCCTCACGCAGAGAGTTGGCAAACGCGATTCGTGCACTGAGCATGGATGCGGTTCAGAAGGCAAATTCAGGCCACCCCGGTGCGCCGATGGGTATGGCCGATATCGCCGAAGTGTTGTGGCGCGACTTCCTCCAGCATAATCCGACCAATCCCGCCTGGCTTGATCGTGACCGCTTTATCCTCTCCAACGGCCACGGCTCCATGCTGCTTTATAGCCTGCTGCACCTGAGCGGTTATGACCTGCCGATTGAAGAACTGAAAAATTTCCGTCAGCTGCACTCTAAGACCCCAGGCCACCCGGAGATCGGTTATACGCCTGGCGTTGAAACCACCACCGGCCCACTGGGTCAGGGTCTGGCTAATGCCGTAGGCCTGGCGATTGCTGAGCGCACGCTGGCTGCACAGTTTAACCGTCCGGACCATGAAATCGTTGACCACCATACCTATGTGTTTATGGGCGATGGCTGTCTGATGGAAGGGATCTCGCACGAAGTCTGTTCTCTGGCGGGCACCCTGGGTCTGGGCAAACTGATCGGCTTCTATGACCACAACGGCATCTCGATTGATGGCGAAACCGAAGGCTGGTTTACCGACGATACGCATAAACGCTTTGAGTCATATAACTGGCATGTGATCGGCGACATCGACGGCCATGACGCTGATGCTATCCGCGAGGCGATCAAAGAAGCGCAGAGCGTCACCGATAAGCCTTCACTGATTATCTGCCGCACCATTATCGGTTTCGGTTCACCGAACAAAGCCGGTAAAGAGGAATCGCACGGCGCAGCGCTGGGCGAGGCCGAAGTGGCGCTGACCCGTAAACAGCTTGGCTGGAACTATCCGGCATTTGAAATCCCGGCTGAAATCTACCAGCAGTGGGATGCCAAAGCAGCGGGTGCTGAACGCGAAAAAGCCTGGGATGCGAAGTTTGCGGCTTATAAAGAGGCCCATCCCGAGCTGGCGAAAGAGTATGAGCGCCGTATGAATGGCGAAATGCCTGCCACATGGGAAACCGAAGCGACCCGCTTCATCCAGGATCTGCAGGCTAATCCGCAGAAAATCGCCAGCCGTAAAGCATCTCAGAACTCACTGGAAGCCTACGGCAAAATGCTGCCGGAATTCCTTGGCGGTTCCGCTGACCTGGCGCCGAGTAACCTCACCATCTGGTCAGGCTCTAAATCGATCAAAGAGGATCCTGCGGGTAACTACATTCACTACGGCGTGCGTGAATTTGGTATGACGGCAATTGGCAACGGTATCGCGCATCATGGTGGTTTCGTGCCTTACACCGCAACCTTCCTGATGTTTGTCGAATATGCGCGTAACGCCGCGCGTATGGCTGCACTGATGAAGGCACGCCAGATTCTGGTCTACACCCATGACTCCATCGGTCTGGGTGAAGATGGCCCGACGCACCAGCCGGTAGAGCAGATCGCCAGCCTGCGTCTGACGCCAAACATGAGCGTATGGCGTCCGTGCGATCAGGTCGAAACGGCTGTAGCGTGGAAAGCCGCCGTCGAACGTCATCACGGCCCGACAGCGCTAATCCTTTCGCGTCAGAATCTGCTGCAGCCGGAACGTACCCCGGAGCAGATCGAAAACATCAAACGCGGCGGCTACGTGCTGAAGGATTGCGACGGTACACCAGACGTGATTCTTATCGCGACCGGTTCAGAGATTGAGATCACCCTGGGTGCAGCGGATAAGCTCACGTCAGGCGGTCACAAGGTGCGGGTGGTTTCACTGCCTTCAACTGACCTGTTTGATGCGCAGGATGCTGCTTACCGCGAATCCGTACTGCCGAGCGGCGTGAAAGCGCGTGTGGCGGTAGAAGCGGGTATTGCGGACTACTGGTTCAAGTATGTCGGTCTGGACGGTGCGATTGTCGGTATGACCACCTTTGGTGAATCCGCCCCGGCCAGTCAGCTGTTCCCGGAGTTTGGCTTCACGGTTGAGAATATCGTCAGCCACGCTGAAGCATTACTCAAGCCAGTTTAATGCTTATGCCCTTCCCGGCTCACCGGGAAGGGCCATTTCCACATATAGCCTGATACATAAAAAAAACTCCATTCCCCCCCTTCCCGCCCTGCGCAAACTCATTACTATAGAGCCGTCATACTTAATGCTGCCTGTGCGCTGGCTGTCCGTCTTTCCCTGCTGTTGTTCTGCCGGGATAACGCGGTTCGGACCTGATGCATCCCGATGAGTGAAGGCAGATTTCCTCCGATTTTATAGCGAAGCCACTTCCGTTGAACATGCGCACACCCTATTTACTGGCCCTGATGGTTTCACTGCTTCCATTAAAAAGCATGGCGCAGGTCGCGCCCGATCCGCTGCTGGCCTCTCAGATTGTTGATCGCTATGCGGAACATATCTTTTACGGCAGCGGTGCAACCGGCATGGCACTGGTGGCAATTGATGGCAATCAGCGAGTGTTCGCCAGCTTTGGTGAAACCCGTCCCGGCAACAATGTCCGTCCGCAGAAAGATTCGCTGATTCGCATCGCCTCGCTGAGTAAGCTGATGACCAGTGAAGTAATGGTAAAAATGGCTGAGCGCGGACAGATTCGCCTTGACGATCCCCTGAGTAAATATGCGCCCCCGGGTGCACGGGTGCCCACTTACAATGGCCAGCCGATTCGCCTGATTAATCTCTCAACCCACACCAGTGGACTGCCGCGCGAGCAGCCAGGCGGCAAAGCGCAGCGTCCGGTGTTTGTCTGGCCAACGAAGAGCGAACGCTGGGCATGGCTGGCGCGCGCGAACCTCAAAGCCGCACCAGGCAGCAGTGCCGCCTATTCCAACCTGGGCTACGATCTGCTGGGCGATGCGCTGTCACGTGCCAGTGGAACACCCTATCCGGCGTTGTTTCAGCAGCTGATTACCCGTCCGCTCGGCATGAAGGACACCACGTTTACGCCATCGCCTGAGCAGTGCGGACGCCTGATGGTGGCCGAAAAAGGGGCCAGTCCGTGTAATAACACGCTGGCCGCGATTGGCAGCGGCGGGGTTTACTCAACACCGGATGATATGGGCCGCTGGATGCAGCAGTTCCTGAACTCGTCGGTTAACCATCGCACGCCGCAGATCGATCGCCTGCAGACGCTGATCTATCGCCGCGACCAGCTCACTAAAGTCGAAGGCATGGATGTGCCGGGTAAAGCGGATGCGCTGGGCATGGGCTGGGTCTACATGGGACCGAAAAGTGGTCGTCCCGGTATCATTCAGAAAACCGGCGGCGGCGGCGGATTCATCACCTATATGGCGATGGTGCCGCAGCATAACGTGGGGGTTTTTGTGGTGGTGACGCGTTCGCCGCTGACCCGCTTTACGCCGATGAGCGACGGTGTGAATAATATGCTGGCCGAACTGGTCGGCAACCAGCTTGGCTCACCGATGATGGTGCAGGTCATTCGTTAACGCTGCTGTACGCCACCGTCAGACTGGCTGACCCACAGGGTTGGCCAGTCATCACTGCTATGCCAGGCATCACAGGTCGACTCTTCCGCATATTCCGCTAACACAAAATGTGTGCCATCAAATTGCCAGCGTGTCGCCCTGCCGCAGTCGCCTAATCCACGGCCCTTACCAAACGTGTAGAGCTGACCGCTGGCCGCGTCATATTCGGCGTTAATCAGCTCAAGCTGACGATCGCTGGCGCCTGGCGGGGTGAACGGCAGAGTCAGGGTGATCCCACGCGCCACATAGGGCGGACTGCGTGTCACTTCAAACGCCAGATCGATCACGTTATATGCACCCATTTCACAACTCACCAGCAGCAGCGCGCGCTGGTCGGTAAGTGGCGCCACGCTGACTTCACGGCGCAGCGGATCGAGTGAGCAGGCGTCGGTATTAACCCGCCAGGTGCCGTAGTCAATTAATCCGCTGGTCTCATCGCGCGTCAGTGCAGCGGGTGACCTGACCGCAGGCGGCAGCGGCGGCAGTGCAGGCGGTGGCGGGACATCCCAGCTGGCCCTGTCGCCACGTTTGATCCACGCGCTCATACTGTTGACCCGTCCCTGAGTGTCATCCATCAGCAACAGCGCGGCCTTCATGCCGCGCAGGGAGATCAGCGCATTGGGATCAAAAGTGAGCTGCAGGTTTTTGGCCTCCATCACCAGATCAAAAAATTCATCAATGGCGATAGCATTGCTGGTGGCGAGATGATGCGGCTCTACCGTCCAGTGTTTGAGGTCGGGTTTAAGCCGGCGCTGATCGAGCAGCAGGTTATCCTGTAGCGGGCCACCCGGCAGCGCACCACTGTAGGCGCTGCCATAGTCTATTCGGAGCAAGGGGCGATCGTTGACGCCCGCATGCCGCGAAATCGTCATCACCAGCCCTTTGTCCCCCGGAATATTCCGCGCCACGCAAAAGGCTTCATTGTTACAGGTAATTTGCCAGTCGTTGAATGACTTTTGCAACGGTTCCGCCTGAACAGAGGCAACCCACAGAGACGGCAACAGCCAAAACGATTTCATCCAATACGACATTAAGAAGATCGATCCCCGAATACCCAGAGTGGAGAGAATAGCGCATCAACGGGCCTGCCAGGGTTTACAATCTGTGAACCTGTGCAAAAAGCGCAGTTAACTGCTTAAAAAGCGCACATAAAGTGGATTAACGCTCACCACTCTCCCTCAATGCCGGCACGCGGCAACAGGCTTACTGGCACGGTTTTATGGCGTCAGCCAGCCCGCAATCTGTGCATGCTGAAGCAGCATGATGGTTTTGCCGTCACGAATGCGACCCTCAGCGACCATTGCCAGCGCATCCGGAAAGCTTAATTCCAGCACGTCGATCGACTCATCTTCAACGCCGCCCCCCGCATTGTCGCGCAGCGATTCATTATAAACCGCTGCAAAAAAGTGGATCAATTCAGTGACGCCGCCCGGCGACATATAGCAGGCATAGAGTTTTTCCACCTCGCCCACCGCATAACCGGTCTCTTCAATCGCCTCTTTGCGAATGCAATCTTCCGGAGAGTCGTCGTCCAGCAAGCCCGCACAGGCTTCGATTAACATGCCGTCGTCGTTACCATTGACGTAAGTCGCAATACGGAACTGGCGTGTCAGGACCACGCTGTTCTTTTCACGGTTGTAGAGCAGTATAGTCGCCCCATTTCCGCGGTCGTAGACTTCGCGTTTATGGCGGATAACCTCGCCACGACGATCGGTAATCTCATAGGTGTAGTTACGCAGCACAAACCAGTTTTCAGACAGGAGCTTATCTTTGATGATAGTGATCTTAAACGACATGAGGACTCCACTACCGCATAAAGGGAGCTTTTCATCATAGAGGGGGGCTTACGGGAAAACTATCCTAATTCTTGTCGTAACGTGTCGATTTGCGGGCAAAAAAAAGCCAGCCCGGAGGCTGGCCTGATTGCTGCAAAACTTATCAGCGTGAGGTGTCGTCAGCCAGGCGGGTCGGCTGAGGCTCTTCTTCGTGATGATCCTGTTCGGTCTCAGCTATGGCGTGAACGCGCTTACGCACGCCAAACCATCCCAGCACCAGTAATACCGCAATCAGCGGAATGGAGGCGATGGTGTACGTCCCGTTCGGGTAGTCAAACGCCATCAGCACCAGCACACTGAACAGGAACAGCAGCGTCAGCCACGAGGTAAACGGCGCGCCTGGCAGCTTGAAGCTGACATCATCCGCCTTGCCCTCTTTGATCGCTTTGCGCAGACGCAACTGGCAAACCACGATAAAGGCCCAGGAGGAGATAATGCCCAGCGAGGCAACGTTCAGGACGATCTCAAACACCTGAGAAGGCACATAGTAGTTAAGCACCACACCAATCACATAGACGGCGACGGTCACCAGAATACCGGCATAAGGAACCTGCTGACTGTTCATCTTTGACATGAATTTCGGCGCAGAGCCACCCATCGACATGGAGCGCAGAATACGCCCGGTCGAGTAGAGGCCGGAGTTCAGGCTGGAAAGCGCCGCACTCAGCACTACGATATTCATGATGCTGCCAACGTAAGGCACGCCCAGCTTCGAGAAGAAGGTCACGAACGGACTCTGACCCGCCTGATAAGCGTTCCATGGCAGCAGCAGCACCAGCAGCACCACAGAGCCGACATAGAACAGGCCAATACGCCAGATCACGCTGTTGATTGCTTTCGGCAGCATGGTTTTCGGGTCTTTACATTCGCCGGCCGCCGTACCCACCAGTTCGATAGAGGCAAAGGCGAACACTACGCCCTGAATCAGCACCAGTGCTGGCAGTAAACCGTGCGGGAACAGGCCACCGTTATCGGTGATCAGATGGAAGCCGGTGCTGTTGCCATCCAGCGGTTTGCCGGTGCCAAGGAATACCACGCCCACCACCAGGAAGATGACAATCGCCAGCACTTTTACCAGCGCGAACCAGAACTCCATCTCGGCAAACCACTTAACGCCAATCATGTTCATGGTGCCGACAATCGCCAGCGCGCCCAGGGCGAAGACCCACTGTGGCACATCACCAAACGCGCCCCAGTAGTGCATGTAGAGCGCGACGGCGGTGATATCAACGATGCCGGTCATCGCCCAGTTGACGAAGTACATCCAGCCCGCCACATAAGAGGCTTTCTCGCCCAGGAATTCACGAGCATAGGAGACGAAGCTGCCGCTGCTGGGACGGTGTAATACCAGTTCGCCCAGCGCACGCAGAATAAAGAAGGAGAAGATGCCACACACCAGATAGATGATGGCTAAAGCGGGGCCAGCAGCCTGCAAACGGCCACCTGCGCCCAGGAACAAACCGGTACCGATGGCACCGCCGATCGCAATCATCTGTACGTGACGGTTACCCATCGCCTTCTGGTAGCCGGCGTCATGAGAGTTGAGCCAGCGTCGTTTCGCAGCGCGCATCTCGCCTGGGGTTTTGTTTTTAGATTTCATAGCATTCCTGTTTGTCCTGACTATCAGTCGTCGCATCCCCGTTTCGGGCGTAATGCCCTGTGAAATGGGGTATTTTCCTCTATGCGTTTGCCTGTGAGTGAGTGCCAGGCAGCGCGGGAATTTACGGCGATGAATCCTACCCGTTCTGCAAGAACGAAGCAAAATATACCGGGCAGATGCACAGGCTGATTTGTAAGAATCCATCCTGATGCACAAAAACAAAAAAACCGGCCATTTTCAGGCCGGTAAAAGCTACAGGGATGGAAACAGGAGGGTTGGGTTAGCGATAAATCTCTGCGGTGCCGCTCCACAGGCTGGAGTCGCCTGGGTTATCAACGCCGATAACGCGGTAATGGCTGGCGCCCATCTCTTCCGCTTTTTGCGACAACTGGCGATTCGCATCGTCCAGTGAGCCGCGAACGCCGGAGACTGACACGCTGCCGATGCTCTGCATGTTCTGAGCCTGTGACCGGTCGACCGGCGCAGCAGCAAAAGCGGTAAAGGAAGCGGTAGCCAATAATGCGCCCGCCAGTACAGCATTCAGCTTTTTCATTGGATGCTCCTTAATCTGTGATCGGGTTGAGCTGATGACTGGATGAATTATTAGCGTTGCAATGAAAAGCAACATCGGGACGATGTAAACCTGTTCCTTTTTTAACCACAAATCGGTAGCCCATCCTGGGAACTGTCAGTTGTGGTCATTTTATGTGCGATGTGTAACCGCCTGTGCGATAAACAGGGGATGGATCATTTGCGTTACGTTATTGCGCTCTTATAATTCCCGCACTTTCAACAGGGCCATCCATGTGATTGTTAAACGTTCCGTTACTCAAAGCATCGCTAAGGCGCTCAGCGCCATTGTCCTGCTGTCGCTGCTCACCACCGGTCTCGCCTTAGTCACGCTGCTCAGCAGTCAGCGCGATGCGGAGGCGATCAATCTGGCGGGATCCCTGCGCATGCAGAGCTATCGCATGGCATGGGACGCCAGCCGTCAGCCACAAAATCTTGCGCATCACCTGACGCTCTATCAGCAAACGCTGGATGCCCCGGTGCTGCAAAAGCTGGATCGGCCCTGGGTACCACGCGAAGTCAGCGCTCGCTATCAGCGACTGCGCGCTGCATGGCCTTCCCTGCAGCAGCAGTTGCAGCAGGGTGATACCGTGGCATACCAGCAGCAGGTGCCGATCTACGTCGGTGAAATTGATCGCTTTGTACTGGGTTTGCAGCGCTATACCGAGCTGAAAATGCGTCTGGTGGCGGCCAGCAGCCTGGCAGGTGTCATTGCTATTGTCGTGCTGGCACTGATGACGATTCGCTTTACCCGGCTGCAGGTGGTGCGGCCACTTAATGCGCTGGTCACGGCCAGTCGCTACGTCGAAAGCGGCAATTTTGCTTTTCCGCCGCTGCACGTTGAGCAGCAGAATGAACTGCGGGTACTGTCGCATGCTTTCAGCGGCATGGCGGCGCGTCTGCATTCGCACTATCAACTACTGGAAAGTACGGTACGCGCGAAAACGGAAGACTTAACCCAGGCGAATCGCACGCTGTCACTGCTTTACGACAGCTCGCAGATGCTGACGGCCAGCCCGTTGCATCCGGCACTGTTTGAGGCAGTGTTAACCACTGTGCTGACGCGCGAAAAACTGACAGCGATCCGGCTGGACAGCGACCAGTTTCAGTTCTGCGCGGGGGATGTTCAGGCTGACGGTGAGTGGCAGCGTCTGCCGTTACAGCAGGACGATCAACAGATTGGCGAACTGCGCTGGCAGTCGGCTGGCGTTACGTATCCCAATGAGCTGATGCGCAGCCTGGCGGCGATGCTGGGACGGGCAATCTGGATCTGGCAGGCACAGCAGCAATATCAGCAGATGCTGCTGATTGAAGAGCGCGCCACCATTGCCCGGGAATTACATGACTCGCTGGCCCAGTCGCTCTCGTTTTTACGTATTCAGCTGACCCTGCTGCGCCGCACTGTGGATAAGGATGACAGCGCCGCCCACGCGATTATCGCTGACTTCGATCAGGCGCTGGCCGATGCCTACCGTCAGCTGCGTGAGCTGCTGACCACCTTCCGCCTGACCATTGAGCAGGCGGATCTGGTGGCGGCGATGCAGGCGATGATCGCCTCGTTGCAGGAAAAAAGCGGCGCAGAGATATACTTTAACTATCAGACCGGCCTGCAGAGTCTTGAGGCACAACAGCAGGTGCATGTGTTGCAGATTGCCCGTGAGGCGCTGCTGAATGCCATCCGTCACGCCAGCGCGCAGGTGATTCGGGTGGATTATCAGCACAGCGAACAAGGTGAGCACTTACTGACAATTACGGATGACGGGGTGGGAATGAACAGCACTGACGAACCCGCGGGCCATTACGGTCTGACGATTATGACAGAGCGTGCCCAGCGCCTGAGTGGCAACCTGACGATTCACACTCAGCAACGGGGTACCCGGGTCGAACTGCGCTTTCCACCGCAACCGGCGCGCTCACTGACATAAAGCGCCCGACGTGATGTTAACTTATTCAGATAATCTATCGGTCTCAGCGCGCAGGCCAGCGGGTACGGACCCCTATGGTGCCAGCTCTGCTCTTCTGCCGCCGCCTGAAGCCGATGAAATGGAGAACCTATGCAACAGCCCGCATTAACATTGATGATTGTGGATGACCATCCGCTGATGCGCCGCGGTGTTCGTCAGCTGCTGGCGCTGGATCCCCGACTTGAGGTCATCGCAGAAGCCAACAACGGCACGGAAGCGCTGGCCGAGGCCCGCCGTCAGGAACCCGATATTATTCTGCTCGACCTGAATATGAAAGGTATGTCCGGGCTGGATACGCTGAAGGCGTTGCGCCATGAAGGGATCAGTTCACGCATTCTGGTCCTGACGGTCTCTGATGCCCGCAGTGATATCTTCGCCATGGTGGATGCGGGTGCCGATGGCTATCTGCTTAAGGACAGCGAGCCGGAAATCCTGCTGGGGCATATTCTGCAGGCATCGCAGGGTGAAAAGGTCTTCAGTGAAGGCGTGGCCCGTTATCTGGCTAATCGCCAGCACAGTGCCGATCCCCTGCGTCAGCTCACCGGGCGCGAGTGCGACGTGCTGCAGGAGGTGGCGCGCGGCCTGTCGAACAAAGAGATCGCGGCTATTCTGCACATTTCTGAAGAGACCGTAAAAGTGCATATCCGCAACCTGCTGCGTAAGCTGGATGTCCGCTCACGCGTCGCTGCCACGGTAATGTGGCTTGAAAGCCGCAAATAGCCAACGAATTTACATTTTCTCCTCAATTTCTCCACGATTTCCCCCGCTGCCGCACGTAGAGTAAATGGCGGCGGAAAATCGTGGCAAAAACCATCCGGTTTGTCGGCCAGTGCGCCCGTTGCCGGTGGGCCTGAACGCTTATGAAAGTCCCTGAGGAGTGTCGATTTAATGTCGAATTTCTTTATCGACCGTCCCATCTTTGCCTGGGTTCTGGCGATTCTGCTGTGCCTGTGCGGCACGCTTTCGATTATTTCGCTGCCTGTTGAACAGTATCCCGATCTGGCACCACCCAACGTGCGCATCACCGCCAACTACCCCGGCGCATCCGCCCAGACGCTGGAGAACACCGTTACTCAGGTTATCGAGCAGAACATGACCGGCATCGATAATCTGATGTACATGTCCTCGAACAGCAGCAACACGGGTCAGGCACAGATCACCCTCACCTTTACCGCCGGGACCAATCCCGATGAAGCCCGTCAGCAGGTTCAGAACCAGTTGCAGTCAGCGCTGCGCAAATTGCCGCAGGCGGTTCAGTCGCAGGGCGTAACGGTCAATAAAACCGGTGACAGCAATATTCTGATGGTCGCTTTCGTCTCAACCGACGGCAGTATGGATAAGCAGGATATTTCAGACTATGTCGCCAGTAATATTCAGGATCCGCTGAGCCGTATTGATGGTGTCGGCCAGGTAGACGCTTACGGCTCGCAATATGCGATGCGCATCTGGCTCGATCCTAACAAACTGATCGCCTACGCGCTGACCACCGACGATGTGGTCAGTGCAATTCAGTCGCAGAACACTCAGGTTGCCGTGGGTCAGGTCGGTGGTCTGCCATCCGTAGAGAAGCAGGCGCTGAACGCGACGGTGAATGCCCAGTCGATGCTGCAGACCCCCGGGCAGTTCCGGGCCATTACGCTGAAGAACAATCCCGACGGTTCTGTGGTGACGCTGGGGGATGTCGCCACCGTGGCGCTGGGCGCGGAGAAGTATGATTATCTGAGCCGCTATAACGGCCAGCCCGCGTCAGGCCTGGGCGTAAAACTTGCGTCCGGTGCCAACGAGATGAACACCGATAAGCTGGTCCGTGCACGTATAGAGGAGCTGTCGCACTACTTCCCGCACGGTCTGGAAGCGAAAATTGCCTATGAAACCTCGCCGTTCGTTAAAGCGTCGATCACCGATGTGGTGAAGACGCTGCTGGAGGCGATCGTGCTGGTCTTCGGCGTGATGTACCTGTTTATGCAGAACTTCCGTGCCACGTTAATCCCGACCATTGCCGTGCCGGTCGTGCTGTTCGGTACCTTCAGCGTGCTCTATGCCTGCGGGTTCAGTATCAATACCCTGACCATGTTTGCCATGGTGCTGGCGATAGGGCTGCTGGTAGACGATGCCATCGTCGTGGTGGAGAACGTCGAACGTATCATGCACGAAGAGGGGCTCTCGCCGCGTGCCGCCACGCGAAAATCGATGGGCCAGATTCAGGGCGCACTGGTCGGTATCGCGCTGGTGCTCTCTGCGGTGTTTGTGCCGATGGCATTTTTTGGCGGTACCGTCGGCGCGATTTACCGTCAGTTCTCCATCACCATTGTTTCGGCAATGGTGCTGTCGGTGCTGGTCGCGATGATCCTGACACCGGCGCTGTGTGCCACGTTGCTGAAACCCGTGGTGAAGGGCGAGCAGCCTGAGCGTCGCGGTTTCTTCGGCTGGTTCAATCGTCACTTCAATCGCAATGCTGACCGCTATCAGCGCGGCGTTGCAGGCATTCTGCGCAGGGGCGGTCGCTGGCTGCTGCTCTATCTCGGCATTATCGGCCTGATGGCGTTTCTGTTTCTGCGTCTGCCAACCTCGTTTCTGCCGCTGGAAGATCGCGGCGTCTTCCTGACTCAGGTTCAGCTTCCGGCGGGCGCAACGCTTGAGCAAACCGCCAGCGTGGTCGCGAAAGTTGAACACTATTATCTCACTGAGGAGAAGGCCAACGTGCTGTCGGTGTTCTCTACCATCGGGGCCGGCCCGGGCGGCAATGGGCAGAATGTGGCACGTCTGTTTGTGCGGCTGAAAGACTGGGAAGATCGGCCAGGTGCCGATCGCACCTCATTCGCCATTATCGATCGTGCGACTCAGGCGTTTCAGAAAATTAAAGAGGGGCGGGTGATTGCCAGCAGTCCGCCCGCCATTACCGGCATGGGCAGCAGCTCCGGCTTTGACATGCAGCTACAGGATCACGCGGGTATCGGTCATACGCAACTGATGGCGATGCGCGACAAACTGCTGGAGATGGCGGGCAACGATAAGTCGCTATCGCGGGTACGGCACAATGGACTGGATGACAGCCCGCAGCTGCAGATTGATGTGGATGCCCGCAAAGCGCAGGCGCTGGGCGTGTCGCTGGACACCATCAACGACACCCTGACTACCGCGTGGGGCTCCAGCTATGTGAATGACTTCCTGGATCGGGGGCGGGTAAAAAAGGTCTATGTGCAGGCCGCCGCCGAATTCCGCATGCTGCCGGACGACATCAACAAGTGGTACGTGCGCAACAGCAGCGGCAAAATGGTGCCCTTCTCCGCGTTTGCCACCAGCCGCTGGGAGACCGGTTCACCACGCCTTGAACGTTACAACGGCTATTCGTCGCTGGAGATTGTCGGCGAAGCGGCGAATGGCGTCAGCAGCGGTACGGCGATGGATGAAATGGAAAAGCTGGTCAATGCGCTGCCGCTGGGTGTCGGGTTCCAGTGGACCGGTGCTTCTTATCAGGAACGGCTCTCCGGCTCGCAGGCTCCAGCGCTTTATGCGATTTCGCTGCTGGTGGTGTTCCTCTGCCTGGCCGCGCTGTATGAGAGCTGGTCGATCCCGTTCTCGGTAATGCTGGTGGTGCCGCTGGGTGTGGTGGGCGCGCTTATCGCCACCTGGATGCGCGGGCTGGAGAATGATGTCTATTTCCAGGTTGGCCTGCTGACGGTCGTGGGGCTATCCGCCAAAAACGCCATCCTGATTGTTGAGTTTGCTAATGAGATTAACAGCAAAGGCCGTGAACTGGTGGAGTCCACGCTGGAGGCATCGCGTCAGCGTCTGCGGCCGATTCTGATGACCTCGCTGGCCTTTATTTTTGGGGTGCTGCCGATGGCAATCAGTAGCGGTGCAGGTTCCGGCAGCCAGCACGCCGTGGGAACCGGCGTGATGGGCGGGATGATCTCCGCCACGCTGCTGGCGATCTTTTTTGTGCCGCTGTTCTTTGTGCTGGTCCGCCGTCGCTTCCCGCTTAAAGAGAAACTGCACGACTAACGCTAAATAAAAAGCGGCCACTGAACTCAGTGGCCGCTTTATTTCTGTGTGTGGTAAGAATTCCAGCAAGTGGGAATGACCTGCTTTTTTCTGAGCGTATTACTTGTTGCGTAACATCGCTTCGATAAATTCTTTCCAGGTTCCCATTTCAGTGTCAATCATAATGCCCTCTCTTATTGTGCTGACAATATTACGCGCTTTTTTTAAGCAGGTGAATACGTTTACACCTGTTATACCTATCGGCAAGCCTCACAAAAACATGAATGTTGCTGATTCTGGAAGCTGACGCACATTTCAGCAACTCCTTAACCTCATTGAAAATAATTTATTTTAAGCCCAGCGGTAGACTATTTTATCAACATGGCGAAATTCTTAAGCACGCATCGATAAGCAGGGTAATAATTGCCTGCGTAATTGATAGCGTTTACCCGAGGGGAAATTAAGAGACGGGGTGCAGGATACCCGGCCTGATTCCCGCGCCAGCGCGGATGCCGCAACCGATTACACTATGCTAAACTCGCGCTTTGGCTGCTTTTTTCAGCTTTCTCTTCTCACAGGATAATAAGGATCGGGCAATGAGCACGCAGTGGGTGATGTTCGGGATTAAAAATTGCGACACCATAAAAAAAGCCCGGCGCTTTTTGACAGATGCAGGTATTGATTATCACTTTCACGACTACCGTGCCGATGGCCTGAGCGATGCCCTGCTGCAGGAATTTATCGATGCGCTGGGCTATGAAGCCCTGATTAACACACGCGGCACGACCTGGCGTAAACTGCCCGAGGCTGATCGTGAAGCGGTTAACGATGCCAGCAGCGCCAGGGCGCTGATGCTGGCGCATCCCGCCATGATTAAGCGTCCGCTGTTGCGCACCCCGGATGGCTCCCTGCTCGCCGGTTTCAGCGAAGCCACCTATCAGAATGCTATTCAGGAGAAGTCATAATATGTTTTGCCCGGTCATTGAGCTGACGCAGCAGCTTATTCGTCGCCCCTCTCTCAGCCCCGATGATGCCGGATGTCAGGCTCTGCTGATCGCCCGTCTTGAAGCCATTGGCTTTAAGATTGAAACGATGAACATCGACGATACCCTGAATTTCTGGGCCACCCGTGGCGAAGGTGAAACGCTGGCGTTTGCCGGTCACACCGATGTGGTGCCGCCTGGCGATGCCAGTCGCTGGATCAACCCGCCATTTGAACCGACCATCCGCGATGGCATGCTGTTTGGCCGTGGCGCGGCTGATATGAAAGGCTCGCTGGCGGCCATGGTGGTGGCCGCCGAACGTTTTGTGGCGGTGCGTCCCCATCACCGGGGCCGCCTCGCCTTTATGATTACCTCTGATGAAGAGGCCAGTGGGACCAACGGCACGGTTAAAGTGGTTGAGCGGCTGATGGCGCGTCGCGAACGCCTGGACTATTGCCTGGTCGGCGAGCCTTCCAGTACGGAAGTCGTCGGTGACGTGGTGAAGAATGGCCGGCGCGGCTCAATTACCGCCAACCTGACGGTACACGGTGTGCAGGGCCACGTCGCCTATCCGCATCTGGCGGATAATCCGGTTCACCGGGCGATGCCTGCGCTGACTGAGCTGGTCGCGACGGAGTGGGATCAGGGAAATGAGTTCTTCCCGGCCACCAGCATGCAGATTGCTAATGTCCAGGCGGGCACCGGCAGCAACAATGTGATCCCCGGCGAGCTGTTTGTGCAGTTCAACTTCCGCTTCAGCACCGAACTCACCGATGAGATGATCCGTCAGCGGGTCGCAGAGTTGCTGGATCGTCATCAGCTGCGTTACACCATCGAGTGGAAACTTTCGGGGCAGCCCTTCCTGACCTCACGCGGTAAGCTGGTGGATGCCGTCGTGAAAGCTGTAGCGCACTATAATGAAATTAAGCCGCAGCTGCTGACCACGGGCGGCACCTCTGATGGCCGGTTTATAGCCCGGATGGGCGCGCAGGTGGTGGAGCTGGGGCCGGTGAATGCCACCATTCACAAAATCAATGAGTGTGTGAAAGCCTCCGACCTGCAGATGCTGAGCCGGATGTACCAGCGCATCATGGAACAACTGATCGCCTGACGGCGATGTTAAGGAGCATCAAATGGAATTTATTAAAGATTACTGGTGGATCCTGGTGATCCTGCTGATGGTTGGTGTGTTGATGAATGTTTATAAAGATCTGAAACGCATCGATCACAAAAAATTTATGGATAACAAACCTGACCTGCCACCGCATCGTGATTTCAACGATAAATGGGATGACGACGACAACTGGCCGAAGAAGAAGTAAATGAAAAAGCCCCTGCACTGCAGGGGCTTTTTTACATCATCACGATAACGTCATCGTCACCCGGTTTTGCGCCGCTTAACGCCTCATCAAAGTAGCGTTTTGGCACCGTATAGCGCAGATGATTCAGCGCCAGCTCCATGCTGCGGTGATCGATGGCATGCGCCAGATCGTCAACGATATCGAGTGTCACGTCGCCACCGCAGGCGGTCAGCCGCTGTTCCGCCTCCCGGGCATGGTGAAGCGGGATCTGTTCATCATAATCACCGTGGATCAGGTGAATCGTGGTGCGGGTAGTGGCCTTTTCCGGCAGGGTAATAAATCGGCCATTAAACACCACTGCGCGACCTGCCAGGTCCGGATGGGCTTTAACCCCTTCCAGCACCATACTGCCGCCCTGCGAAAAACCGATTAAGGCTGTCGCTTCCGGCCGCACGCCGCTCTTTTTCTGCCAGTGACGCACCGACGCAACAAACTGCGGCATTGCCGCATCAACCCGCTGCTGGATAGTCTGATCGTGCAGGTCAGTCTCGCCAAACCACTGACGAACCACGCCGGGTGAACCGACGGAAACCACCAGCGCGTCGGGAAAAGTTTTCGCAAACCAGTTGCCAATCTCACCCATTGAATCCGGGTTGTCGCCAACGCCGTGATAGAGCAGAAACAGCTGTGCGGTGGTGGCAGGCTGTTGAACGATTACATATTTCAGTGTCATGTTGACCTCCTGTGTTCACTCTACGCCGCCTGGCACAAAATGATATGGGGATAATTTGAACCAGCTGGTCGAATTATTTCAACGGCAGATGCAGCGCGTCAGCAGTAACGCCCAGGCTTTCGAGGGCTGAAGCCGCCTGCTGACGTAGCTTAGCTATCAGCGCTTTGCGGCCGCTTAAGCCCGCCTGCCGGGCCAGGTCGCTTAGCGCATCAGGTGCAGCAACCGCGGAGGCCAGCAGCGGTACGGAGACGGCACTGGACTCAACCAGGCGCTGCAATACCGGCAGGCTCGCCTCCAGTGGCCGCTGCGCCCAGGCGAAACCGATGGCCAGATGGTTATCCTGAGCGATCAATCCATCATCTGTGGTCTTATCAAACTGCAGTTCCAGCGCGATATGCTGTTGCAATCGCGGCCAGTCACGCGCCAGCTGTTCTGCTGCCCGGCGCGTCAGTGCCTCACCCGCAGCAGAACAGGGCAATATGGCCATCGCCGCGTAACAGCCGCTGCTGGCTTCGCGCTGACTGCCAATCCGCACCAGAGCAAAGCCACAGGCACGCCAGAACGCCCAGAGTGATTCAGTGTAGCCGAAGCTGACAGAGAGGTAGTCGTGATCGGCAGCCGCATTAACCGCCGCCGCAACAAGCTGCTGTCCGGTTCCCCGACGACGGCTCTCCGCCGCCACGGCAATCCGGCTGATGCGCTGCGAGCGCAGGGTTGCCGCCTCAGCCAGACCGGCGTGGGCTGCCAGCGACTGCGCAACCAGATTGCCGCGCGGTCGCCGGATGCCCGCCCAGACCGCCTGCGCCAGCTCAGGTTCAAGACCGCCCTCCTCCACCAGCCAGAGCGCGCCCTGTAACGCAGGTGCATTGCCCGCCCGCCACAGCTGCATACCTGGTGCATCCAGCAGGCGGCGCAGATCAAGCGGCGACGTGCGATAGTGCGCGCTGGTGAGCAGACGGTAAGCGGCTTCAAGCGCGCTGAAATCGTGACGTTCAACACGATGCGGTGTTACCAGAGTATCAGGCGCACTGGCGCGGGCATCGTCAAACAGCAGCGCCTGATTCAGCCACTGCTCCAGCGGATCAAAACGCGACCAGCGTAGCGGCTCATCCAGTGTGAAATAGTGAACCCCGGTAAGCCCGGCGCAGAATTTAAGGATAAAGCCGCGCCCGCTGCCTTCATAGCCCTGAACGGTGGTGGTGAGCAATATGCGGGGATAGCGGCTGACCAGCGCCTGCAGCAGCGGGGCCGGGATCGCCGCGGCTTCATCCACAATCAGCCACTCCGCCGGTGGCGGCGTCTCCTGCGCCAGCAGTGCATCAGGTGCCATAAAGTGAAAATGCTCAGCGGCAAAAGCAGCCAGCACCTCTGTTGAGGCTTTGGCCGGTGCCGTCACCAGGCAATGTCTGTTTTGCCGGGCCAGCATTCCCGCCAGCGCCGATTTACCCCGTCCACGGGCAGCGGTCAGTACGGCGATACCCGAGGGCAGCGCGATCAGCTTATCGAGGATCGCCTGCTGCTGCTGTGGTGCCTGACAGTGCCACTGCGGCCAGTCCGGCTGCGCCGGAAAACGGCAGGGCTGATGCTGCCGCTCCAGCAGCACCTGGTCATCCGCCAGGATCAGCTGTTGCAGGTGGTGAACAAAATGAGGGGTTGAGATGGGTTCAGCGACGTCCGCCCAGCGCAGGCTGTCGCTGTCAGGCTGTTGCGGCCACGCTTGCCAGGGCGGCACCAGCAGCAGCAGCCAGCTACCGGCGGTCAGCGTACCGGCCAGCGCAGCGAAAGCCTCGGCATGAAAGCCCTGGCGTGCATCGAATATCGCATGATGGAACTCGCGTCCCAGCAGCGTGCGTACCGCGCCAGGCGGCCTGTGCAGAGCTGACTCGTCAGATGAAGCAGAAAATAGTGGCGCCGGACTCAGCGCCAGCCAGTCGCCTGGCAGCGCTTCACGCCACGCCGCAGCCCGATCTAAGCACCAGGCCGGGTCGCCGCTGATGACTGCCAGACGACGCACACCGGCCTGTTGCATAAGCTGCGTTGGGTTCATCAGTTGCTGGCGAAGGTGTTGCACTGTCCTGGATCGCCACCATCAAACCCGCGCTTAAACCAGGTGTAGCGCTGCTCAGAAGTACCGTGGGTGAAGCTGTCCGGCACGACGCGGCCCTGACCTTTCTGCTGCAGACGGTCATCGCCAATCGCCTCAGCGGCATTCAGCGCTTCCTGCAGATCGCCTGCTTCAAGAACGTTTTCCTTCTGCATATAGTGTCCCCAGACACCCGCAAAACAGTCCGCCTGCAGTTCCATTTTGACGGAGAGCTGATTCACCTGCTTCTCGCTGGCACCCTGCTGCATTTCACGCACTTTCGGCTCAATGCCCAGCAGTTTCTGGACATGATGGCCAACTTCATGCGCGACGACGTAGCCCTGGGCGAAGTCACCGCCTGCACCCAGCTTAGTTTTCATCTCGTCATAGAAAGAGAGGTCGATGTAGACGGTCTGATCGGCAGGACAGTAGAACGGTCCCATCACAGACTGTCCGGTTCCGCAGCCGGTGCGGGTTGCACCGCGATACATCACCAGCTTCGGCGCCACATACTGTTTGTTCATCTGCTGGAACAGTTTGCCCCAGGTGTCTTCCGTTGTAGCCAGGATCACTTTCGTGAATTTCGCGGCCTCGTCATCATTGGCACTGACGCTGCGCTGTTGCTGCTGGCTGGTCGGTGCGACGTCCCCCCCCGTCAGCAGTCCGGTCAGGTCATATCCGTAATAACCGGCGACTGCCACCACGATCAGCAATACGATACCGCCTTTGCCACGCGGCAGACGAATCTGGCGGCCTCCGCCACCTAAACCGGACGATTGATCGCGACGGTCCTCTACATTGTCGCTTTCGCGACGCCCTTGCCAGCGCATGCTGTATTCCCTCAGTCATTTTTCAGATGGCATGATTTTAGTTGTGTGACGGGGCAATCACCAGCTTTACCCTGAAATGAAAAAAGGAGAGCCGGGGCTCTCCTTGTTCTGTGTGCTTTCTTTCTGCGCTGCAGGCAAACTCAGTCGAGTTTCACACCAAGCCGCTGTGCCACGGCTTCATAGGCTTCAACCACGCCGCCAAGGCTCTGACGGAAACGGTCTTTGTCCATTTTATCCAGCGTCTCTTTATCCCACAGGCGTGCACCGTCTGGCGAAAACTCATCGCCCAGCGTCACTTCGCCGTTAAACAGACCAAATTCCAGTTTGAAGTCGACCAGAATCAGGCCCGCATCGTCGAACAGTTTGCTCAGCACCTCGTTGGCTTTAAAGGTCAGCTCCTGCATCCGCGCCAGGTTCTGTTTGCTGACCCAGCCAAAGGTTTCGCAGTAAGATTCGTTGACCATCGGGTCGTGTTTTGCATCATCTTTCAGGAAAAGATCAAACAGCGGCGGATTGAGCACAATGCCCTCTTCCACGCCCAGACGCTTTACCAGCGAGCCTGCGGCACGGTTACGCACCACGCACTCAACCGGCACCATCTCCAGCTTCTTCACCAGCGCTTCGGTATCGGACAGCAGCGCTTCCATCTGGGTCGGGATACCTGCTTCCTGCAATTTGGTCATAATGAAGTGGTTAAACTTGTTGTTAACCATTCCTTTGCGATCAAACTGCTCGATTCGGGCACCATCACCTGCTGACGTATCGTTGCGGAATTCGAGTATCAGCAGATCCGGGTTATCGGTGCTATATACAGTTTTCGCTTTACCGCGATACAACTCAGCTCGCTTTTGCATCTTGTTCACTCCAGACTTGAAATAACGGGTGTTCAGCGACCAGTGCCGCTGCGGCGATTGCCTTGACGCAATCGTTTACTTCGCCGCGCGCTAGTATGCCAAAAACAAAATAAAAAGGCCGGAGAATCTCCGGCCTGAGGCAACTTTATTTGTTCAGCGCCGCCTGGAACACGGCCACCAGCGCATCGTTCTGCGACTGGGTCAGCACATGTCCTTTCGGGTCGATGAATTGCAGGCTGGTGCGGTTGTCGAGATCGCCGACCTGCACTTTGTAATCACCGTTTGGTAATTCCGGATCTTTTGCACCCACTGAATCCCAGTCGCTGCTGCCCGGTGACTTGTAAGTCACCTTCATACTGCCGGTTGAGCGGGTGGTATCGGTCACTTCCATTCCAACGCGTTTCATCGCATCTGGTAAACGCTGCCATGCCACATTGTATGGCGTACGCAGAATCAGCATGGGCAGACCGGTGTCATCTGCGCCGCTCTGCACATCAATAGCACCACTTACCCGACCTGATGCCGCGTTTTCACTGGCGGTATCAATTTTGTCCAGACCGCTGCTGATTTCATTCATCATCTGCGCGGTGTAACGCTGGATCTGCACAGGCGACGTAATGGTTTTACCATCCTGCTGCAGCTCCAGCAGGCGCACGGTAAGCTGCTGCTGATAGCTCTGCGACTGCACGCTGATCTGATAGCGGCCACGATACTGCTGATCTTCATCAGCACGGTTCCACTGCACCCAGTCGGTCGTCAGCTGCTGACCGGCATCGTTACGTGAAGCAATCGGGAATTTGTTTGACTCAACGACGTTAACGACCCGTGACCAGACTGAACCGCGGCTGTTGTCGATCATCAGCGCACCGGTATTGTTGCTGAACTGCGCGCGGGTCCCGTTCATCAGCGCCAGCGGCTGGGCTGGCGGACGGATGTCGAGCTGCTTGCCGGTTGGTGCCTGGCTGCTGGTGCGCGGCACATCATAGTCACCACGCTGAACCGGCAGGATCATACCGGCTGGTGCTTTCAGTTCACTTAACTGGCTGGCTTCAAGATAAGATTCGTCACCGCTGACCTGGCGCTTATAACGCTGATCGCTTGAACAGGCCGACAACAGCATCAGAGTAGAAAGCCCGACTACTGTGGCTACTGTTGACCGCTTTACTGAGTAATTCATTCAAACTCCCTAAATTATCGCAAACCCGCTTTCACCAGCGCCTGCTCCACTTTCGGCTGGCCGGCTGCAGTCAGTGGCGTCATTGGCAGACGCAGCGTGTCGTTAGCGATTAATCCTAGCTGTTTCGCAGCCCATTTCACCGGGATAGGATTGGGTTCACAGAAAAGCGTCTGGTGCAGGTGCATCAGACGCTGATTCAGGCGGCGTGCCTCAACGAAATTGCCCTGCTGTGCGAGTTGACACAGCTCGACCATCTCACGTGCAGCCACATTTGCGGTCACCGAAATGACGCCTTTGCCGCCCAGTTGCATAAAGTCCAGCGCAGTCGCGTCATCGCCACTCACCAGAATAAAGTCTTCATTAACCAGCTCTTGGATCTGACTAACCCGCGATAAGTTCCCGGTTGCCTCTTTGATTCCGATAATATTTTTAATTTCGGCCAAGCGGGCAACGGTTTCCGGCAGCATGTCACAACCGGTACGCGAGGGAACGTTATACAGCATCTGCGGCAGGCTGGTGCTATTCGCAATCGCTTTAAAGTGCTGGAACAGCCCTTCCTGCGTCGGACGATTGTAATAAGGCGTCACGGTCAGGCAACCCACTACGCCGGAATTTTCAAAACGCTTCGTCAGAGAGATGCCTTCAGCGGTGGCATTTGCACCGGTTCCGGCAATCACCGGAATACGGCCATCGGCCAGTTCCAGGGTCAGCATCACCACATCACCATGTTCTTCATGGCTCAGGGTTGCAGATTCGCCTGTGGTGCCGACGGAAACGATCGCCGCGGTGCCGCTGGCGACGTGATAATCAATCAGTTTTTTCAGACTCAACCGGCAGACATTACCGCTGTCATCCATTGGCGTAACGAGTGCAACAATACTTCCCGTAAACATTGGCGATCCCCTCGACAAACAAGTGCTTCATGGTACGTTTTACACTTAGGGAAAAGCAAGCAAGCCACGCCATTCCCGCGCTTGTCAGCAGTTTTTTTTATGTTTACCTTATGGTTATTAGCGAAAGCAGAGGAAAAGCCATTTTGCCGCAATCTCAGCCCCATCATCTGGTGATCACCGCGCTCGGTGTTGACCGGCCGGGTATCGTCAATACGATTACCCGACACGTCAGCAGCTGCGGTTGCAATATTGAAGATAGCCGTCTTGCCATGCTTGGGGATGAGTTCACCTTTATCATGCTGCTGTCGGGCAGCTGGAACGCAATTACGCTGATTGAATCGACGCTGCCGCTGAAAGGCGCAGAGCTGGAGCTGCTTATCGTCATGAAGCGCACCAACGCCGGGGTTCGTCCGCCGATGCCCGATACCGCGTTCATTCAGGTGGAAGTGGCCGACTCGCCGCATATTATTGAACGCTTTACCGATCTTATTGATAAGCATCAGATGAATGTGGCCGAACTGGTGTCGCGTATCACACCCGCGCAACACAATTTGCCACCAACGCTCTATATTCAAATGACCGCCCACAGTCCGACACGAACCAGTGGCACCACTTTTGAGCAGGCTTTTAATACCCTGTGTCAGGAGCTGAATGCGCAGGGAACGCTGCGTCTCTACAGTGTGTCTGACGCCGACAGCAGCGAATCTGTCAGCGCGGTACGCTAAGCTTTAGTTAATAAACCGGAGCTATTTCTCCACATGCCTGACGCGTGATCGGCTATGTGGTGAAATACCCCCTGATGGTAATGTTCCCTCTGGTCGTTTCGGCCCGGATGGTGTATTACCCACAGCCTGAATAAGAAAATGGAGAGATGTGATGAATCCACTGAAAGCCGGAGATACTGCACCTGCATTTAGCCTGCCCGACCAGGACGGCGAACACGTGAATCTGACCGACTTCCAGGGACAGCGCGTTCTGGTGTACTTCTACCCGAAAGCGATGACGCCAGGCTGTACCGTGCAGGCGTGCGGTCTGCGTGACAACATGGATGAGTTGAAAAAAGCGGGCGTGGAAGTCCTGGGTATCAGCACTGACAAACCGGAAAAACTGTCAAAGTTTGTCGAAAAAGAGCTGCTGAACTTCACACTGCTGTCAGATGAAAATCATGAAGTCTGCCAGGCGTTTGGCGTCTGGGGTGAAAAAACCTTTATGGGGAAAACCTATGACGGCATTCATCGCATCAGCTTCCTGATTGACGCTGAAGGCAGGATTGAGAAAGTGTTTGATAACTTTAAGACCTCGAATCACCACGACATGGTGCTGGATTACGTTAAGTCAGCCTGATGTTGAGGGGCGCGGTAGCCCGACCACCGCGCCCTGCTTATCTTCTTTCCTTTCACGCTTCCCTGCCGTAAAAAAATATCCGCTATTTGTGTGATTAAGCTGCGGCTACGATAACGCAGTTTCGCCCGGCATTTTTCGCCGCGTAGAGCGCCGCATCCGCCTGTTTCAGACTCGTTTCCAGCCCGGTATCCTGGGTGCCATTCCATGCCGCAACGCCAATAGACAAGGTAATTCGTCCTACATCCGTAAGCCAGGCTTCGGCAATACCCAGCCGTACGCGCTCTGCGATGATCTGTGCCTCATCCAGGGCCGTGCCCGGCAGCAGCATCAGAAACTCCTCTCCGCCGTTGCGACACACCACATCAGACTGACGGGCGCTGGCACGCAGCGTGCTCGCCACCTGTTGAATCACCCGGTCACCGACATCATGACCCCAGCTGTCGTTGACGTTTTTGAAGTGGTCGATATCCAGAGCCAGCACCGAGAAAGGCTGGCGCAACGTACGGTAATACTCCAGCACCGCGTTCAGACCACGGCGATTGAGCAACTGGGTCAGCGGATCGGTCTGCGCTTCCGAGCTAAGACGGCCAATCTTGTCCTGCACCAGACTAATACCAGTGAGCAGTGCACGTTTGACCTGAGCCGCCTCAAAATACCAGGCGGTGATGCCACCAATCTCTTTTGATACCCCCTGCGCATCCATCCGGCTGGCTTTGCGGGCCAGCTGGAAGAGTGGTCGGGCTATCAGCCGCGCCAGAACCACGGCTACCAGCAGAGTCAGCAGCGCAAACGGCACCGAGTTTGTCAGGACTTTTATTAACAGGCCCGACAGCGGATCCAGCGTGACGTTAATCGGCTTGAGCGCCACCACCGTCCAGCCGGTAGTCGGCACGATCGCAAAGCCCGCCAGCTGAGCTGACTCACCCGGACCGGCAAGCATCAGCGAGCCATTGGTCTGCTCATCGCGTGGACTGACGATGGCCGGCAGCGTTTTACCCACCAGTTGCCGGTTCGGGTGATACAACACTTCATTATTGCTGTCGAGCACATAGACCGTAGTGCCATCCCGGTAAAACTGCTCACCCAGCAGCGCATTCAGAATGCTTTTTTTCTTCAGATAGATGGTGCCGCCGATGTAGCCCAGATAGTCGCCATCGGCACTCCAGACAGGCCAGGAGACAAACACCAGCAAATTGTTGGCGGCAGAAAGGGTGGGTTTACTGATGCCTGGCTGGCGCAGGGTCAGCGCTTCCCGTGAGGCGTCGCTGGTCAGGTGCATGCCTTTCAGGGGCAACGACTCAGGCGAAATCGCTTTGATCACGCCCTGCGCATCCACTATCGCCACTGAGTTGAAACTGCTGGTCTGCTCGCGCAGGCGGCTGACTTCGCTTTCCAGCAGCGCCTCATTATTAAAGTCGCGGCTGAGCTGATTTGCGCTGTAGTGCAGCTGTGACTGCGCCAGCTGAAAGAAAATCTCACTGGTTGAGGCCAGCTTGGCGGCATAGGCCCGGTTGGCCTCAAGCGTGGTGTCAATCAGCACCTGGCGCTGAACCCGCCAGGTGGCATAAAGCGTATTCGCGAGCGTGATAACAATGCTGACAATCACCAGCAGGGCGATCAGATTGCGCAAATCGGCCTTGGGCCGAAAGAGCTTTAGCATGGCGTCGCCGCCCTGGAGATAAATGTCATGTCGTCAATGCCTGATTATTTTTTTAATGTGTGCCAGAAGCCCTGATATCCGGGTTTAAGTCTACACGGTGTCGGCATTTTTGAGCAGCATTAAGACAAATTTCACGCCTGAGAATCCAGGTTTGACTGGCACTAATCGATTAATCCCTGACTATCGTAAAAAGGCCAGGGTCCCGAAAAGCGGCCAATCGCACACTGATGCGTGACCAGTCCCTGGCCGGGTTGCCAGCAATGAAGCAAAAAGCCGGGCGGCTCCAGAATAAAGTGAGCCGGCCCTCTGGGATGCAGATCCAGCGCCACCTGATGCGATACGCCCGGCGCAACACAGGCCAGCGTGCCGGCAAAGCGGGTCTGCAGACTGCGATGCAGATGACCGCATAACACCCGCTCAACCTGCGGATGGCGGGCAATGATCGCCTCAAGGGCCTCCGGATGACGTAACCGTTGCCGGTCCATATGGGCAATGCCGCAGGCAAAAGGAGGATGATGCAGCATCACCAGCGTGGGCTGTTCGGCAGCCGCGCTCAGTGCCTGATCCAGCCATTGCAACTGGTGTTCGTCCAGCTCACCCCATGGCTGTTGCGGCACGCTGGAGTCCAGCGCCAGCAGCCTGACGCCGCCGACGCAAAGCTGCCAGTTCAGGGTGGGTCCCGCCTGCAGATAGGTGTGATCCGGGAAAGCAGCACGCAGCGCCTCGCGGTCGTCGTGATTGCCCGCCATCAGGTAAAATGGCAATCGCAGGCGTTGCAAAGCTTCCCGCAGTGTCTGGTACTCTTCAGGCCTGCCAAAATCGACCAGGTCGCCGGTCATCACCACCACATCTGGCCGCGGCTGCAGCGCATTAAGGGTGTCGATCACCTGCAACAATGCCGCATGGGTATCGACCTGTTTGTACGAGAGGCGGCCATTGGCCTTGATATGCAGATCGCTGATTTGGGCGATCACTGTGGGTTGAACTGACACAACAGACTCCTTAGCAACTGAATTCCAGCGCGGCCTGACTGGTCAGCGACCAGCTGATGCGCTGCCCGGCCAGCCAGATTTCGCGCGCATGACGTTCTACCTGAATGGGGCTATCCAGCCCGATATCGATCAGTAAGCGCTGCGAAGCGCCGAGAAACGTGCTGCCCACCACTACGCCGCGCTGCGGATAACGCGTGTCGTCGGCCAGCAGTACATCTTCCGGGCGGCAAAAACGCAGGGGCTGACCCGTGGGATCGTGCGCAATGCAGTTAATGGCCCCCACAAAATCGGCCACAAAGCGCGAAGCCGGGCGCTGATAAATGCCCTGCGGCGTATCGAGCTGCACCAGGCGGCCCTGCTCCATCACCGCGATGCGATCGCCCAGCGCCATCGCCTCCTGCTGATCGTGCGTGACGTAAACGGCGGTGATCGCCAGCCGTTTGAGCAGCGCACCGATCTCCAGCCGCAGTCGATCGCGTAGCCTGGCATCAAGCGCCGCCAGCGGCTCATCAAACAGCAGCACTTTAGGCCGGGCGGCCAGCGCGCGAGCCAGGGCCACACGCTGCTTCTGCCCGCCGGACAACTTATCAATCGCGCGATGTGCCAGAGGGGTCAGATCAACCAGCGCCAGCATCTCTGCCACCCGCGCCTCACGCTCAGCACGCGGCACGCCCTGCACCTTCAGGCCATAGGCGACGTTCTGCGCCACGTTGAGCGTCGGGAACAGCGCGTAGTTCTGGAACACCATGCCGACATTGCGTTTCTCAATCGGTAGCGCGGTGACGTTACGCTTATCAAACCAGATCTCACCCGGTGGATCGCTGCTTTCCAGACCGCTGATGATACGCAGCAGCGTGGTTTTACCGCAGCCCGACGGCCCCAGCAGCACCAGCGTTTCACCGGCGTGAACCCGCAAATCGAGCGGATGCAGCGCGACCTGCTGATTGAAGCGACGCGAGCAGTGGCGCAGCGTCACGTTGATAGCCTCTTTCATAAGGTTTCCTCTCTCTGCTGCCGCGCTGATTGCCGTTCCAGCCAGTGATTACAGGCGTTGAGCAACAGCAGCAGCGGTAAAATCATCATGATAAAAATCAGGGTGTAGGCGGATCCAACTTCCAGCCGCATCGAGGTGTAGCTGTCGGCCAGCCCGACCGGCAGGGTTTTGGTCAGGGGCGTGTGCAGCATCCATGTGATATTGAACTCCCCTACCGACAGCGTGATCACCATAAACGCGCCCGCCAGAATGCCGTTGCGACAGTTCGGGACGACCACGGTAAAAAAGCGACGCCAGAAACCCGCCCCCAGGCTGGCGGCGGCCTCTTCCAGACGCGGCAGATCAATCGCCTGCATTACCGACAGCACCGGTCGGATCATAAAGGGCAGTGTAAAGAGCACATGGCCGATCAGGATGAAGAGCCAGCTGTCGCGCAACGCGCTGAACTGACCATAAAGCAGAATGATCCCCAGCGCGGTAGCAAGGCCCGGCAACGCGACCGGCAGCATCAGACACTCTTCGATGCGTGAGGCCCAGCGCGACGGTGACTTCAGTAAGCCCCAGGCGGCGGGTACACCCACGATGACCGTCACCGCCAGACAGCTCAGCGCAATCAGCAGCGACAGCCAGAAGGTGTCGGCATACATCTGCCACACCTGTTCCACCCACTTCAGCGTCAGGCCGCTGCGCAGACCCGCGAAATAGTTCTGCGTGACGCCCGCCAGCATTGAGAGCACGATCGGCACGATCATAAACAGCGCGGTGAGGCTGGTGATCGCCACCTGCAGCCAGAACAGACCCCGGCGCTTCATGATGAACGCTCCATGCGACGGGCAAGCCCATTAGCCAGCATCAGCGCCAGCCAGGCCACCGCGCCCATCACCACCGAGAGCGCCGCTGCGGTGGCAAAGTTGGCGTAATTGGTGAACTCGCCGTAAATAGTCAGCGGCAGCACCGCCAGCTCTGTGCCCAGGGTAAATGCGGTACCAAACGCCCCCATGCTGGTGGCGAAACAGAGCGCGCCACAGGAGAGCAGCGCCGGTTTCAGCCCCGGCATGATGACGTCGACGATGATGCGCCACTGGCTGGCCCCCAGCGAACGGGCGGCCTCTTCCAGTGAACGGTCCAGCTTTTCACTGGCCGCCACCAGCGTCACGATGGCGCGCGGCAGCGAAAAATAGAGATAGCCAATAAATAAGCCACTGAGCGAATAGGCGAAAACCCAGCGCTCATGAAACAGGCTGAGACTGAGTTGCGCCAGAACACCCTGACGCCCCGCCAGCATCACCATCAGAAATCCCACCACCACGCCCGGAAAGGCCAGCGGAAAGGTCAGCAGCGCCAGCAGCATGCCGCGCCCGGTAAAGCGCTGCCGCGCCAGAAAGCAGCCCACCACCGCAGCAATCAGCAGCGTCACCAGTGTAACCGCCGCCGAGAGCAGCACGGTATTCAGCAGGCTTTGCAGATACTGCGGCTGGCTGATTACCGTCCAGTAGCCGCTGTGGTGAGTCGTGCGATCCTCCGTCATACCGATCTGTAACAGACGAGCAAACGGCAATAGCCAGAAGGCAGTAAAGAACAGCAGCGCAGGCAGCAGCATCCACGGCCAGTTTGCCCCCAGCGGCCGAAGGCGGTGGCGAACTGAGTCGCCAGCAGCAAACGGATTGATTTCTGAGAGTGACATCAGCGGATCTCGCTCAGATAGCGGGCGGAGAAGCCTTTCTGCGCATCGGCCATCTGCTGATAATCGACCGTATGGGCACGCGCATAATCGCTGTCAGGCAGGAAATATTTCTTCGCCTCGGCTGACATCGCCCCAGCCCGCACCGGACGCAGCCAGGCATTGGCCCAGATCGCCTGACCGGCATCTGACAGCACGAAATCAATCACTTTCTTACCGTTTGCCGGATGCGGCGCGTTCTTCACCAGGCTGATAACGTACGGCACCGTAACCGTTCCCTCGCTCGGGATGACAAACCCGACGTTGGCGTGATCTTTGTAGCGGGCGCGATAGGCGTTGAAGTCATAATCGATCAGAATCGGGATTTCGCCTGAAATCAGTCGCGCATAGGCGGTCTGCTTAGGCACAATCGGCTGGTTGCGCTGCAGCGCCTTAAACCAGTTAATCGCCGGGGTGAAGTCATGCAGGCTGCCGCCTTTGGCCTGATTGACTGCCACGGCCGCGACGTAGCCCACAAAAGCACTGGCCGGATCCAGATATCCCACCATACCTTTATATTCCGGCTTCAGCAGATCATCCCAGGAACGCGGCACCGGCACGCCACCCAGCGCATCAACATTGACCATAAACCCCACGGTGCCGGAGTGCAGCGCCACCCACCTGCCATTCGGATCCTTCATGCCTGCCGGGATCTGATCCCAGTTAGCGGGTTTGTAAGCGCTGACCACGTCGGCACTAACAGCCTGAATACCAAAGCTGACGCCGTAATAGACCACGTCGGCGACCGGATTGTTTTTCTCCGCCACCAGCTGCGCCAGCGCCTGCCCCGAATTTTTATTATCCTGCGGCACATGAATGCCGGTCGCTTTTTCAATCGCCTGGAGCTGCGTGGCCCAGTCGGCCCACTCTGGCGGGCAGTTGTAGCAGATAGCATTTTCCGCCGCCTGCGCCCACGAACTGGTTAGCGAGCAACTAGCCAGCAGCGCAGCACTGACGATCTGTTTGATATTAACGGTGAGTGACATGATATTTCCCTGAAGAAGAGCCATGAAATGCCGGGGCGATACTCTCCCCGAGCCGTAAATGATGGGCCAGCAAGGGGATCTTACCGGCCGGATTCAGAAGCAGATCGATGGCGCGCGTGCCCATCAGCGCAATCGGCTGAACCACGCTGGCCAGTGACGGTGAAAGCTGTTCACCCAGCTCAATGCCGTCGAAGCCGATAACTGACAATTGATTCGGTACGCTGACACCGGCACGCGCAGCAGCCCCCAGCAGGCTGATAGCCAGCAGATCGTTACTGCAAATCACTGCAGTCAGCGGCGAAGGGGCATTCATCAGCGGCAGCAGCGGTTTGAAATCGGAGTGGATATGGCTGGGCATCTCAATCATTGCCCGCGGCGTCAGACCCGCCTGCTGCATGGCTTCGCAGTAGCCGAGATAGCGCAGACGCGCACGGTCAGATTGCTGCATCGGGCCAGCGGCCATCACGATGTGGCGGTGGCCGAGCGAGATAAGATGGGCGGTCGCTTCCGTCATCGCTTTACGATTGTCGACGCACAGTGCGGGCCAGTCGTGCTGTTGCGGCACATTGTGGGTCAGTACGAAAGGCATTTTCGCGGTCGCCAGCGTCGTCAGCAGCGCACTGCGGTCGGCGTCTGCCACGGTCAGTACCAGACCGGCGACACGCTGGTGCAGCATATGTTCGACAATAGCCGCTTCCCGCTCAGGCTGATAATCACTGGTTGCCACCAGCAGCGCATACCCAGCCTGCCGGGCCTGCTGCTCCATCGCCTGCAATTGCAGGGCAAAAACCGGATTGAGCAGTGAAGGCAGCAGAACGCCAAGCGTGGTGGAGTGTTGGGTACGGAGCTGACGGGCAATATGATTCGGGCGAAAGCCCATCTGCTCTGAGGCGGCAAGCACCTTTTGCAGCGTGCCAGGTTTGAGCAGATGGGGATCAGAAAAGGCGCGCGCCGCGGTTGCGCGGGAAACCCCTGCCAGTCTGGCTACGCTGATTAAATCGGTCATGACTGCCTCGTTTATCGTCAATGAGATCGATCTCATTGCGATGTAAACTAGCGGCGTTATATGACAGGCGTATCACAGGAATCTGACTGGCAGGTGACAGCGGCAGTGACGCCGCTGCTGGAGAATTAAAGCATCAGGAAGGCGTAACCGCTGTTTTCCAGGGTGGCAACGGTGGTGCCGCTGGAGATGGTGTGGGTGACCATCGGGTCGATCCAGTTGCGATCAAGCTGATGAAACGCCACGGACTGGTCGCAGATCGTGACCTGAACGCCCGCTTTTTTCAGTTCGCTGATCAGCTTCAGGTTTGGGTTATCCACGCCGTAGGCTTTGCTGAACTGGTCATTATTCAGCGCTGACGACACCGCGTCGCCGTTGATCGACACCACAAATTTCAGCTGGTCGAGTGGCACACCCGCTGCATAATAGAGGTTGGTGACACGCGCTACACGCTCCAGGCCCAGATTCGGCTTACGAATATCGCCATCATTATGGTTAATCTGGAAAACAATTTTATTACTCAGACCCGCTGTGGTGCCGGGTTTAAATGCCGGCGTATCGACATAATGTATTTTGCCGTAGCCATCAATCGCAGGCGTACTCCAGAAATCAGCGGGCTCAGATTTATTATCTGCCATTTTGCCGCTGACCTTATCGAATAATGCCGGCAACTGTAAAACATTGCCGCCAATAAATCCTGCTACGGCTGCCATCACTACTAACGCTGCTGGACGCATTAACTCTTCTCCCGGTCGTTTAAAATATCAATTACATTGCCAGCCACGCGTACCCCTGGTTTTGCAGGGTGGATACCGTGGTCGGACTGGAAAGCGCATGGACGACTGATTTATCAATCCAGTTATTCGGATAGTGATGGAATGCCACGGACTGATCGCAGACCGAGACTTTCACTCCCGCCTGATTCAGCTCATTAATCAGCTTCAGGTTTGGATTTTCGATGCCATAAAACTGTTTGAAATGGGCGTTATCCAGCATGGCAGGTGTCGCGTCACCCGTAACCGAAACCACAAACTTCAGCTGGTCCGCCGGAATGCCGGAGGCGATATAGAGATTGACCACGCGCGCCACACGTTCCAGTCCCAGATTCGGTGCGGTCATCGCGCCGTCGCTTCGGGTAATCTGGAAAACAATTTTGTTGCTCAGGCCCGCTACCGGTTTAAACGCGGCATCAGGCTCGTAATGAATTTTGCCATAACCTTCAATCGCCGGGGTGCTCCAGAATCCAGGGGCTTCCTGTGGCTCGGTTGCAAAATGACGTGTCACTTTGTCGTAAATATCGCCACTCTGTGTGACAGCCGCGCCAACGACGCCGCCAATAATGGCGATTAACGCGTATGAAACAACTGAACGCATAACACTTCTCTCCGGCAAATAATGTCTGTCAGATTCAGGACTGAATCCGGTCGGCTATCTATACCACAGCGCGGGTTTAATTCTCGCTTCTGTAAATTCAGGTCAACGCGCTATTGATAACCGCTGAAATTATTCACAGAGAGAATTAATTGAAGATTTTCATCATGCAGAAAAAAGTGTCTTAGCAGCAGTGGATCTGACTATCAGGAATTTAATCTCTGCCTGTTGAGTTGACGCGAAAAAATAAAATCCAGGCTTAGCTGGAATCAGGAAGAGGGGGGCAGACGAATCGATTTAATTTATCAATGGCGAAAAGACATTTTGCGGCCCAGCTTGGGCTATTTTTTCAGAGTAGACCTGGAAAAACACGTGCCATATTCAGTTTTTCTGATTGAATTTACATAACTTTAAAAAAGAACGATTACTGTTCCGGATGTCTGTCAGCGGATTCTGCTCTATTCCGGCGAAGCGCGACGGGAATGAACAGATAAGTGGCAACTTACCTGCTCAGAATCCCGGTAAAACCTCGCCGGATTTACCTCGTTTAACTGCGGTTTAAGTTGGCAGGATGTTCAGTTTTTTTCGTCAAAATCTGCGATTTTGCACAAATTACATCAGGCGATGACCAGAAAACGACATTTCTTTCTTTTGATGCTCTGGTTAAGATAGTCACAAACCGCCGTTATCTGCGAAAAATGGAACATTCCCGCTGCGCACCTGTCCATTTTCAGGGCCTCTCTACAGGATTAAGGCATGTTGAACCGGTTAAAGAAAACGCTAATCGCCGCGCTCCTCCCGACGCTCATTTTCACCACTCTGACACCGGCTCACGCTGATGTCAGTGATTCACTTCCCGATATTGGCACAACAGCCGGTTCGACCCTGTCGATTAATCAGGAACTGCAGATGGGCGACTTTTATGTGCGCCAGCTGCGTGCCAGTGCGCCGCTGATCAACGATCCGCTGCTTAATCAGTACATTAATCAGCTGGGGCAGCGGCTGGTCTCGCACGCCGACGCCGTAAAAACCCCGTTCCACTTCTTTCTGATCCAGAATGATGAGCTCAACGCCTTTGCCTTCTTCGGTGGCAACGTGGTGCTGCATTCGGCGCTGTTCCGCTTTACCGAAAATGAAAGTCAGCTGGCATCAGTGATGGCGCATGAAATTTCACATGTCACCCAGCGCCATCTGGCGCGTGCCATGGAAGATCAGAAGCGCAATGCGCCGCTGACCTGGGTCGGAGCGCTGGGTTCGATTCTGCTGGCGATGGCCAGTCCGCAGGCGGGCATGGCAGCGCTGACCGGCACCCTGGCGGGTACGCAGCAGGGAATTATCAGCTTTACGCAGGGCAATGAGCAGGAGGCGGACCGCATCGGCATTCAGGTGCTGCAGCGCGCCGGTTTCGATCCCCAGGCGATGCCAAATTTTCTGCAGAAGCTGGCCGATCAGAGCCGCTTCTCCTCGAAGCCACCTGAAATTCTGCTGACCCACCCCCTGCCCGACAGCCGTCTGGCGGATGCCCGCAACCGTGCTAATCAGATGCGCCCCGTCGTTGTTCAGTCTACTGAAGATTTTTACCTGGCGAAGGTGCGTGCGCTGGGGATGTACGCCACCGGGCGTAATCAGCTCACTGACGAACTGCTGAGTCAGTATGCCAGCGGTAATGCCCGGGAGCAGCTGGCGTCACAATATGGCAAGGCTATACAGTTTTTACAGGCGAAGAGCTATGCCGATGCGAAGCGGATTATGACGCCACTGCTGGCGAAACAGCCCAATAACGTCTGGTTCCTGGATATCATGTCAGACATCGACATCGGCCTGAACCAGCCACAACAGGCGATCGCCCTGCTCACCGCCGCCACTGGTGCCAAAAACAGTCCGGTGGTGCAGCTCAACCTGGCGAATGCCTATGTTGAAGCGAAGCAGTATGCCAGTGCCAGTCGTATTCTGAACCGCTATACCTGGGCCAATAAAGATGATCCTAACGGCTGGGATTTACTGGCACAGGCTTCTGCCCAGCAGGGACTGAATGATGAAGAGTTGTCGGCACGGGCAGAGAGCCTGGCGCTGAATGGCCAGCTTGATCAGGCAATCACCGCGTTAGGCAGCGCCAGCGCACAGGTGCCGCTCGGCAGCCTGAAACAGGCGCGCTACGATGCCCGTATCGATCAGCTTCGTCAGTTGCAGCAGCGGTTTAAGCAATATCAGAAAGGCTGAGAAACGACGTTGCTGACATACCAAAAATAAAAGGAGAGTCTGAAATGGTGACGATTTACCACAACCCGCGCTGCAGCAAGAGCCGCGAAACGCTGGCGCTGCTGAACGCGCGCGGGATTAAGCCGGAAGTGGTGCTCTATCTGCAGACACCGCCCGATCGCGAGACGCTGCAAATTCTGCTACAGAAACTGGGGATGCAGAGCGCACGAGAGTTGATGCGTACCAAAGAGGCGATCTACAGCGAGCTGGCACTCGGCGACAAAAACGAAAGTGCGCTGCTGAATGCGCTGGTGGGAAATCCGGTGCTGATTGAAAGACCGATTGTGATCAATGGCGATAAGGCGCGGATTGGACGTCCGCCAGAAGCGGTGCTCGACATTCTTTAAAGGCCGAGCGTCTCTTTAACGAAGGGAATCGTGAGCTTACGCTGTGCGCTAATCGAAGCGCGATCAAGCCGATCCAGCGTATCAAACAGCGTGCGCATTTCCCGATCCAGTCGCTTCAGCAGGAAGCGACCCACATCTTCCGGCAGCTCAAAACCACGTAACCCGGCACGCAGTTGCAGCGCCTGCAGTTTGTCTTCGTCGGAGAGCGGCTGCAGGCGATAGATCTGTCCCCAGTCCAGCCGCGAGGCGAGATCGGGCAGCTGCAGATTCAGCTGGCGTGGCGGACGATCGCCGGTAATAAACAGGCGCGTATTGCCGGTTTCCAGAATGCGGTTATAGAGATCGAAGATCGCCATCTCCCACTCCGGTTCGCCTGCAATGCACTCAATGTTATCGATGCAGACCAGTGACAGCTGCTCCATCCCTTCCAGTACGTCCGGAACAAACCAGGTGCGTTTATCCAGCGGAACGTAGCCGACCGCTTCGCTGCGCGCGGACATTTCAGCGCACGCGGCGTGCAGCAGATGGCTCCGCCCGCCGCCTTCGCGTGACCAGAAGTAGAGATAGCTGCCATGTTGTTGATTGAGAGCGCCTTTGAGTGCGGCAATCAGCGACGGGTTTTCCCCCGGCCAGAAGCTGGAAAAGGTTTCATCGTCGGGTAAATAGAGTGGCAATGACAATTGTGCCGGCGTGTTCAGAAGCACCTCAGCAAGAGAACAAGCAAAAAATCGGGGGAAGTCTAACACAGTTTTCAGAAAGAGATGAATGGGGCGTCCCTGCCCCGATCCTGTCAGGCGCGCTGCGATCAATGCTCGCGTGGTTCCTCAGCCTCCAGCACCACTTCTTCCGGACGTAACAGCGAGATCACACGGAAGATCAGCGCCAGGCCGACACCCACGATCGTCGCCAGTGCCATGCCTTTTAGCTCTGCTGCGCCGATATGCACCTTCGCTCCGCTGACGCCGATGATCAGGATCACCGAGGTCAGGATCAGGTTCTGCGCTTTGTTGTAATCGACTTTGGATTCGATCAACACGCGGATACCGGATGCGCCAATCACGCCATAGAGCAGCAGCGACACGCCGCCCATGACCGGAACCGGGATCGCCTGGATCACCGCCGCCAGTTTGCCAACGCAGGAGAGCAGAATCGCCAGAATCGCCGCGCCGCCAATCACCCAGGTGCTATAGACGCGGGTAATCGCCATCACCCCGATGTTTTCACCGTAGGTGGTATTTGGCGTCGAACCAAAGAAGCCTGAAATAACGGTGGATAAGCCGTTGGCGAACATCGAACGATGCAGGCCAGGGTCGCGAATCAAATCTTTCTTCACGATGTTGGCGGTGACCACCAGATGACCGATATGCTCGGCAATCACGACCAGCGCCGCGGGCAGAATCGTCAGCATCGCCACCCACTCAAAGCGCGGTGTATAGAAGGTTGGCAGGGCAAACCAGGGGGCTTTGATCACGCCACTCCAGTCAACGATGCCCATAAAGGCAGAGAGCAGATACCCTGCCACGACGCCGACCAGAATCGGGATGATCGCCAGGAAACCGCGGAACAGCACTGAACCGAATACCGTTACCGCCAGCGTGACCAGCGAAATCAGCACGGTTTTGCTGTCGGGCGCACTGCCTTCAGCGGGCAGCAGGCCAGCCATATTGGCGGCGACACCCGCCAGCTCCAGACCAATGACGGCCACAATCGCGCCCATGGCCGCCGGGGGGAACATCACGTCGAGCCAGCCGGTACCCGCGCGTTTCACAATCAGCGCCACGAGACAGAACAGCACGCCGCACAGGATAAATCCGCCCAGCGCGACCTCATAACCCAGTGGCAACAGCAGCAGCACCGGCGAGATAAAGGCAAAACTGGAACCAAGATAGGCGGGAATTTTGCCTTTACAGATAAAGAGATAAATCAGTGTGCCGACGCCGTTAAACAACAGCACCGTCGCCGGGTTAATGTGGAACAGAATCGGCACCAGTACCGTGGCACCAAACATGGCAAACAGGTGTTGCAGGCTGAGTGGAATGGTTTGCAGTAACGGCGGCCGTTCACTGACGCCAATGGCGCGACGAGTCATCATTTATCCCCTTATGTTTTTTATCCCCGGGGTTTCGCGCCTCTGGCACAGCAGCAGTGATGCCGATGCGCCTTGCGGCAGACCGAATTCATTCGGGGAGTTTTTTTGCCAAAAAAAAGCCGACTCTCTGGTCGGCTGTGCGATTTATTTGGTTCCGAAAATCTTGTCCCCGGCATCGCCGAGCCCGGGAATGATGTAACCCTTTTCGTTCAGTCCCTGATCCACTGACGCGGTGTAAAGCTCGACGTCAGGATGCGCTTTCTCCAGGGCGGCAATCCCCTCTGGTGCGGCAACCAGAACCAGCACTTTGATGCTGGTGCAGCCCGCTTTCTTCAGCAGGTCGATGGTGGCGATCATAGAGCCACCGGTCGCCAGCATCGGGTCGACCACCAGCGCCAGGCGCTCTTCAATGTTAGAGACCAGCTTCTGGAAATAAGGAACCGGCTCCAGCGTCTCTTCATCACGGTAAACACCCACCACGCTGATACGGGCGCTGGGAACGTGTTCAAGCACCCCTTCCATCATGCCCAGGCCGGCACGCAGGATCGGAACCACCGTGATTTTTTTGCCTTTAATCTGATCGATCTCTACCGGGCCGTTCCAGCCCTCAATGGTGACGCGCTCTGTTTCCAGATCGGCGGTCGCTTCGTAGGTCAGCAGGCTGCCCACTTCAGAGGCCAGCTCGCGAAAACGCTTTGTACTGATATCATGCTCACGCATCAGGCCCAGTTTATGTTTGACCAGCGGGTGTCTGACTTCCACGATCTTCATTGGTGTTCTCCCGGAATGAGTTGAGCTAAAAAAAAATCGCGGGATTATACCGCCTTTTGCGCGCTGCGCCACCTGCTCTTGCGCAAAGCCACGGGTTTTACCGGGACAAATAGAGGATTAATGAAAATCGCCTGATGCGCAATGCCGGACTCGCAAACGTTTGCCTGCACTGATAGAATTGCCGCGCTTTATTTTAAACCACCAACCGCAACTCGCGTGGGGACCTCGCAGTGACCGACAAAACCTCTCTCAGTTACAAAGACGCCGGTGTTGATATTGATGCTGGTAACGCTCTGGTTGACCGTATTAAAGGCGTAGTGAAAAAGACGCGTCGCCCGGAAGTGATGGGTGGACTGGGCGGTTTTGGTGCGCTTTGCGCGCTGCCGCAAAAATACCGTGAACCCGTGCTGGTCTCCGGCACCGATGGCGTTGGTACCAAGCTGCGTCTGGCGATGGATCTTAAACGTCACGATGCCATTGGCGTTGACCTGGTCGCGATGTGCGTCAACGACCTGGTGGTTCAGGGCGCCGAGCCGCTCTTCTTTCTCGACTACTACGCCACTGGCAAACTGGATGTGGATACCGCCTCTGCGGTGATCACCGGCATCGCCGAAGGGTGTCTGCAGTCGGGTTGTGCGCTGGTAGGCGGTGAAACCGCTGAGATGCCAGGCATGTATCACGGCGAAGATTACGACGTGGCCGGTTTCTGTGTCGGCGTGGTGGAAAAGGCAGAAATTATCGATGGCAGTAAGGTGCAGGATGGCGACGTGCTGATCGCCCTCGGCTCCAGCGGCCCGCACTCTAACGGCTATTCGCTGGTGCGTAAGATTCTGGAAGTCAGCAATACCGATCCGCTGGCTGAACAGCTGGAAGGTAAACCGCTGGCCGATCATCTGCTGGAACCGACCCGCATCTACGTGAAAAATATCCTGAGCCTGATTGAGCAGGTCGATGTGCACGCTATCGCGCACCTGACCGGCGGTGGCTTCTGGGAGAATATTCCGCGCGTGCTGCCCGACAACACCCAGGCCGTGATCGACGAGAAGAGCTGGCAGTGGCCGGCGGTCTTCAGCTGGTTACAGCAGGCGGGCAACGTCAGCCGCTTCGAGATGTACCGCACCTTTAACTGCGGCGTCGGCATGATCATCGCACTGAGCCCGACAGACGCGGACAACGCGATTGCGCTAATGCAGGCCGCGGGCGAGAAAGCCTGGAAGCTCGGCGTGATTAAAGCGTCTGATGCAGAAGAGCGTGTGGTCATCAACGGATGAAGAAGCTGGTTGTACTGATTTCCGGTAACGGAAGTAACCTTCAGTCCATCCTTGACGCCTGTGAGAGCGGGCGGATTCACGGCAGTGTCGCTGCCGTGTTCAGCAACCGTGCCGCCGCTTATGGCCTGACGCGGGCGCAGGAGGCGGGGATCCCCGCCCACGCGCTTGCCGCCAGCGACTTTGCTGACCGCGAAGCTTTTGATCGTCAACTCATCGCTGAAATCGAAGCCTACCGTCCGGATCTGATTGTGCTGGCGGGTTATATGCGCATTCTCAGCAGCGCATTCGTGGCGCATTTTCACGATCGACTGCTGAATATCCACCCTTCCCTGCTGCCGAAATATCCGGGTCTGCATACGCACCGTCAGGCACTGGAAAACGGCGACAGCGAACATGGCACCTCCGTGCATTTCGTCACTGACGAGCTGGATGGCGGTCCGGTGATCCTGCAGGCAAAAGTCCCGGTTTTTCCCGGCGATAGCGAAGCGGAGATTACGGAGCGGGTGCAGCATCAGGAGCATGCCATCTATCCGATGGTAATCGGCTGGTTTGTTGAGGGTCGTCTGGCGATGCGTGACGGCAAGGCCTGGCTGGATGGCGAACCGCTGCCGCCGCAGGGTTATGCTAACGATTGATGCACTGGAAGCCAGGGCTTCTTATGAAGTACTGGCAGAGTAAAGGCTCAGGAAGCCTATGCCCTCCGTAAAGACGCAAAAAATGCCATCCATGGCAGCTCAGCACGGGCGATTACGCACCTCATCCCTGAGGTGCGCCCGAAGCCGGCCCAACGTTTTGCGTTGTTCAAAAACGCACCCGGCGTTTTTGTCCATGGCCCGCGATGCTTTGCTACGGGCATAGGCTCCCATCGCTTTAAGCCTATGAGCCGTCTGACACAAAAACCTGCTCTGCTCCCGTTGCTGGCTCAGCCGTAACGCCCCGTAATGTAATCTTCGGTCCGTCGCTGCTTCGGCGCGGTGAAAATCCGGTCGGTCTCATCAAACTCCACTAACGCGCCCTGATGCATAAACGCGGTGTAATCTGACACGCGCGACGCCTGCTGCATGTTGTGCGTCACCAGCACCAGCGTGAAATGCTGCTTCAGTGTGGTCATCAACTCTTCAATCACCAGTGTAGAAATCGGATCCAGCGCGGAAGTCGGCTCATCCAGCAGCAGCACTTCCGGCTCAATCGCGATGGCGCGGGCAATCACCAGCCGCTGCTGCTGTCCGGTGGAGAGCGTCAGCGCATTCTGTGACAGCTGGTCTTTCACCTCACTCCACAGCGCGGCTGCGCGCAGCGCACGCTCACAGGCTTCGTTCAGTACCCGCCGATCGCGCACACCCTGTAAACGCAGCCCGTAGACCACATTTTCATAAATCGATTTTGGAAAAGGATTAGGCCGCTGAAACACCATGCCAACCCGACGGCGCAGCGCGGAGAGATCCTGTTCGGGGCGCAGGATCGCCTGCGATCCCAGTAACACCTCACCCTCTACCCGGCAGTGGTCAATCACGTCGTTCATGCGATTAAAGCAGCGCAGCAGCGTCGACTTGCCACAGCCCGACGGGCCAATCAGCGCAGTAATCCTGTTTTTCGGCACCTGCAGAGAGATATCCTGCAGCGCCTGGCGCTCGCCATACCACAGCGACAGATGGTTAACGGTCAGCGCGATATCCGTGTCGGACGTCATAGTCATAGCCTGTTATTGAGTCATAAGACGATAGCGTTCACGCAGGCGGTGACGCAGGCCCATTGCCAGCAGATTAAGCGACAGAATAATCAGCACCAGCAGCAGCGCGGTGGCGAACACCAGCGGCCGGTCGGCTTCAATATTTGGACTCTGAAACGCCAGATCGTAAATCTGGAAGCCCAGATGCATGAACTTGCGATCCAGATGCAGATAAGGAAATACCGCGTCGACCGGCAGTTCCGGCACCATTTTCACCACGCCCACCAGCATCAGCGGCGCGGTTTCACCTGCTGCTCGCGCCACCGCCAGGATCAGGCCGGTGAGCATGGCCGGCACCGCCATCGGTAGCACCACGTTCCATAGCGTTTCCGCCTGGGTCGCGCCCAGCGCCAGCGAACCCTGCCGCAGGCTGTTGGGAATACGGGATAAGCCCTCTTCGGTCGCCACAATGACTACCGGCAGCGTCAGTAACGCCAGGGTCAGCGACGCCCAGAGTAAACCTGGCGTGCCGAAGGTGGGGTTGGGCAACGCGCTGGCAAAGAAGAGCTGATCAATCGTGCCGCCTGCCAGCCAGACAAAGAAGCCCAGACCAAATACCCCATAAACAATGGAAGGGACGCCGGCCAGATTGACCACCGCGATGCGTACCAGTCTGGTCAGCGCATTCCGTCCGGCATATTCATGCAGCCAGATAGCGGCGATAACGCCCAGCGGCATCACCACCACCGACATCAGCAGCACCATCAGCACGGTGCCGAAGATCGCCGGAAATGCGCCTGATTCACTTTCGCCCCCGGCGGGTGAATCACTGACGAAACGCCACAACTGATGCAGAAAATGCCCGGTTTTGCTGGTCAGCGTCATCGCGTTCGGCTTCCAGCTATCGACAATTTCGGTCAGCGGAATAGCATGTTCGTTGCCCTGCACATCCCGCAGGATTAACAGATCGCGCTGACTCTGCTGTTGCAGAGAAGCCAGTGTTTCACTCAGCTGATTAAAGCGCCGCAGCAACGCCGCCTGATTGGCCTGATATTCTGACTCTGCCTGCAGATCAAAGCGTCCGGCCGTCCGGTCTGTGGCCGCCTGCTCATCAAGCTCTTCACGCTGGCTGTTAAGGCGCGCCATATCCACCCGGCGAATCTGATTAGCCTGCCGCACCAGCATCTGCACCTGTCCAAGCCGCTGATGCAGTAGCGCATCGGGATCCTGCGCGGTCAGCTCTTCGTTATCTTCACGCAGGCCGACAAACCAGCCATAGGCCTGACCGTGGCTGCGCCGCTGCAGCACCATGACGTCCGGCGGCTGACTGACCTTCGCGGCCGCGCGGCTGTAGACCACGCGGAAATCGGGGGCGTCCCAGTCACGGTTACCGGTTTTAATCAGATAGCGATGCACCTGTCCGCCGTTGTTGCCCTGCTCATCGGCCGGAGCCGGGAAACGCCGCTGATGCTCCAGAGTTTCGCCCAGCAGGCGCGTTTCGCCACCTTCAGGCTGGCTGAAGGTATAGAGGTCCACACCCTGCGGCCAGAAAGCACGGACGCCCTGCCACGCCAGCAGCCCGATTAGCAGCGTAAAGGCCAGCAGGCAGACGGCGACAGCACCAGCCGTTAACCAGCGCCAGCGATCGTTCTGTCGCATCGCCTTCATGCCTGTTCCTCATGCTGGCTGTAGCGCTGACGCAGTCGCTGACGGATCAGCTCGGCAACCGTGTTAATCACCAGCGTAAACAGCAGCAGCATCAGGGCACTGAGAAACAGCACGCGATAGTGCGCACTGCCTGCTGCGGCTTCCGGCATCTCAATGGCGATATTGGCGGACAACGCGCGCAGGCCGCTGAACAGGCCACCTTCACTTTGCGGCGTGTTGCCGGTCGCCATCAGCAAAATCATGGTTTCTCCTACGGCACGTCCCAGACCGATCATCAGCGCGGCAAAAATCCCGGCGGAAGCACCCGGCAGTACGACGCGTGTCAGGGTTTGCCACGACGTTGCGCCCAGAGCCAGTGAACCCTGGCCCAGCGCCGCAGGTACGCTGAAGAGGGCATCTTCGGAGAGGGTGAAAATCAGCGGCACCAGCGCAAAGCCCATCGCCAGCGCGGCCACCAGCAGGTTGCGCTGCTCGTAATGCGGCAGCCAGTCGCCCGCATCCGGTATAAACAGGGTGGGCAGCCACAGCGTCAATAGCGTAACCAGCAGCAACAGCGGCAGCAGAATCAGTACCTCACGCCCCGGCTGACGCCAGCGCGGCGGTAAACGCGCGCTGAATACGCCACATAACAGCAGCGCGCCTGCCAGCGTTAGGGGCAGCAGCAGTACACCCACCAGCGCCTGACCAATATGCGGCGCGAGCCAGATTCCGGCAATCAGCCCCACCACTACGCTTGGCAGCGCGCCCATCATCTCGATGGCCGGTTTAACCCAGCGCCGCAGCCCCGGTGCCATAAACCACGCGGTGTACATCGCTGCGGCCAGCGCCAGCGGCGTGGCAAACAGCAGCGCTAAACTGGCCGCTTTCAGCGTTCCCATCACCATTGGCATCAGGCTGAACTTAGCCTGATAGCTGTCACCGGCGGCGGTGGATTGCCAGACCCAATCGGGTTCGGGATAGTTTTCATACCAGATTTTCTGCCAGAAATTGCGCCAGGTGACGTCCGGCCACGGATTATCAAGCCGCAGGGTCTGCCAGCTTCCCGCCCGCTCAATCAGCAGGCTGTCGCCATGGGGCGAAAACTGCGCCTGCACAATGCCAGGTTCCAGCTGACGCTGCAGTATCGGGCCGTTTTGCTTGCTGGCAAAGAGCCGCAGCATCCCCTGCTTACTGAGTGTGGCAAACACGCGACGCTGTGATTCTGTCACCAGAATCGTCTCGCCGTCGCTGTCGGCAAAGGTCCGGATACGCTGCAGGCGCGGCCCCTTGTCGCTGGCGATAGCAAACCATTGGGTGACGCCACTGCGATCCTGAATCAGCAGGCTTTTGCCGCCCACCAGCAGATGCAGACTTTGTGGGGGCTGCGACAGAGTATGCGTTTCGCGCAGCAGGGCATGGTCATCATCGAGCTGCCAGACCCGCAGCAGCGTGCCTTCGGTGGTGTAGAGCAGATCGCCGGACGGCGAGAGCGCCAGCAGATCCAGCTGGCGTTGCGGCAGCGGGATAACCGACGCCTGACGATCGGTGCCGAGCGTCAGCACCCGCAGGCCGGCCTCAGTGAGAGCAGCGATGCGCCACTGACCCGCATGACGCGTCGCCAGCGCCATCTTTGTCACGGCACCGTCGGGCAGATGAAAGGGTTTGTCGCCCAGCGGGAAGCGCCACTGCTGGTCAGTCGCAGGCTGCATCAGCGTCAGCGCGCCCTGCATATTCAGTAGCAGCGTCTGCCCATCAGCACTCTGCACCACCTCATCGGGCGCCGGGGTCAGCGCCAGCGCCGGCTCCGCAGGCTGACCATCCAGTGGAATAAAACGTGCTGCACCGTGCGCGCTGATACGCCAGCCGATATTGGCCTGATTGCCTATCGCTAAGGCGGGCGTACGATCCCAGAGTTGCTGGCTGGCCGCGATCTGCAGGCCCGGCGCATTAAACAGCGGTAATACCACGCCAATCAGCCAGCAGAACAGCAGCAGCATCAGCAGCAGGATCGCGACGCCACAGCAGGTGATCAGCCGCCGCGTCAGACGATCAACGGCACGACGCTTGCGATCGCTGAATTGGACAGGAATGTGGTTTGCGCTCATGCGGTTCCGGTAGCAGGCCAAAATAAGCCGCTATGTTGCCCGTAGCCGATTGATAAGACAACTCCTTGCGTTGGACAACGCTGCCATACTCTCGCCATAATGTTGATGGATACTGGATCTTCAGTCCTGCAACCGCTAAATGGAGTGAGAATGGGTCAGGTAAAGCTTTATATTGAAAAAGAATTAAGCTGGTTATCCTTTAATGAACGGGTTTTGCAGGAAGCAGCAGACAAAAGCAATCCACTGATTGAGCGGATGCGCTTTCTGGGCATCTACTCCAACAATCTCGACGAATTCTATAAAGTGCGTTTCGCCGACCTCAAACGCCGCATTCTGATTGGTGAAGAGCAGGGTTCTGCCAGTACGCCACGCCATCTTTTTAAAAAAATTCAGCAGCGCGTAATGAAGTCCGATCAGGAGTTTGATGCGCTTTATAACGATCTGCTGCTGGAAATGGCTCGCAACCAGATCTTCCTGATCAACGAACGTCAGCTCTCATCCAATCAGCAGGCGTGGCTGCGTCACTACTTCAAGCATGAGTTGCGCCAGCATATCTCCCCGATTCTGATCACCCAGGAAACGGATCTGACCGAATTCCTTAAAGATGACTACACCTATCTGGCGGTTGAGATCATTCGCGGTGACAATATTCAGTATGCGCTGCTGGAGATCCCGTCCGATAAAGTGCCGCGCTTCATCAATTTACCGGCAGAGCCACCGCGCCGCCGTAAGCCGATGATCCTGCTGGATAACATTCTGCGTTACTGCCTGGATGACATTTTTAAAGGCTTCTATGACTTCGACGCGCTCAACGCCTATTCAATGAAAATGACGCGCGACGCCGAGTACGATCTGGTCACGGAGATGGAGTCGAGCCTGCTGGAGCTGATGTCCTCCAGCCTGAAGCAGCGACTGACGGCGGAACCAGTGCGTTTTGTCTATCAGCGCGATATGCCCGACACGATGGTGTCGCTGCTGTGCCACAAGCTTTCCATCTCTAACCTGGACTCCATCCTGCCAGGCGGCCGCTACCACAACTTCAAAGACTTTATCGGCTTCCCGAACGTCGGCAAAAATAACCTGGTGAACCGCCCGCTGCCGCAGATTCGCCACATCGGTTTTGATGGCTTCCGCAACGGCTTCGATGCGATTCGCGACCGCGACGTGCTGCTCTACTATCCGTACCACACCTTTGAACACGTGCTGGAACTGCTGCGTCAGGCGTCATTTGACCCCAGCGTGCTGGCGATCAAAATCAACATCTACCGCGTCGCGAAACACTCGCGCATCATGGATGCGATGATCCATGCCGCCTATAACGGTAAAAAAGTCACGGTGGTCGTTGAGCTGCAGGCACGCTTCGATGAAGAAGCCAACATCTATTGGGCGAAACGCCTGACCGAAGCAGGCGTGCATGTGATTTTCTCTGCACCTGGCCTGAAGATCCACGCCAAGCTGTTCCTGATCTCACGCCGCGAAGGCGAAGAGATTGTGCGCTACGCGCATATCGGCACCGGCAACTTTAACGAGAAGACCGCGCGGCTTTATACCGACTACTCACTGCTGACCGCGGATGCGCGCATCACCAATGAAGTACGTCGGGTGTTCAACTTTATTGAGAATCCTTATCGGCCCGTGACGTTCGATCACCTGATGGTGTCGCCACAGAACTCGCGCCGGATGCTGTATGAACTGATCGACACCGAAATTGCCAATGCACAGCAGAATAAGCCCTGCGGTATTACTCTGAAAATCAACAATCTGGTAGACAAAGGTCTGGTAGATCGGCTTTATACAGCCTCCAGCGTAGGGGTGAAGGTCAATCTTCTGGTGCGCGGAATGTGCTCATTAATCCCGGACCTGCCTGGGATCAGTGAAAATATTCGTGTCATCAGTATTGTTGACCGTTATCTGGAACACGATCGCGTCTATATTTTTGAGAATGGCGGCGATAAGAAGGTGTTCCTCTCCTCCGCTGACTGGATGACACGTAACATTGATTACCGCATCGAAGTGGCCGTGGCGATTCTCGATCCCCACATCCGGCAGCGCATACTCGACATTATTGCTATTCAGTTAAGTGATACGGTGAAAGCCCGCATCGTCGATAAAGAGTTGAGTAACCATTACGTCCAGCGTGGCAATCGCCGTAAAGTGCGCTCGCAGCTGGCCATCTATGATTACATCAAGAAACTGGAACAACCTGAATAAATCCTATGCCAATTTCTCATAAAAGTACGCCAAAACCCCAGGAGTTTGCGGCGATTGACCTGGGCTCGAACAGTTTCCATATGGTGATTGCGCGGGTTGTCGATGGTGCGATGCAGGTACTGGGCCGCCTTAAACAGCGCGTCCATCTGGCTGACGGGCTGGATGCTCAACATAACCTCAGCGAAGAGGCGATGGAGCGCGGCTTAGCCTGTCTGGCGCTGTTTGCCGAGCGCCTGCAGGGCTTCAGCCCCAGCAACGTGACGATTGTCGGCACCCATACGCTGCGCGAGGCGGTTAACGCCGAAACCTTCCTGCAGCGTGCGGCTGAAGTGATCCCCTATCCGATCGAAGTGATTTCAGGTCATGAAGAGGCGCGTCTGATCTTTATGGGTGTTGAGCACACGCAGCCAGAGAAAGGTCGCAAGCTGGTGATCGACATCGGCGGCGGCTCTACCGAGCTGGTGATTGGCGAGGATTTTGAACCGCAACTGGTTGAGAGCCGGCGCATGGGATGCGTCAGTTTCGCCCAGCTCTATTTCCCGAAAGGCGAAATCAGCCGTGAAAACTTCCGTCGCGCCCGCTTAGCGGCGGCGCAGAAGCTGGAAACGCTGGCGTGGCAATATCGTCTGCATGGCTGGCAATATGCGCTGGGTGCGTCCGGCACCATCAAGGCCGCCTGCGAAGTGCTGCAGGCAATGGATGAGAAAGAGAAGCTGATTACGCCTGAGCGCCTCGAAAAGCTCTATGACGAGGTGATGAAACATAAATCCTTTGCGGCCCTCAGCCTGCCGGGCCTGTCAGAAGAGCGCAAAGGCGTGTTTGTACCCGGACTGGCGATTCTGTGTGGCGTCTTTGATGCGCTGGCGATTCGCGAGCTGCGTCTTTCTGATGGTGCGCTGCGTGAAGGCGTGCTCTATGAGATGGAGGGCCGTTTCCGCCATCAGGATATTCGCAGCCGTACAGCACAAAGTCTGGCGAATCATTACGCCATCGACAGCGATCAGGCGCGCCGCGTGCTGGATACCACCGAGCAGCTTTATCTGCAGTGGCGCGAGCAGAACCCGAAACTGGCCAATCCGCAGCTGGCAGCCCTGCTGAAGTGGGCGGCGATGCTGCACGAAGTGGGTCTGACAATTAATCACAGCGCCCTGCAACGTCATTCCGCCTACATTTTGCAAAACACCAACCTTCCCGGTTTCAATCAGGATCAGCAGATGCTGCTGGCGGCGCTGGTCAGATTCCACCGCAAAGCAGTGAAGCTCGACGAGTTGCCGCGCGTGACGCTGTTTAAGAAAAAGCAGTTTGTGCCGCTGATTTTCCTGCTGCGCCTGGGTACTCTGCTGAATAATCAGCGTCAGGCTACTACGCGTCCGGATGCGTTAACCCTGAAATGCGATGACGGCCACTGGACGCTGATTTTCCCGGCGGGCTACTTCACCCAGAACAACCTGGTTCAGCTCGATCTGGAACGTGAGCAGGTTTACTGGAACGACGTAACAGGATGGAAGCTGATCCTCGAAGAAGAAGCCTGACAACCCGGGCGCCTTGCGCCCGTTTAACTGAATTGATGAATATGACACAACCAACTGCACCCCTTTCAGGCGAAAACTATTTTGCCGAAACCTATGGTTTAACGCCGCCCCACTCCGAAGTGGTTGCGGCGCTGCCCCAGCTCAACGTCGGCAAGGCGCTTGATCTGGGCTGTGGCGTGGGACGCAATACGCTGTTTCTGAACCAGCACGGCTTTGACGTCACGGCATGGGACCATAATCCGCAAAGCCTGGCGCGCCTGCAGGAAATTATTGCGCAGGAAAATCTCAGCGGCATTCATACCGAGCAGCGCGACCTGAACAACACGCGCTTTAACGGCGGCTTCAACTTTGTGCTGTCGACCGTGGTGATGATGTTCCTGCAGCCGCAGACCATTCCACAGCTGATTGCCGACATGCAGGCCTGTACGGTCAGGGAGGGTTACAACCTGATTGTGGCAGCGATGAACACGGAAGATATGCCCTGCCCGGCTGATTTCGCTTTTGCTTTTAAGTCGGGCGAGCTGAGCCACTATTACCGCAACTGGCACATCGTGAAGTACAATGAACATCCCGGTCAGCTGCATCGCAAAGATGAAAATGGCAACCGCATTACCTGCCGCTTTGCGACGCTGCTGGCGCAAAAAGCGAGTTACTGATCTTTATCTGCTTTTTTTTTCAACAGCGATTGATTTCATCAGGCGACTGTGACTAAATATTGCAGTCGCCCCTGATGGGGTCATTACAGGAACCACCCCGCGTGAACAGCGCTATTTCTCCCCGAAGACGTCAAAAAACCGGCACCATGACCCGCATTGTGCTGTTGATCAGTTTTATCATTCTCTTTAGTCGCCTGATATTTATCCTGCCCGCTGCCTTCGAGCATCACCAGCAACAGAAAGCGATTCCTGAACCGGTTACCGTCACATCAGGTGATACGCGCTAACAAATACTGACTTTTCGCCTGAAAGACGCCTTAAAAGTAAATGTTATCCAGACAACTGGACTCTTTTTTGCATCCCTTTTTCAGGCGAAACGCTACACTTCGTGCTGGTGCTTTCAGACTAAAGGGATCCAATGTGTCTGCCTCTCACTCTCAACGTTTAAGTGAAATACGTCATCGCATTCTGACGCTGCTGCTCAACGAGCACGATCTGGTTGATTCTCTGCTGGCGAAATCCGGCGATCTCAATCCTGAACAGCAACGTGAAAATGCGGCCCAGCGTGATGCGCTGGAACAGGACATTCTGCAACTGCATGCCGCTGACCTCGCGGATATTCTCGAAGCCCTGCCCGAAGAGGAGCGTCAGGCGCTATGGCGGCTGGTGCCGAATGAGCGGCGCGGACACGTACTGGTCGAAGCCTCTGAAACGGTCTGGGCCAGCCTCACCGAGGAGATGAGCGATCGCGATATTCTGCGTGCTATCCAGCCGCTGGATATCGACGACCAGGTCTGGCTGGCGCGTTATCTGCCGCGTGACCTGACCGGACGTCTGCTGGCGACCGTGGAGCCTGCTCTGCGCGCCCGCATGCTCGATATGGTACAGCTCGATCGCGATCGCGTGGGCCGGGTGATGGATTTCAATATTCTGACGGTGCGCGACGATGTCACGCTGGCAACGGTACAGCGTTTTCTGCGTAAGCGTAAAGACATGCCAAACGGCACGGATAAGCTGTTTATCACCAATAAAGACAACCAGCTGCTGGGCGAGCTGATGCTGACGGATATCCTGCTTAACAAACCTAAAACCCTGGTCAGCGACGTCATGAACGCGCGCCCGACCACCTTCCAGCTCAACGATAAGGCCGAAGATGCCGCCAGTGCCTTTGAGCGTTATAACCTGATCTCTGCCGCCGTCACTGACGCAAAAGGCAAACTGATTGGCCGTGTGACCATTGAAGACATCATCGACCTGGTGAATGCCGAAAACGAAAGCAACATCCGTAAAATGGGGGGTATCAGTCAGGAAGAGGATGTTTTCGCGCCGGTGCGTAAATCGGTGCGTAAACGCTGGGCCTGGCTGGCGATTAATCTCTGTACCGCCTTTGTCGCCTCGCGGGTCATCGGACTGTTTGAAGGAACGATTTCACAGATCGTCGCCCTCGCCACCCTGATGCCGATTGTCGCGGGTATCGGTGGCAACACCGGTAATCAGACCATTACCATGATTGTGCGGGCGCTGGCCTTACATCAGGTTGAACCGGGCAACTTTTCGTTTTTGATCGTCCGCGAGCTTGGCGTGGCGCTGATCAACGGCCTGTTCTGGGGCGGCATCATGGGCGGCATCACCTGGCTGATGTATGACAATATGGCGCTGGGCGGCGTTATGATGCTGGCCATGGCGCTTAATCTGCTGCTGGCCGCGCTGATGGGCGTGCTGGTGCCGCTGGTCATGACTAAAATGAATCGCGATCCCGCCGTTGGCTCCAGCGTATTGATCACCGCCCTTACCGATACCGGCGGCTTCTTTATCTTCCTGGGACTGGCAACGATCTTCCTGCTGCCGCACTGATCAGGTGTGAAGGCCGTAACGTTGCAGCGATCCATTAAGATTGCGCTGCCGCGTTACCTGCGCCAGCTCACGGGTGGCCGCAGGCAGCGCATAATTGCCGCGCTGGCTCAGCCACTCCAGTACATCCGACAGGTGCCAGATGGCAGTTTTACCGTCATGCACCGGCAGCGGAAACGGCGGGCGGTGGCTAAGCATCAGTTTGCGCATATTCTGTCGCGTCATGCCGATGATCTCCGCCACGTCTGTCAGGCCCACAAAATCGGGTGCCGCTTCCACCAGTGTGGCACCCGGTATCGCGCGCAGTACATCCTCTTCCGCCTGCTTTAATACGTCCGTTGCAGAGTCAGACTCCCGGCTGAACTCAAATGCTATTCGCCCTGGCATCCCCAGGCCGATCAGCGCATCATCACAGCCTGCTGCTGCCAGCGTTTCAAGCAGTTCATCCACCGGCGCATGCCCTTCCGGCAGGCTGAACCGCAGCGTAAAACAATATTCCATATGCCTCTCCTTGTGCTGTGTCAGGACTTCAGATAATGACAGTTATCGACCACGCGCCGCAGCGCACGGGCATGTTGATGTACATTTTTCGGTGTACTCCAGATACAGGTCAGACAGAACTCCCCGCATCGGCACATCAACAGATTTTTTGGACAGTACATTTTGCCCCAGGCATGATGGCCTCCGGTAACCACCAGCCAGCCGTGGGATTCAGCGTAACGTAACGCCATCTCTATCTCTTTACTGGGATGCCGCTTCCTTGCCATATGTGCCCCTATGCTGACGCCGAATGTGCGAGTTGTCAACTGACAACTCAATGAATATTTCTTAACGCGGTTCAGCATGCGGAGACTTTTTCTCGCAGTAAAACAGTCAGGGTATAAACTGGAAAACGTCACGCAAAAAACGATCGGCAGCAGTAACGATAATTAATGGAGGCAATATGTTTAAAGCAGAGGATTTTGTTCAGTCCAAAACCGGCGGCCCTAAAATGCAGGTGCTGCGCGTGGAAGGCGACACCCTGTGGTGCGCGCGCGTTGATGATGCAGCGAAGAAAGAGATCGAAGTAAAGGCAGAGAGCGTCAACCTCTATCACGAAGAGGGTGACTTTGGCGTGTGCTGAGGCAAAACGGCCCCTGACGGGGCCATATTGTCAGGGCTTATCCTGCTGAAGATTGTCGTTGCCCAGACCGCCAATAAACGGCAGCCGCAGCCGGAACGGCGAAAAATCGAGTCCCATGTTCAGACCCAGCAGGTTCATTTCAAATCCCTCTTCTGCACCCAGTGTCACGCCCGCTACGCCCAGAATCGACACCTGCACACCGCGCCCGGATGGCGGCAGCCCGACAGGACGCCACAGTGGCCGGTAATCTTTGCCCAGCGCATTGGCGGGGAGATCAAGCCTCAGGGCGGGCACTTCGCGGCCAATGTGCGCCAGGAAAGTATTGCTGTTCGGTCCTGGCCAGGCACGGTAGGTTGTCGGCCACGGATACGAGTTAATGGCGGCTTCTATCTGCGGGATCATCGCTTCGGCTTCCGGTCCGCGATGTTCCACCAGCAGCCGCGGTTTTGCGCCATACCAGTAGCCATCTGGCAGGTTGGTGTTACGGCGAACCTTATCGCCGCTGCCCCAGCTAATCACTTCATAACGCGTGTAGCGCGTTTCACCCGCACGTTTAAAAATGATCCAGGGATGCACCGCCACCCGCCCTTTCCAGCCATAGGTCGGCGCAGCGTAGACCTGGACGATAGCCAGGCTATATAAAGCGTGCGGATCGGGCGCTATGCCAGCCGAATCGCGCCGGGCAGTCGCCCAGCCACCTGGCTCTGAACTTTCGCCGTGACGCGCTGCCTGCGCAATGCTGGCTCCGAGCGATAACAGCAGTACGGCAACAAAAAACAGGCTGAACACTTTCAGTGAGAGCATGACAACATTCCTGGTGACGTAAAAATCACGAAACGCCTGATCAGCAGGCGGTTTCAGTAAGCGGTGGCGTTGGGATACAGACAATCGGTGAAAGCGGCGGATAAAAGCGGGACACCAATGACGTCAGTTGCGGGCTTTTACTGCATGGAGGATAGCGTAATTTCCGGCAAAGTGAACAGGAAAACACCAGCGATGGGTGTGGATGTGGTGAAAGGTTAAAACAGCGAGTCTGCGCACGGTCAAGAGTAATAAAAAAAGCCCGCTGGGGAGCGGGCTTCAGAATTATCAGAGATTACCTGGCTGAGGCCTGGTTATTCCCACTCAATCGTCGCCGGTGGCTTACCGCTGATGTCATACACCACGCGGGAGATGCCGTCGACTTCATTGATGATGCGGTTAGAGACACGGCCAAGGAAATCATATGGCAGGTGCGCCCAGTGTGCGGTCATAAAGTCGATGGTTTCCACCGCACGCAGCGAGACAACCCAGTCATACTTACGGCCATCACCCATCACGCCGACCGAACGAACCGGCAGGAAAACGGTGAACGCCTGGCTGACTTTGTTGTAGAGATCCGCTTTGTGCAGCTCTTCAATGAAGATAGCATCGGCACGACGCAGCAGGTCGCAATACTCTTTCTTCACTTCGCCCAACACGCGCACACCCAGACCCGGACCCGGGAACGGATGGCGGTAGAGCATATCGTACGGCAGGCCCAGCTCCAGACCAATTTTGCGCACTTCGTCTTTGAACAGCTCTTTCAGCGGCTCAACCAGGCCCATCTTCATCTCTTTCGGCAGGCCACCGACGTTGTGGTGCGATTTGATCACGTGCGCTTTACCGGTGGCTGAGGCCGCCGATTCAATCACGTCCGGATAGATGGTGCCCTGCGCCAGCCACTTCACGTCCTGCAGCTTAAGCGCTTCTTCGTCGAACACTTCCACAAAGACGCGACCAATGGTTTTACGCTTGGCTTCAGGCTCATCGATACCCGCCAGCGCATCCAGAAAACGCATTTCAGCCGGTACATGGATAATGTTGAGCCCGAAATGGTCGCCAAACATATCCATCACCTGCTGTGCTTCGTTCAGACGCAGCAGACCGTTATCCACAAACACGCAGGTCAGACGATCACCAATAGCGCGATGCAGCAGCATCGCCGTGACAGAGGAGTCCACACCACCTGACAGACCGAGGATTACTTTGTCGTTACCCACCTGCTCACGCAGGCGCTCAACGGCATCTTCGATAATTTTGGCAGGCGTCCACAGGGCTTCACATTCACAGATGTCGATGATGAAGCGCTCGAGCATCCGCAGACCCTGGCGGGTGTGAGTCACTTCCGGATGGAACTGCACGCCGTAGAAACGCTTCTCTTCGTTGGCCATGATGGCGAACGGACAGGTTTCTGTGCTGGCCACGGTGACGAAGTCAGCCGGGATCGCCGTGACTTTGTCACCGTGGCTCATCCAGACATCCAGCAGCGGTTTACCGGCGGCGCTGATCGCATCTTCAATGTCGCGAACCAACGCACTTGGTGTGGTGACTTCGACCTGCGCATAACCGAATTCGCGCTCGTTTGAGCCAGCAACGGTGCCGCCCAGTTGCATCGCCATGGTCTGCATACCGTAGCAGACGCCCAGCACCGGCACGCCAGCGCTGAAGACATAGTCAGGTGCGCGCGGGCTGTTCAGTTCGGTGGTGCTTTCCGGGCCGCCTGAAAGGATGATACCGCTTGGATTGAACTGGCGGATCTGCTCTTCGGTGACATCCCATGCCCAGAGTTCACAGTAAACGCCAAGCTCGCGCACGCGGCGGGCAACCAGCTGAGTATATTGTGAGCCGAAATCGAGAATCAGAATGCGGTGCTTATGGATATTTTCCGTCGTCATTGAGGGGTTTCCAGAACGGTGACTTGATCAATAAAAGCGCCCGGCATGAGCCGGGCGGGAAATCGGGATTATGAACCCATGCGGTAGTTTGGTGACTCTTTGGTGATGGTCACGTCATGCACGTGGCTCTCATTGATGCCCGCGCCGCTGATGCGGACAAATTCCGCTTTAGTGCGCAGGTCGTCAATGGTCGGGCAACCGGTCAGGCCCATGCACGAACGCAGGCCGCCCATCTGCTGATGTACGATCTCTTTCAGACGGCCTTTATAGGCCACGCGGCCTTCGATACCTTCCGGCACCAGTTTGTCAGCGGCGTTATCGGTCTGGAAGTAACGGTCAGAAGAGCCTTTGGACATCGCGCCCAGTGAGCCCATGCCGCGATAGGATTTGAATGAACGGCCCTGATAGAGTTCGATTTCGCCCGGTGACTCTTCGGTCCCCGCCAGCATGGAACCCACCATCACACAGGACGCACCGGCGGCGATCGCTTTGGCGATGTCACCAGAGAAACGGATACCGCCATCGGCAATGACCGGAATGCCGGTGCCTTCCAGCGCGGTGACCGCGTCAGAAACGGCAGTGATCTGCGGAACGCCCACACCGGTGACAATACGGGTCGTACAGATAGAGCCAGGGCCGATACCGACTTTAACGGCACTGACGCCTGCCGCGACCAGCGCCAATGCGCCTGCACCAGTGGCGACGTTACCGCCGACAATTTCCAGGTCCGGATATTTAGCACGGGTTTCACGGATACGTGACAGCACGCCTTCAGAATGGCCGTGTGAAGAGTCAATCAGCAGCACGTCAACGCCCGCTGCGACCAGCGCATCAATACGCTCTTCGTTACCGGCACCGGCACCCACCGCTGCACCCACACGCAGACGACCCTGCGCATCTTTACAGGCGTTAGGTTTGCGTTCGGCTTTCTGGAAGTCTTTAACGGTAATCATGCCCAGCAGATGGAAGCTGTCATCCACGACCAGCGCTTTCTCAACGCGCTTTTCGTGCATTTTATGCAGCACCACATCGCGCGCTTCGCCCTCTTTCACCGTCACCAGACGATCTTTCGGGGTCATAACCGCAGAGACCGGCTGAGAAAGGTCAGTCACAAAGCGCACGTCACGACCGGTGATGATACCCACCAGTTCGTTGTCGCGGTTAACGACCGGGTAGCCCGCAAAGCCGTTGCGCTCGGTCAGCACTTTAACATCAGCCAGGGGTGTCGTTGGCAGAACGGTCTGGGGTTCAGTAACCACGCCGCTTTCATGTTTCTTCACCTTGCGCACTTCGTCCGCCTGGCGTTCAATCGACATGTTTTTATGGATGAAGCCAAGACCGCCTTCCTGTGCCAGCGCAATCGCCAGACCCGCTTCGGTCACGGTATCCATGGCAGCGGAGAGCATAGGAATATTTAAACGGATATTTTTGGTCAGCTGAGTGCTGAGATCGGCCGTATTCGGCAGGACGGTGGAGTGTGCAGGGACGAGCAGAACGTCGTCAAAAGTGAGTGCTTCTTTAGCGATTCTTAACATGGCAATACTCCACCTCGGGTGATTGAGAATAGATAAAATATTGCCGCGGCATTATACAGGCCGTAATCGATTGCCTCCAGCATTATTTACGAAAAACCCTTGATCCGCACTGACAGCCCTGTAGTATCGATGAATTAACCTGCTGATTTGGAATTTGATCTTCGTCACATGTCGCTGCCATCTACTGCCAATATTTTTACCGTCAGCCGTCTCAATAGGACAGTGCGTCAGCTGCTGGAGAAAGAGATGGGCCTGGTCTGGATCAGCGCTGAGATCTCCAACTTCACCCAACCGGCTTCCGGTCACTGGTACTTCACGCTGAAAGATGATGGCGCTCAGGTTCGCTGCGCCATGTTCCGCAACAGCAATCGTCGCGTCACCTTCCGTCCCCAGCATGGTCAGCAGGTACTGGTACGCGCTAACATTACCCTCTATGAACCTCGTGGTGACTATCAGCTGATTGCCGAAAGCATGCATCCGGCGGGGGAAGGCTTGCTGCAGCAGCAGTTTGAACTGCTGAAAGCAAAGCTGGCGAGCGAAGGCTTATTTGAGCCACAGCATAAGCAACCGCTGCCGGAACCGGCGCGTCAGGTCGGGGTGATCACCTCCTCCTCCGGCGCGGCGCTGCACGATGTGTTACGCGTCCTGCATCGCCGGGATCCCTCCCTGCCCGTGGTCATCTACCCGACCGTGGTACAGGGCGTCGATGCGCCAGCCGCTATTGTCCGGGCAATTGAAATTGCCAACCTGCGTAACGAGTGCGATGTGTTAATCGTCGGGCGCGGCGGCGGTTCGCTGGAAGATTTATGGAGCTTTAACGACGAACGGGTGGCGCGCGCCATTTTTGCCAGCCGCATTCCCATCGTCAGCGCCGTCGGTCATGAAACCGACGTCACCATTGCCGACTTCGTCGCCGACTTACGCGCCCCTACCCCTTCAGCAGCCGCAGAAATTGTCAGCCGCAACCAGCTGGAGCTGCTGCGCCAGTTGCAGTCGCAGCAGCAGCGGCTGGAGATGGCGATGGATTACTACCTGGCGCGCCAGCAGCGGCTTTACACGCGTCTTGAGCATCGCCTGCAGCAGCAGCATCCGCAGCTGCGGCTGGCCCGTCAGCAGACCGCCCTGTTCCGCCTGCAACAGCGTCTGGGTGAAGCGATGGAAACGCGCCTGCGTCAGGCCACACGTCAGCAGGATCGCCTGGCGCATCGACTCAACGCCCGGCAGCCGCAGCAGCGTCTGTTCGAGGCGCAAAAACAGCTGCAAAGCTGGCACTATCGCCTGCAGCAGAGCATGGCAACGCAGCTGAACAGCAATAAACAACAGTTTGGTCAGCTGGTCGCACAGCTCGAAGGTGTCAGCCCGCTGGCAACGCTGGCGCGTGGTTTTAGCGTGACCACCGACATCGCCGGTCAGGTGGTGAAGCAAACCGCACAGCTTCAGAGCGGCGACCTGCTGCGCACCCGTCTGGATGATGGCTGGGTTGAAAGCCAGGTGACGCAGCTGTTACCTGAGAAAAAGCGCCGCCGCAAAACCACCTCCTGACGCTGCCCGCCAACTTACATTTCTCCATTAACCACTGGTCTCACTTATCAGGCTCACCTGGTCTGGCCGGCTATTTTTATGACTAATTTTTGCTACCAGGCGTTCTCATATAATCCGTCAGAACGATTGTCTGAAAAATAAGCGCTGCCGCAAATCCGCTCCCTGATACTGACTCTGCGCGCCTCCTCACATTTTTCCAATTACCGCTGGCCTCACTCATGAGGTCTAACCAGCCAGACGGGTCTATACTTTTGACTCATTCCTTTTTGCCAAGGAGTCTCACATGGCTTACTGCGTTATTCCTCCCTATATCCTTCGCAAGATTATCGCTCACAGTTCCGGCCATCAGCAGGCGCAGGCGCGCCGCACCCTGACGCACGTTCAGCACCTGATGGCGGAACACTGGCAAAAATCGACTGGCGTGAAAACGGCGGCGGGCGGTCATGTTGACCGTGAAATTTATGATGCCCAGAGCCAGGAAACCCTGCCGGGTAAGCTGGTTCGTCAGGAAGGCCAGCCAGGTAATGATGACGTCGCGGCTGAAGAAGCCTGGGACTACCTTGGCATCACCTATGACTTCTTCTGGCAGGCGTATCAGCGTAATTCGCTGGATGGTCAGGGCCTGAAGTTGCTGGGTACCGTGCACTACGGTGAGAAATACCAGAACGCCTTCTGGAACGGTCAACAGATGGTATTTGGCGATGGTGACGGCGAAATTTTTAATCGCTTTACCATTGCGATTGACGTTGTGGCCCACGAACTGGCGCATGGCGTCACGGAAAACGAAGCCGGGTTGATCTACTTTGAGCAGGCTGGTGCACTGAATGAGTCGCTGTCGGATGTTTTTGGCTCGCTGGTAAAACAGTTCAGCAAAAAGCAGCGTGCGGATGAAGCAGACTGGATTATTGGTGAAGGCCTGCTGGCGAAGGGTATTAATGGGCGTGGTCTGCGGTCGATGTCTGAACCCGGCACCGCCTACGATGACCCGCTGCTGGGCAAAGATCCGCAACCGGCACACATGGATCACTACGTGAAAACCCGTGAAGATAATGGCGGTGTTCATATCAACTCCGGCATTCCTAACCGGGCCTTTTATCTGGCGGCCAAAGCGCTGGGGGGTTATGCCTGGGAACAGGCGGGATATGCCTGGTATGACACGGTGTGTGACGACGAACTGCCACAGGATGCGGATTTCAAAACCTTTGCCCGCTTCACCATTGAGCATGGTAAAAAGCGGTTCAACGAGTCGGTCAGCAGTGCTATTGAACAGGCGTGGAAGGAGGTTGGCGTGCTATGAGTGAACTGCCCGAACTCACAGATGATGCCACCATCATCGTCGCGCGTGAAGGCGGCATGGCCTTTATTCCGGGGCTGCGCGCCGAACGACGCTTTATGCTTGGCGAGTTGCCGGCGCCAGAAAAACAGCGCGTCTGTCATGCGCTGGAGCAGGCAATGCCGCTGGGCGAACCCGAGGAGAAAGCCGCGCAGGTGGGCAGTGGCGATCAGCGTTATTTCCGTATCCAGATTCAGTATGCCACCCGCCGTGAGGTAGGCACTATTGTGCTGCTGATTCCGGAACAGGTCGCGCCGCCGGAGCTAAAAGCGCTGTGGCACGACGGAAAATAAGCAAATAAAAAGGGCCGACAATGTCGGCCCTTTTCCTTATGTGTTATTACTTGCTGTCTGGCAGCGCGTAAGCAATCACGTAATCACCGCGGTCCGGTGACTGACGTGCGCCACCAGCTGAAATCAGGATGTACTGCTTACCATCTTTCGGTGAAACGTAGCTCATCGGGCCACCCTGACTGCCGACCGGCAGGCGTGCTTTCCACACCTCTTTACCGGTTGAAGAATCAAAGGCGCGCAGATAGTAATCCTGGGTACCGGCGATGAACACCAGGCCACCCTGTGTTGCCAGCGTACCGCCCAGCGTTGGCATACCAACCGGCATTTTCACGCGCATTTTGATGCCAAATGGACCGGTATCCTGCACGGTGCCGACCGGCACCTGCCAGACGATTTTCTGGGTTTTCAGGTCAATCGCCGACAGCGTACCAAACGGCGGCTTCTGACAAGGAATGCCCAGCGGCGACATAAAGCGGTTTTTATTCACTGCATAAGGCGTGCCTTTCAGCGGAACGGCACCCATACCGGTGTTAATTGCTTCGCCGCCGTTGCTGCCACGGGCAATGCTGCTGGTATCCGCCGGGATCATCTGTACCCACAGGCCCAGACGCATGTCATTGACGAACAGCAGATGGTTGTTCGGATCGATCGACATGCTGCCCCAGTTCATACCCCCAAGCGAACCCGGGAAGCTCAGCGACTTGTCGGTGTCTGGCACGGTGAACAGTCCGTCGTAGCGCATTGATTTGAAGGCGACACGGCAGGCAAGCTGATCAAACGGCGTTGCACCCCACATGTCAGACTCTTTCAGCGTCTGGTTGCCAATCTGCGGCATTCCGGTCGAGTGTGGCTGTGTTTTCGTGTACTGCTCGTTCGGAATATGGCCCTGCGGCATCGGCAGTTCTTCGACTTTGGTCAGCGGCTTGCCGGTCATACGGTCAAGCACGAAGATCATGCCGGTTTTACCACCAATCACCACTGCTGGCGTGGTGCTGCCATCTTTCTGCGGGAAGTCGATCAGGCTTGGCTGCATCGGCAGGTCGAAGTCCCACAGATCGTTATGTACGGTCTGATAGACCCACTTCTCTTTACCGGTAGTCGCATCCAGCGCCAGCACCGAAGCACCGTATTTGTGATCCAGTTCGGTACGGTTCGCCCCCCAGAGGTCAACCGACGAACTGCCCATCGGGATGAACACGGTGTTCATTGCCGGGTCGTAAGACATCGGCGCCCAGGAGTTCGGCGTACTGCGGGTGTAATCTTTACCCGGCATCAGAATCGCATTCGGGTCAACATTGCCTGGGTCAAATGCCCAGCGCATTTTACCGGTGATAACGTCAAAGCCACGCAGCACACCACCTGGCATATCAGTCTGCACGTTATCTGCGACACGCCCCCCCACCACGACGGTGGTGCCCGCCAGCGTTGGCGCTGACGTCAGCTGATACTGTGGATCCGGTGCCTGGCCCAGTCCCGCTTTAAGATCAACGATGCCGTGATCGCCGAAGTTTTCACAGAACTCACCGTTGTCGGCGTTGATCGCAATCAGACGCGCGTCGATGGTGTTCATCAGAATACGACGCTGGCAGCTGTCACCAGCTGGCAGCACAGCGGCTGGTACAGGTGAAGAACCCGGCTTATCCGGCTGTTGCAGCGGCCTGGTTACGTCAAAGTAAGCCAGACCACGGCAGCGCGGCCAGACGTCTGCTTTGGCATTGATTTCACGTTTCCAGATCTGTTTACCCGTATTGGCTTCAACGGCGATGACGTTGTTGTGCGGCGTACAGAGGTAAAGGGTGTTACCAATCTGCAATGGCGTCTGCTGATCTTCTGCGCCGTTTCCGGTCGGGCTGACAGGCGTATCACCAGTGTGGAAGGTCCAGGCAACTTTCAAATCCTTCACGTTATCGCGGGTAATCTGGTCCAGCGCCACAAAGCGGCTGCCCTGCGGGGTATTACCGTAGTTATCCCAGTCTTTCTGCTGTCTGGTTTTATCAACCGGGATCAGTGGCAGCTCTTCGCCGGTGCCGGCAACGGTAGGATGGGGCTGGAACATCTGTACCAGCGTGACCACCATGCCTGCCGCCAATAGCGCAGAGAAGGCGTAAGAGGGTTTTGCCAGTGAGTGCTTACCTTCGTGCTTACGCAGTGAAGGCCAGATCAGGAAGGCCAGCAGCATCAGCCCGGCAGGCACCATCAGGCGAGAGACCAGCGGCCAGAACTCCAGACCCGCATCGAACAGCGACCAGATCAGGGTGCCGATAAAGACCAGCAGGAACAGAACCACTGCCGATGATTTGCGACGGAAGAATTGAATTGCGGAGAGTACAGTGACGATACCCGCAATTAAAAAGTACCTGCTGCCGCCAAGGGCTACCAGTTTACCGCCGCCAATGGCAAAAAACAGACCGGTAGCAAGCAGCACCAGTCCGAGCAGCACGGATGCGATTCCCAGCCCCTTTCCGGAGCGGGAGGATGTTTCAGCCATAACACTTACTCTCCTGAATAAACAGAGCATCCGGACTGTTGCCGTCCGGACTCTGGCGCGTTATGCACGTCCGCGCAGAGCATTGCTCTGTTTCAAAACGAATATAAACAGACCCGCGTCCGTGAGAATCTGTGGGCCGGAAGAGCACGGATGTGGCTGACCCCTCCCACGACGCGGCAGGATTGTACCACCTGGTACATTACAGAGTGAACATATACAACGCGTTTGTTACGGAGTAATAGCATTTTTGCTACAAAAAGGGCCAGGAATCGCTCTGCCTTATCTGACATTTTAAGCGTAGCTGAAAGCGAGGTCAGTGGCCGGGTGGCTGGAAAACTACGCGCTTGCGGGAGATCAGACCATGTCCGTTACGGCAAAAATAGTCCACTGCGCCGCAGGCTTTCAGCACTTCAAGTGGCTGGTGACACTCAGGACAGCAGGGATGCGCCGGGTAATGCGCTCCGCAGGCTGTGCAGATAAATTCACCGTCGCTGAGCGACAGCGGTTGCTGACATTTTTCACAAAGCACACGCATTATGTTCTCCACCCTGCGTTATTCAGCGCAAAAAAAAAAGAGGGCCAGATGGCCCTCATTTTGTTAACGCTTATTCTTTTTCATATGCGCCATCAGACGCTTACGCTTACGCTGCTGCGTTGGCGTCAGCAGGTTACGTTTGCCTTCATAAGGGTTATCACCCTCTTTGAACTGAATGCGAATTGGCGTTCCCATCACGTTAAGTGATTTACGGAAATAGTTCATCAGGTAGCGTTTATAAGAATCAGGCAGATCCTTAACCTGGTTACCGTGGATCACCACGATAGGCGGGTTATAGCCACCAGCATGCGCGTATTTAAGCTTAACGCGACGACCGCGTACCAGCGGCGGCTGGTGATCGTCTGCCGCCATGTTCATGATGCGGGTCAGCAGCGAGGTGTTTACGCGGCGGGTCGAACAGTCATAGGCTTCCGTGATCGACTCAAACAGATTACCTACGCCGCTCCCGTGCAGCGCAGAGATAAAGTGAATGCGGGCGAAATCGATAAAGCCCAGACGGAAATCCAGCGTCTCTTTCACTTCATCACGCACTTCCTGCGACAAGCCATCCCATTTGTTGACCACAATCACCAGTGAGCGACCACTGTTAAGAATGAAGCCCAGCAGCGAGAGATCCTGATCGGAAATACCGGCATGAGCATCAATCACCAGCATCACGACGTTGGCATCTTCAATCGCCTGCAGCGTCTTGATGACTGAGAATTTCTCAACGGTGTCAGAGATTTTGGCACGCTTACGCACGCCTGCGGTGTCGATCAGAACGTATTCACGTCCATCACGCTCCATCGGAATATAGATACTGTCGCGGGTGGTGCCCGGCATGTCGTAGACGACCACGCGATCTTCACCGAGGATGCGGTTAGTAAGCGTTGACTTACCTACGTTAGGACGGCCAACAATCGCCAGTTTGATTGGCAAACCAGTCGGGTCGAAGTTTTCTTCTTCCTCCGCCGCTTCCTGCTCAGCAATCTCGTCAGCTTCAAGCGCAGCCCAGTAAGCCTGGTTCTCTTCTTCTTCAGTGAGCTCAACCGCCTCAACTTTGTCCATCCACGGCAGGAGTGCCTCTTCTATCAGGCTACTCACACCACGACCATGCGAGGCTGCAATGGCATGAATCTCGCCCAGGCCCAGTGAATAGAAGTCGACAACCGCCTGATCCGGATCGAGCCCGTCAGTTTTGTTCGCCACCAGGAAGGTCGCTTTCTGACGGGAGCGGAGATGCTTAGCAATTTGCTGATCGGCGGCCATCATGCCCGCACGCGCATCAACCATAAACAGCACAACATCGGCTTCTTCAATCGCCAGCAGTGACTGCTCGGCCATCCGCGTTTCAACACCCTCTTCGGTGCCGTCGATACCACCGGTATCAATAACAATAAATTCGCGCCCTTCCACTTCGGCGCGACCATATTTGCGATCGCGAGTCAGTCCAGGAAAATCCGCTACCAGCGCATCACGTGTGCGGGTTAAGCGGTTGAATAGCGTAGATTTTCCCACATTGGGACGCCCAACCAGCGCGACCACAGGTACCATAACAAAATGCCTCAATAAATAATTAATCGCCCGAATGGCGTGATTATAACGGCTCTGGCCGTTAAGTTCAGGCTTAAGGCGCAAAGAATACCATGCCTGACTAAAAACGAAACGGCCCCTGATTAAATCAGGAGCCGTCAAAACGGAGGATTTCACCTGCCAGACGTTTACCCATTAACGGGTAATCGCATAAACCTCGCCGTCTTTCGACTGGATCAGAAGCTTATCGCTGGCAACCACCGGCTCAGTCTGGAAGCCTGAGCTATCCAGTTTCTGCTGAGCAACAAAACGACCATCAGTGGTGTTTAGCCAGTGCAGATAACCTTCACTGTCGCCAACCACAAGGTAGCCGTTGTAGAGCACCGGAGAAGTCAGGTTGCGATGCAGCAGGTCGCTTTGACGCCAGATGGCAACACCGCCGTCAGCGTTCAGCGCAATCACGCGGTCATCCTGATCGACCAGATAGATGCGACCGGCATCGACAATCAGATCTTTCACACCGCCAATTTCGCGTTTCCACAAAATCTGGCCAGAGCGCAGATCCAGCGCCGACAGGTTACCGTTGTAAGCGAGTGCATACACTACGCCATTGACGATAACCGGCGTGGTATCGACGTCGTTAAGACGGTCAATCTCAGTGGCACCGCTGACCTGAGAAATACGCTGCTGCCAGATCAGCTGTCCCTGGTTCATCACCACGGCACTGACGCGACCGTTGTCGCCACCGACAATGGCGCCGCCAAATGCGACAGCAGGTGCAGATTCACCGCGAAGAGACAACGCTGGCATATCCAGGTTGACGCTCCACTTCACCGCACCGCTGCTCTGATCCAGTCCCTGCAGCATGCCGTTACTGGTATGTACCAGTACCAGACCATCGCTGACTACAGGACGAGACAGCGCTTCACCTGCGACGCTGGTCTGCCAGGCCAGGCTGCCATCGCTGCTGTTCAGGGCATAAACTTTGCCGCGCTCGCTGCCAACATAAACCCGATCGCCATCAGCGGTCAGGCCGCCGGATAACAGCGCTGAGCGGTTTTTCGAGAAGAAACCGGTTTTCTCAGAGAGATCGACTTTCCATTTTTCTTTACCGTCTGCGGCATCCAGCGCTTTGACAATACCAAAACGATCGGCTGCAAAAACGGTGTTGTCCTGCCAGGCAGGATGCAGATTTGAGTAGAAGTCACCGACGCCATCGCCTACCGAGGTGTTCCACACTTTCTGTGGCGTGAACTGATTTTCCACCTTCGGCAACGGGGCCATTTTTACTACATCTTCTTCGCCGCTAAACAGCGAACAACCGCTGAGCAAAGTGACTGAAATCAGTCCCGGCAGCAGGTATTTACGTAATTCCATGCGCTCTCTCTTGACTGGCTTAGCTTAAGTTATTCATCTTCATCTGCATCATTTGCTTCAATGCCGGAGAGGCGTCAGATTCGACTCCTTTACTCCAGGCATCGCGCGCGCCCTGCCTGTCACCTTTGGTCAGCAGCGCTTCGCCGCGAATATCGGCCACAATGGCTGTCCAGCCATCACCCTTCACACCGTCAAGGGTTTTAAGCGCCGCATCCGCTTGATTCTGTTGCAGTTGAATGCGTGCCAGGCGCAGGTTAATCACCGCCTGCAGATTGGCATCTTTCGTATCTTTCAGTCCGTTTTGCAGCAGCGTTGCGGCCTTATCAAGCTGACCGGCGTCAACATACTGCTTCGCCAGATCCATCGCAGCCAGCGCACCGTAGGTATTGCTGTTTTCACTGGCAAAGCGGTTAACCGCTTCCAGCGTTTCCGGTTTATCCGCCTGCATGGCGCTGGTGAGCTGCTGATACTGCGCGGACACGGATTTCGCCGTATCATCCTGATGACTGCTCCAGTAACGCCAGCCACCCAGCGCAGCAATGCCGATGACTACGCCAATGGCTAACGCTTTGCCATTACTGGCAAAAAAGTTGCGCAGCGCGTCGGTCTGCTCGTTCTCATTGCTATACACTTCCACGCAATCCCTCTCCTTTCTATGGTTGGTGCTGTGTCACGCTTACTGTAACAGCGTGCGTAATACAGCAGCAGCCTCTGCCTGATCCAGCGTTTGCTGCTCGCCACGGCGCAGATCTTTAATCACGACCTGACCGGCTTTGACTTCATCTTCGCCTAACACCAGGGCAACGCGTGCGCCCCACTTGTCAGCACGGGCAAATTGCTTCTTAAAGTTGCCGCCGCCAAAGTTAGTCATCAGCCTCAGTTCCGGCGCTTCATCACGCAATTTCTCAGCCAGTTGCATCGCAGCAGACTGCACGCCCTGACCTGAAGCGATAACATAGACATCCACATTGCTCGTCGGTTCAAATTCAGGATTAACCGCCTGAACCAGCAACACCAGACGCTCCATGCCCATGGCGAAACCCACGGCAGGTGTTGCACGACCACCAAGCTGCTCAACCAGGCCATCGTAGCGACCGCCGCCACACACCGTGCCCTGTGAACCCAGGCTATCGGTGACCCACTCAATCACGGTGCGGTTGTAATAATCCAGGCCGCGTACCAGACGCTGATTGACGGTGTAGCTGATGCCAGCGTCATCCAGCAGCGCACACAGGCCGCTGAAGTGCTCGCGAGACTCGTCATCCAGATAGTCGCCAAGCTGTGGCGCATCATTCAGCAGTTTCTGAACCTCGGGATTTTTACTGTCGAGAACGCGCATCGGGTTGCTGTACATGCGGCGTTTGCAATCCTCGTCCAGCACCGCTTTGTGCTGCTCAAGGAAGGCAACCAGTGCGTCACGATAATGCGCGCGTGCTTCCAGTGAACCGATAGAGTTGAGTTCCAGGCGAACGTGCTCAGAGATACCCAGGGCTTTCCACCAGCGGGCATTCAGCATGATCAGTTCAGCATCAATGTCCGGTCCCTGCAGACCAAACACTTCCACGCCGATCTGATAGAACTGACGATAGCGGCCTTTCTGCGGACGCTCATAGCGGAACATGGGTCCCATGTACCACAGGCGCTGTTCCTGGTTGTAGAGTAAACCGTGTTCGATACCGGCGCGCACGCAGCCTGCCGTGCCTTCCGGACGCAGCGTCAGGCTTTCACCGTTGCGGTCATCAAAGGTATACATCTCTTTTTCAACCACATCGGTGACTTCACCGATGGCGCGTTTAAACAGTGGGGTTTGCTCCACCAGCGGTAAGCGAATTTCGCTGTAACCGTAGCTCGCCAGCGTCTGCTTGAGAACGCCTTCAATCCGTTGCCAGAGGGCAGTATCCGCAGGCAGGTAGTCGTTCATCCCGCGAATTGCCTGTATATTCTTCGCCACGTTAAAATCTCTTAATGCAAAAAAACCTGTCCGGCATCATACCTTATGAGGATGAAACCGCACAGGTTCAGTCAAAAAAGTCACGTACGCAGGCCGCGCACGCCATTATTTTTCCAGATGCTGAACATCAATACGGCGGCTGGCATCCAGCATCGACGCTTTGGCACGAATGCGCGCTTCCAGCTGATCGATCATGTCATTGTTGTCGAGACGATCGCGCTGACGCACACCATCTTCGTAGAAACCGCTCTTCTTGCTGCCGCCGGTCACGCCCAGCGTAGAGAGGGTCGCTTCGCCCGGTCCGTTGACTACGCAGCCGATAATGGAGACGTCCATCGGCGTGATGAGATCTTCCAGACGCTGCTCAAGCGCGTTGACCGTACCGATGACGTCAAACTCCTGACGTGAGCAGGTCGGACAGGCGATGAAGTTGATACCGCGAGAACGAATTCGCAGTGACTTCAGGATATCGAAACCGACTTTGACTTCTTCAACTGGATCGGCCGCCAGCGAGATGCGTAGCGTATCGCCGATCCCTTCTGACAGCAGCAGTCCCAGGCCAATCGCCGATTTCACCGCGCCCGCACGTGCGCCACCCGCTTCGGTAATGCCGAGATGCAGAGGCTGTTCGATCTGTTTCGCCAGCAGACGATAAGATTCAACGGCGAGGAAGACATCTGACGCTTTTACGCTGACTTTGAATTGATCGAAGTTAAGACGGTCGAGATGATCGACATGGCGCATGGCGGATTCCAGCAGCGCCTGTGGCGTCGGCTCGCCATACTTCTCCTGCAGATCTTTTTCCAGCGAACCGGCGTTTACGCCAATTCGGATCGGAATATTATTGTCGCGTGCGCAGTCGACCACCATACGGATGCGCTCATTGTTCCCGATGTTACCGGGATTGATGCGCAGGCAGTCAACGCCATATTCGGCGACTTTCAGGGCGATGCGGTAGTCAAAATGAATATCTGCAACCAGCGGGACGTTCACCTGCTGTTTGATCAGCCTGAACGCTTCTGCGGCATCCATGGTAGGCACCGAGATACGAACGATGTCGACACCGACTCGCTCAAGGGCTTTGATCTGATTTACCGTCGCTTCCACGTCAGTGGTGCGGGTGTTGGTCATCGACTGTACGGCGATTGGCGCGCCGTCACCGACCGGCACCTTGCCGACGTAAATGCGTTTGGATTTACGGCGGATAATGGGTGCTTCGTTATGCATATTTCTTCTCCACAATTGCCCGGTACGCGATACGCTGTTATTGCGCACCCAACGTCAGGCGAGCAACCTGGTTATTACGGATAAAACGGCTTAAATCAACGGGCTGATTCTGATATTGCACCTGAACCGCGGACGGCGCGCCAATTTTCAGACGATACGGAGGCGTTCCTGCCAGGCTGAGTTTACCACCACTGCGCTGAATACCGCTGAACAGTTTTTTGCCGGTGGCATCACTCACTTCCAGCCAGCAGTCGCCGTTAAAAGTCATGACCACTGCGTTAGGGTCAGCAGCCGGTTCACTGACCGCGGCTGCGCCGACTGGCATCTGAGGTGATGTGCTGGTACCGGACTGGGTGGCTGCAGGCGCAGCCGCCGTGTTTTCCACAGGAGCCTGACTCGGCGACACCACCGCATTGCTGCTGGTGTCCTGCTGTGCAGCAGTCGCGCCATTGCTGGCGCTGGCGGCCGGAGCCGTACTCGCTGGCGTGCTGGCCGCACTGTTATCGCGGGTCGTGGTATTGCTTTCGTCAGGCGCGGCAGGTGCCACGCTGTCACCGCTGGATTCACCCAGCGGAATCGACTGACCGTTATCACTGCTGCTGTTCTGATCGGTCATCGGCACCAGATCATCCTGCGACGCTTTATGATTCTGCCACCACCAGGCGCCGGTCAGACCCACCACCACAAACACGACCAGCCAGGTGAAAATCATCAGCCAGCCGTCGCGTTTTTTGCGGCGCTTACCCAGCGAGAAACTTTGCATCGGTTCGATTTTTGCAGCCCGAACCGGTGTCTGTTTCGCCATCATTGGCAGCAGTTCCTCTTCAGGAATGTGCACCAGACGCGCATAAGAACGAATGTAGCCGCGCAGGAACGTAGAGGCTAAATCGGCAGGCGATTTGTCTTCCTCAATGTCACGCACGGTAGAGAGTTTCAGGCACAGGCGCTCAGCGACGTTCTGCTGCGTCAGCCCCATCTGCTCACGGGCCAGACGCAGGCGTTCACCTGTTGAATGTAATGCAGAGTTTTCTTGAGTGGCTTCAGTATTCATTAGCTAAATAACGCTGGTACTGTATCGATTGCGGAAAACGTCGCGCTAACTGGTCGCCATAACGTGAAACGTCAGCGGCATTTCCCTGTAGCGCGGCGAAACGTAAGTGTAACGCCAGACTTCGTGCCGTTTCGGGCAGCTGTTGCTGGTAAACGTCGAGCAAAACCTGCACCTTTGCCAGCTGGTTATCTGCCATCAGCTTTTCAGCTTCCGACAGCAACGAATCCGCTTTGCGTCTGTCGGCCTCAAGGGCCTGGCGTAACGTCCTGCGGGCAGTGGCAACATCGCCCGCCTGCAGATAACAAAACCCTGCCAGTTCACGCGCGTCATTACGTGCATCAAACTGAGGTGCAGCGCCTGCCCGACTAAACTGTTGATGCGCTTCGTCATACTGCCTTAAAGCGCAGAGAAACGCACCGTAATTGTTAGCAACAAAACCATTATCCGGGGCCTGCTGCTGTGCCAGTATAAACCGTGCCTGCGCCGCTGTCTGATTACCCTGCTGCTGCGCCAGCCGTGCCAGTGCAAGCGAGACCCGGTAGTCCTCGGGCGCGGCGGCCTGTGCACGCAGAAAGTTTCGCTCAGCTGCGGTATAGTCTCCACCGGCCAGATAGTGCATCCCTAACTGCAGCCGCACCTCTTCAGCGCCAGGTTCGTATGGCTGGCTGACACACCCGCTTACAACAAACAGCGCCAGTAAAGCAGCAGGTAATCCGTTACGCATAATCGTTTCCATCCGGTTGACGTTGACAGGCTGCAGCCTGCCACGCGTCATCACTTCAGGAAACGCACTCTGCCACTCTTCTAGAGAGCCTTCACAGATATGGCTTCACCCGCCATTTTTTTACGCAGCGTTCGCTTGGTACGGTCGATCACTTCTCCGGCTAACTGACCACAGGCGGCATCAATATCGTCGCCACGGGTTTTACGCACGATGGTGGTAAAACCATAGTCCATCAGCACCTTGGAGAAACGATCAATGCGGCTGTTTGAGCTACGGCCATACGGCGCACCCGGGAAGGGGTTCCATGGAATCAGGTTGATTTTACACGGTGTTTCTTTCAGTAATGCGGCAAGTTCATGCGCATCGTCGGTGCTGTCGTTGACATGATCCAGCAACACGTACTCAATGGTCACACGTCCCTGATTGGCGTTGGATTTACCAATGTAGCGTTTCACCGCCGCCAGGAAGGTTTCGATATTGTACTTTTTGTTGATCGGCACGATATCATCACGCAGCTTATCGTTCGGCGCATGCAGGGAAATGGCCAGCGCGACGTCAATCATATCGCCCAGTTTATCCAGCGCAGGAACAACACCTGAAGTAGAGAGGGTCACGCGACGCTTCGACAGACCAAAGCCGAAGTCATCCAGCATGATCTCCATCGCCGGGACCACGTTATTGAGGTTGAGCAGCGGCTCACCCATGCCCATCATCACCACGTTGGTGATAGGACGCTGGCCGGTGATTTTCGCTGCGCCGACAATTTTCGCCGCACGCCACACCTGACCAATAATTTCTGACACCCGCAGGTTACGGTTAAAGCCCTGCTGTGCGGTCGAACAGAATTTACACTCCAGCGCACACCCCACCTGTGACGAAACACAGAGCGTAGCGCGGTCGCCTTCCGGGATGTAGACCGTTTCCACCAGCTGGTCACCTACACGAATGGCCCATTTGATGGTGCCGTCGGTAGAGCGCATCTCTTCCGCCACTTCTGGTGCGCGGATCTCCGTCAGCTCCATTAGCCGGTTACGCAGCTTTTTGTTGATGTCGGTCATCTGCTCGAAATCATCGCAGCAGTAGTGATAAATCCACTTCATGACCTGATCGGCGCGGAACGGCTTTTCACCCAGCGACAGGAAGAATTCGCGCATCTGCTGACGGTTGAGATCCAGCAGGTTAATTTTCTGGTTTTTGGGGGAGACGACAATAGGGGATGCGGACGCGGACGTCACAATCTGTTCGGACATAATATTCTCTGGCCTCGTTGTTACACGTTATGGCGCTGTTCAGGGATAGATGAAAAAATTGCGCCTTCATTAAGCGATGTCAATGAAGGCGCAATATTGTACAACATCTGCGGCCTGATAACAGGCGGGAGTGACCTCCCCTACGCAGATTTTTGTAAAGCCGCTGTAACGTTTATCGCCGGGCGATTAACGAGTACGTGGGCAGATTTCGTTTTCGCCGAAGAAATAAGCGATTTCACGGGCAGCAGATTCCGCTGAATCTGAACCGTGGGTCGCGTTTTCGGTGAAGCTGTCAGCGTAGTCAGCACGCAGAGTGCCAGCCAGTGCGTTTGCCGGGTTAGTGGCACCCATCAGGTCACGGTGACGCTGAACGGCATTTTCACCTTCCAGCACGGAAACAACAACCGGGCCAGAGGTCATGAATTCAACCAGACCATCGAAGAATGGCTTGCCCTGGTGCTCAGCGTAAAAGCCTTCAGCCTGCTCTTTGCTCAGCTGCAGCATTTTAGCGCCAACGATTTTGAAACCTGCGCTTTCAAAACGGTTGTAGATAGCACCAATCACATTTTTAGCGACGGCGTTTGGCTTGATGATAGAAAAAGTACGTTCGATTGCCATGATGACCTCTGTCTTGACGTTCTGAAGAAACCGGTGGCGTCCGCCCCGGTTAATAAACGGCGCCGATTATAGGGGCTGAGTCCGGCATTGCCTATCAGAGATCCCTAATTTGTTGAAAATTCTTGATCTGAGTCGAAGCGGATGCGCTTCAGTTATGATTTAGCGCAGAAAACCATCATCCCCGACTGAAGTTGACCGAGACAAGCTGGCCCTCTTCATCCATCACCACCAGCTGATACTCGCCTGGATGATCAAGATGCAGCGACATCTCTGCGGCGTTTTGCGTCGTGAGAGGCTCACCATTCAGGAACCACCAGCGCTGCGCGCCCTGCCCTCCCTGCACCGCGACCGGGATCGTCAGTGCACTGTTGCCCGGCAGCGGCTTAACGATTTGTCCCTCAATGACGCCGGTGACGATCAGCGGTGCACTGCTGCCCTGCTGTAGCGGTGGACAGTGCGTATCAACAGCTGGCAGACGCTGCGCCCGCCGCTCCTGAGGCGGCAGCCAGGCTTCCAGCGGCAGCGGCCAGACCAGCCGTTCGTGACGGGTGGCGCCGGGGCAGTCAGCGGCAACGCGCAGTCCCTGCGCATTCTGCCAGTAACTCAGGCGTAATCCGCTGAGGCTCTCCTGACCCGGTGCCAGCAGCGTTGGCGGCAGAGTGTCTGAGGCGACCCAGCTTTGCCGCCGCTGACGACAGTTTTCATCTCCGGCGGGCAGCGGCTGACCACCAGGCCAGCAGAGGGTCGCTACCGTGACCGAGGCCGGACGCGGATCGCCTGGCACGTCACGCCTGCCGAGTCGGCTCATCAGCATGCTGTTAATCTGATTCATAATCGGCACAGCAGAGGCGAAACCAAACTGCCCGGCAACCGGAGTGGCATCCGGGCGCCCGACCCAGACGCCGATCAGATAGCGAGGATTGATACCCACCGACCAGGCGTCGCGATAGCCGTAGCTGGTGCCGGTCTTCCAGGCCAGCGGCACCACGTCGGGTACGCTGCCATTACCGGCAGGCTGCGCTTCGCCTGCGAGGATACGCCGGATGATCCACGCCGATTCCTTTGATAGCAGCGGCCGTTGCTGCAACGGTTGATCGGGCATCCAGCGCAGCTGAGCGGCATTGCCGTGACGGGCAAAGGCGCTGTAGGCTGCCACGATCTCATCCATGCGCGCCCCGGTGCCGCCAAGAATCAGCGAAAGATTGGGTTCCGCGCCAGGCGGAAAACGTAAATTCAGCCCCACATTACGCAGCCGCGCCGCGACGTTTTTTGGCCCTAGTGCTTCCAGCAGCTGAACGGCGGGCAGATTCAGGGAGCGCACCAGCGCCTCGCTGGCGCTGACCGGTCCGTGAAAACCGGTGTCAAAGTTGCCGGGCCGGTAATCACCAAAGCGACGCGGCACATCCTGCAGCAGCGATTCGGCATGAATCAGCCCTTCGTCCAGCGCCATGCCGTAAATAAAGGGTTTTAACACCGAACCTGGCGAGCGCACGCTGGCGATCATATCCACATGACCAAAACGGCTGTCATCAGTAAAGTCAGCCGAGCCGACGTAGCCACGAACCGCCATGGTGGTGTGATCCACCACCAGCATGGCCAGTGAGGTGCGCGGCGGCAGCTGATTTTTAACGTTCAGCGCCAGGCTTTCCAGTTCGCGCTGCAGTGAAGGATCGAGCGTAGAGACAATCTTATCGCTGCGGCTGCTCGACAGCAGTCGCCGGGCCAGCAGCGGTGCCATCTGCGGCATCTGGCGCGGCGGCAGCCACACCGGCTCCTGACGGATTTCCGCCACCTGTTCAGCGGACCAGATGCGGTATTGCGCCAGTCGATCCAGCACTTTATTGCGAGCGGCTTCCGCCCGTTCAGGCCAGCGATCGGGCCGCAGACGGCTGGGTGCCTGCGGCAACACGGCCAGCAGCGCCGCTTCGCCTGGTGTCAGCTGTGACGGCGCTTTTCCCAGCCAGCTCCAGCTTGCTGCGCCCACCCCTTCCAGCGTACCGCCAAAGGGCGCACGGTTAAGATAGAGCGTCAGGATGTCACGTTTGGAAAGATGCCACTCCAGCTGCAGCGCACGCCACGCCTGAATCAGCTTGCCCCGCAACGTGCGGGGTTGCGGGTCGATAAGGCGCGCCACCTGCATAGTCAGGGTGCTGCCGCCGGAAATCACACTCTGATGACGCAAATCCTGCCAGGCGGCACGCAGCAGGGCCAGAGGGTTGATGCCGGGGTGATACCAGAACCAGCGATCTTCATAGGTCAGCAGCGCCTGCAGATAAGCCGGTGCCACCTCCTCTGGCGTGACCGGATAGCGCCAGATACCCTTGCTGTCAGCAAAGCGCCACAGCGGCGTACCGTCGCTGGCCACAATGACCCGTGCAGGCTGCACCTGTTTAAGCGGAAGCGGAAACAGCCGATCCAGTCCCCACGTCGCCAGCCATAAACCCAGAAAAAAAAGCGGCAGCACGAGCCACCCCTTTTTAAGGGTGCGAGGTTTTAACACGCGTCGCGTCACTTACTGAATATGCAACTGCGACGGCGTGCTGCCGGTGGCGCGCCACTCCGGCACATACATCGACTCCACCTGTGGAGGCGGCACCAGGAAGCGACCCGGCGTGACCGCCCGCGCCAGATAGACCAGCGTTGCGGGACGATAAGTATCCACCGCCAGTGCCGCGACAAAGCGATCGTCGCGGAACTCAATGTGTTTAATGTCGGCCTGCTGCATGTCGCCCATGCTCTCCTTCAGCGCATCCGCACTGTCACCGAGGCTGGCGCTGCTGTCGGCCAGATTCTGGTTTTCCAGCTCCAGACCGGCAGGCAGCAGATCCACCACCAGCGCATCATTGATGCTGCGCTTTGACGAAACGGTCAGACGCACTACCAGCAACTCCCCGCTGCGCAGATTACTGAGATCGGCGGCTTTGCCATCCAGGGTGAAGTATTCACGTTTTATCCCGAGCACATTGCTCTCCGGCTGTGGGGCGGTCAGCGGATAGCCTGTCACATCCAGACGACCATACAGCGGTGCACTGCCCGGGTTACGGATGGCTAAGCCCTGCAACAGGCGTTCAGCCGCCAGCCCTTTATTCAGTGGCGCATCGCCCTGCAGAGGTTCAGGATTGCCCGATAATAGCGCCTGCCAGCTTCCGCCCTGTGCACGTTGCAGAGTGTGTGCTGCCAGATAAAGTGCATTATTTTCCTGCGTCGAGAACCAGCGTTTGCCGTTGACCTCTTTGGACAGGGACAGCAGCAGACTATTTTGCAAATCCGGCTGCAGCTTATTTTCTGCTAACAGGGCAATCATCATCCCCTGATCGCGCACCGTGCTACCGTAGTCGCCATACCACTCGTTGTCTGAACGCGTCAGCGTAGCTCCCTGCATGATCGCCTGCTGTGCACGCTGTCCGTCACCCATCAGCTTCAGCGCTACACCAAGCTGCATCAGCGCCAGGCCGGAACGAGCTTTCTCTCGTTTTTCATACAATGCACGCAGCGCACCCAGTGGCGCACGCTGCTGACGCGCCAGCACGAGTCCGGCGTAAGCCTGTACGCTGAACTGCAGCACGGCATTGTTATCACCGCCGCCGCTTATCTGCGAGGGATCCTGCAGATAGCGCAGCAGCCGTGCATTAGCGCGCTCCACCACATTATCCGGCAGCGCATAGCCCACCTCGCTGGCGCGAAGCAGGAAGTCCGCCACGTAAGGTGTCAGCCAGAACTCCTCTTCACCTTGTTTATCCCACAGCCCGAAGCTGCCGTTAGCGCGCTGCATCCCGGCCAGACGGGCAATACCGGTGTCGACGGCGGCCCGTCGTGCTTCATCGCTGCTGGTTTTAATGCCCATCGCGGTCAGCTCAGCATGACTGGTATAGAGCGAAGGCCAGAGCCCGCTGGTAGTCTGCTCCAGACAGCCGTAGGGATAGGCATAAAGCGCACTGATATAGCTGGCGATATTCAGCGGCGGACGATTGCTCAGCGTCAGCTGTCCGCTCAGGGTTTGTGCATCCAGCCCCGTAAGCGCCGCCGCCGCGACCTCCCAGGGCTGATCGGGGCTGATCACGGCATCAAAGTTCAGCGTCTGCGCCGGATAAGGCGGTCTGACGCCAATTTTCCACTGCTGTCTGCCGGGCTTAACCTGCTCACCCGGCAGGTTCAGACCGGAAATCTGTACGGTGATCTCGCCATCACCAAAACCCGTTTTCGCCGTGACCGGAATCTGCAACGTGCTGCGTGCACCTTTAGCCAGCGTGACGCTCTGGCTGGCAGCACCGGCCAGATCCACCAGGCCACTGCTGGAGAGATCCACCGTCAGGGTTTGCGGCAGATCGGTCAGGTTAGTGAGATCCAGCGCCAGAGATGCCGAGTCACCGCTGGCCAGGAAGCGCGGGGTGGCCAGTTCGCTGATCAGCGGCGCCGCAACCACCAGTTTGCGTTCGGCCGCGCCGAAGCTGTCATCGCTCCATGCCTGGGTCATCAGTCGCAGTTCGCCGTTAAACGCCGGGATCGGCAGCGTAATCGATCCGTTGCCCTCTTTATCCAGCGTCACCGCCTGTAACTGCTGTGCGACGATATTGACGTGCGTCACCGGTTTTTTACCGCCGCGCGTCATCGATTCATCCTCGCCATCACCACCAAAACGCAGTGCCGCAAGCCGGCCGCCGCCTTCGATCAACTGACCAAAGACGTCATACTGATCGACGTTGTAGCGTTTACGGCCAAAGAAAGCCTGCCACGGATCGGGGGTTTTATAATCCGTCACGCTCAGTACACCACTGTCCACCGCGGACAGCAGCACATTCACTTTTTCTGGTAGCGGACCGCCGTCACGACTGGCGTGAATGTTGACCGTCAGGCGTTGCTCCGGGCGAATTTTATCGGGTGCCGCAAGCGTCAGGTTTAAGCGACGTGCTTCAGTCGCCATCGGCAGGTGCAATAGCCCTACCGCGCGTTTGGGTGTTGCGCCGCTGACCTTATCGCCGTCACGCACCACAATAGCGCTGAAGTAGAGATCGTGCCGCTGCCAGCTCTCAGCCACCGGCACATCCACCGTTGTGCCGCCCTTTGGTACGGTCAGCGGCTGCCACCAGAGCGTGCCGCTGCTCGACTCCACCATCAGGTAGCCTTTACCGGCCGCCGGTGATTCGACCTGCAGGTGCACGGTATCGCCCGGCTGGTAAGCGGCTTTGTCCAGCTTCAGTCTGACCTGATCCGGGCGCAATGCACCTGTGCCGTTGGTGTTATCCTGCCAGTCATAACCCGCCTGGAACCGGACGCTGCTGACGATCTTCTCGCCCGCCTGCACTTCCAGCCGGTAGTGGCCCCACTCGACCGGGAAGCTGACTTTGGTGCTGCCATCAGCCGGGATAGAGATGGCGCGTTCATCTTCCTGCAGATCCTTGTCGCTATACTGCGACTGCCAGCCTTCGCTGTCAGAGAAGCTCCAGTAGTAATCGCGGCGCTCACGGATCAGGCGCACATCCAGCTTGTCCGCTGCCAGTTTTTTGCCCTGACTGTTGGCATAAACAATGTCGAATTCGGCCAGGCTCTGTTCCGGCACGGTAGGCTCATCGTGATAGCTGTCACTGCGGTAGTCATAAACCGCCTTGTTACCAAACAGCGGCCGGATACCCGGCAGGGCGTCAGCGGGCCAGATGGCCTGGGTGGCACGACGGGTGATCGGACGTCCGCCGGTCTCCAGCAGGCTGGCCTGCAGGATCAGGTTAAGCGGGGAGTGCAGCTGATCCCACTGATTTTCTACCGTGAGTTGTGCTTTACCGCTGGCATCGAGCTTGAGGTCCACCTCATCCAGCGTGCGCTTTAATCCCTCTTCGGTGATGTCACCAAACTGGTAGCCTGGCAGTGCAGTCACCGCCTCGCGTGCCGGTCGCAGATAGAGTTGACCCTGTAGCGTGTTACCTGCTGCTGGGGCGCCATAGAGATAGCGCCCCTCAATACCGAATTCAACACTGGCATCAGCGGCCTGTGGCTGAGGGTCATTTTTCAGGGTTAACGCCATACGCTCCGGCAGAAAATCTTCGACGTGAAACTTCCACTCGCGCTTGAGGTTATCGCCGGTATTCAGTCGCAGCATCCAGTCGCCGGTCATGGCCGACGCGGGCAGCGCCAGTCGCTGCTGGTAGAATCCCGCTTCAGACTGCCAGACAAAGGTCCGCATCACCTGGCCGTCAGGCTGCACCAGCTCCGCTTTGATCGGCTGGGCGGGCAACGGATGTCCGTCGGCATCGCGCAGCAGCGCATTGACGATGACGATTTCGCCGGGCCGGTAGATATCACGTGGGCCAAAGACAAACAGCTGTTTGTCATAGCCCTGCGGTCCGGCAACCGGAAACTCAGCGAGATCCAGCGCCGGACGCGCCAGGTCGATCATCGAGGTCTGTTCACCCTGCACGGCCAGCAGGAGCTTACCTTTTTCATCCGCTTTCAGGCGCAGATGACCGGTGCTGTCACTGGTACCGCTCTGCAGAACCTGCCCTTTCTCATCCAGCAATCTGACGCTGACGCCGGAAAGTGGCTGGCCGCTTGCCAGACTCTGGGCAAAGAGTTCAAACTGAGCCGGGAAGCGGTGCAGTGACAGGCCAATATCGCTCAGGGTGAAAAGCGTGGCGGGCTGGCTGTAGTGATAAGTCCCGGCCTGCTTCATGACGGCCAGATAGACGCCGGGCTGCTGAAGCACCTTGATGTCACTCATCGGCAGTTGCAGTTTTTCACGCGTGTTTCGCGCCGGGTTGAGCTCAAAGCGTCCGCTATAAACCAGCTGGCTGCTTTTCAGCAGCTCCTGCGACTGCCAGCTTGAGAGGTTGTTGCCGTAATTCCACTGCGAGAGAAATTCCGCCAGGCCGGCATTCTTTATCCGGAAGAAATCGACATCGACCTGGTCAACATTCAGCGCCAGCACCGGCAATCCCTGGGTGATACGCAGCGGCAGCAGTGAACCGCGACTGGCAAAGCCCACCATCGGCTGGATATCACGGGTGACGATTTTCTGACTGTAATCGGCGGCAAGCGTCTCACCGCTGGCCGCACGCAGTCCCGCATCCACCGTGACGGTAAAGTGGCGCGACGGCTCGGGATGGCGGAAGCGCAACGTTTTACGATTAGCGGCAAGTTCCCAGCCGCCATCCACCCGGCCCTGTTTATCGTCGGTCAGCCTGACTTTCTGCGCGATGTCCTGCTTGTCATCCAGTGGCTGGCTGAAGGTTAAGACCAGCGCAGCGGCACCGTCGATCTGCAGTTCCGAAAGATCGATAATCGTCAGCGGTTTGCTGACCTGGGCGGTTGCGGGTACCTCTGCCGCCTGGAGAGGCAAAACAGGTAACAGGGTCGCTGACAGCAGCGAGCCACCGATCAGCATACTGAGCAGCAGCCGGGTAGTGCGTTTCTTCATGGTAGTTCCTTCACCGGGACGCAGGGAGTGTCGTTTAATTACGCTGCGCAATTTCATATCAATGCTCGCATTTAATCAACGCTTCTCTTGAGATGGCGCGCACATTCCCTGACACTGGTATGACAGATTGCTGAGATGAGGTTGTTATGACGACGCCACTGATTGTGTCCGCCGACTGGTTACAAGAGCACTACAATGATGAGCGGCTTCAGGTGCTGGATGCACGTCTGTTGCCACCCGGGATGGAAGCGGTTCGCGATGTTCAGGCTGAATATCTGGCGGGTCATCTACCCGACGCCCCTTACTTTGATATTGAAGCGCTTTCCGATCACACCAGCCCTTATCCGCATATGCTGCCACGTGCCGAGACCTTTGCCGTCGCGATGCGCGAGCTGGGCATCAGCAGTGATAAGCATCTGGTGGTCTATGACGAGGGCAACCTCTTTTCCGCGCCACGCGCCTGGTGGATGCTCAAAACCTTTGGCGTGGCGCAGGTGTCAATTCTGGCCGGTGGTTTGCAGGGCTGGAAAGAAGCCGGTTTTGCGCTCGCAACTGGCAACGTGAATCTCCCGGAAGGTGAGTTTGAAGCGCACGCGGATGAAAGCCAGGTTAAACGCCTGACGGACGTGCTGCTGATCAGTCATGAAGGCGGCGCACAGATTGTTGATGCGCGTGCCGCTAATCGTTTTAACGCTGAAGTGGACGAACCGCGTCCCGGCCTGCATCGCGGACATATTCCCAACAGCCTGAATGTGCCGTGGAATACGCTGGTTGAGCAGGGAAAACTTAAGCCGGAAGCGGAGCTGCGCAGGCTGTTTGCCGACGCGGGCGTTGATATTACCCAACCGGTGGTCGCCAGCTGTGGCTCAGGCGTAACGGCGGTGGTATTGATTCTGGCGCTGACGGCGCTGGGCGCTCGGGATGTCACGCTGTATGACGGATCCTGGGGCGAATGGGGCAGTCGTGACGACTTACCGATTGCAAAATAATAAACAGGCGGCTGATAAGCCGCCTGTTTATTGATAATGCCTGGTTCGTTCTGCTGTAATACCGACGTTGCACAGGAAAAAGAGTCAGATCGGAAAGTCGCTTAAGCCAATCCATGGCCGCTCTGCCCGCGCGTCGTTGTTCAAAAACGCCTGGCGTTTTTGTCCATGGCGCGGGACGCTTTCCTCTTCTGGCCCTGCTCTCTGCGCGTTAAGCTTATTCGTTGCGGCCAGATTCCCCTGATGCGGGATTATCAACTGTCTGAGGCGGCCCATGAGCCGCCTGTTCTTTTAAGTGAATCAGATAATCCGCTCACTGCCCTTGAAGTCGCGCAGGAAGCTGCCCCAGCGACGCTCATAAAATGGCGGGATGTGGGCGGTGAAGAAGTGGCTGATGCCACGGTCGTGCAGCGTGACTTCACAGATATCAATCGGTGCATCGTCCGGCAGCGTGTCCGTTGCCACACTGCCCGCCGCCTGAATAATCGCCTCAATGTTGCTGTCAGCTTCAATACCAATCAACAGATTGGGCGCTTCATCAGCCCGCTCACGAATACTGGCGACAAATGCCCGGCGCACCTGTTTATGCTTACTGAACAACTGCGTCAGCGAATCGATCATCTGCGCAGGTGGCTCGGCCACTTCAGACAAGAGCAGGGACTGTCCGCCTTCCAGCACGGTTTGCTGGCTTAGCGCACTGCCCTCCTCAGCCAGCAGATGGGTGATCTCGGCTGCAGTAAACTCTTTACCGGAAGGCAGTTTGGGATTGAGAAACAGCGTCTCGCCGCGTGTGATCTCAAACAGCGTCCGGACCGGCAGACGCAGCCAGGATTGCTCACCGCTCACCGCTTCACTCATCGCCTCTTCAGACGTGAAAAAAGGAATGATGCTGCTGCCATCCTCTTTTTCCCAGTGCTGCAGATCAACGGGCGTGCTGGCATCAAGCTGTTGCGTGGTGCTTTCGCCTGGAACAAAGACATCAGACTCCAGCAGCAGTTGGAAAAATTCGGGCCGATGGGCAGGCTCGGTGGCTGCCAGCTTCAGCACCTCTTCAAGACGGTTCATAGTTTCCCTCTGAACAGCGGCGGCATCCGCCACCGCTGAGCCTTACTTATTTCAGTAACAGATTGGCGATGGTACGCACGCCAAGACCTGTAGCACCCGCCGCCCATTGATCAACCGCGCCCTTGCGATAGGTCGCGGAGCAGTCGATGTGCAGCCAGCCCTGCTGATAGTTGCTCACGAAATGGGACAGGAACGCTGCCGCACTGCTGGCTCCTGCCGCATGAGACGGGCTGGCGATGTTATTGAGATCGGCGAAGTTAGACGGCAGATGGCTGCGGTGGAATTCAGCCAGCGGCAGACGCCAGAACGGCTCGTTCTCACTTACCGCGCTGCCCATCAGCGACTGCGCCATCACATCATCAAAGGTAAACAGCGCATGGTAGTCGTTGCCCAGCGCCGTCTTGGCCGCGCCGGTCAGCGTTGCAGCATCGATGATCAGCGTCGGGTTCTGCTCGCTGGCGTCGATTAAACCGTCGGCCAGGACAAGGCGACCTTCCGCATCGGTGTTCATAACTTCCACCGATTTGCCGTTGCGATAGCGAATGATGTCGCCCAGCTTGAAGGCGTTGCTGCTGACCATGTTATCGGCACAGCAGAGGTAGAGTTTGACGCGCTTGTTCAGACCACGCGAAATCGCCATAGCCAGTGCACCAGTAACGGTCGCCGCACCGCCCATGTCAGACTTCATCGAGTCCATAAAGCTGCTCTGCTTCAGGCTGTAGCCGCCGGTATCAAAGGTGATGCCTTTACCGACCAGACAGGCGTAAACCTGTGCATTCTCATCGCCGGTTGGGTTGTAGTCGAGCGCCAGGTAAACCGGCGGGCGATTTGAACCACGTCCCACCGTGTGCAGGCCCGTATAGCCCTGAACACGCAGATCGTCGCCTTTAGTAATGCGATAGCTGACGGCGCTGCCGCCCACTTCACTGATCAGATCAACTGCCGTATGCGCCAGCTGTTCCGGCCCCAGATCTTCTGCAGGCAGGTTAATCACGTTGCGGACCCAGTCGATGATTTTCAGACGGCGATCAAACTCCGCCTGCTCATGTTCGCCCAGCGCTGGCCACTCAACCTGACGCTGACCTTTCGGGCCACGGAAGCCCTGCCAGAATGCCCAGCACTGCTCCAGGTGCCAGCCTTCGCCGGTCAGCGCCACGTGGCGGATCCCCTGGCTGTCGATTTTGTGCGCCGCACGCTGGATGGTATTCAGCGCATCCACGCCGGTGAGATGCAGCGTCATGCCGCTGTCGTTGCTGCTCAGAATCGCTTTTTCGCCCCAGCGCGCATCGGCGGGCTGGCTGCTAAGCGTAATGTTCATGGGTTGTGTGGTCATCGAAAAGCTCCGTAATCGTTATCTGTTTCGTCCAGCCTGATTGTTATGACGGCTTTAATAAGATGTTAAATGTATTTCGCAGAGACCTGATAACAGATTCCGCCGGACGTTGCCAGCGAAGCGCCCATATTGGCGCAGTTTCCGGACTATGACCGGGTATCAGGATTTCATTAAGGCCCGCAGCCGGGTCACCGACTTCTGCACCAGGGCAATGGCGTAGTCGATCTCTTCCTCGGTCGTGAAGCGTCCCAGCGAGAAGCGCAGCGAACTGTGCGCCAGCTCCTCACTTACGCCCAGCGCGCGTAAAACATAGGAAGGCTCCAGGCTGGCAGAGGTACAGGCCGAGCCGGAAGAGAGGGCCAGATCTTTCAGCGCCATGATCAGGGATTCACCCTCAACGTCAGCGAAACTGATATTAAGAATGTTCGGCGCACGCTGATGCGGGTCGCCATTGAGGGTAATGTCCGGCAATACGCTGATACCCTGCCACAGACGATCGCGCAGCGCCTGCAGACGCGCCATCTCGGTTTCGCGCTCTTCTGCCGCGATACGATAGGCCTCGCCCATGCCGACAATCTGATGCACCGGCAGGGTGCCGGAGCGCATCCCGCGTTCATGTCCGCCGCCGTGGATCTGCGCAGCGATTAGTACGCGCGGTTTACGCCGCACATAGAGCGCGCCAATGCCTTTCGGTCCATAGAGTTTGTGAGCTGAAAAGGACATTAAATCGATCGGTAACTGGCTGAGATCGATGGGCAACTTACCGACGCTCTGGGTCGCATCGACATGGAACAGAATCTCACGTTCGCGGCAGAGTTCGCCAAAGGCGGCAATATCCTGAATCACCCCGGTTTCATTATTCACGTGCATCAGAGTGACTAAAATGGTGTCGTCGCGTAGCGCCGCACGCAGCTGGTCAGGCGTGATAATGCCGTTTGCCGCCGGCGCCAGATACGTGACATCAAAACCTTCGCGCTCCAGCTGCTGACAGCTGTCGAGCACCGCTTTGTGTTCCGTCTGGCTGGTGATGATATGTTTGCCGCGCGCCTGATGGGCATGGGCTGCGCCTTTAATCGCGAGGTTATCGGATTCGGTGGCGCCAGAGGTAAAGACGATTTCGCGCGGATCGGCGTTGACCAGTTCGGCGATCTGATTGCGGGCAACATCGACCGCTTCTTCAGACTGCCAGCCAAAACGGTGCGATCGCGAAGCCGGATTACCGAACGTGCCATCCAGCGTCAGAAACTGCATCATTTTGCTGGCCACACGCGGATCGGCCGGCGTGGTGGCGGCATAATCCAGGTAAATCGGTAATTTCATTGCGCTACAGCTCCGTATTGAAAATCATACGTCTTTATAGCAGATTCGGCCCTGACCGCGTTAGCAGTAAGGGCCGCAATAGCGGGGACTACGAGGCGCGCTGGTTGACGTTAATTTCCTGCGAACGCGGGCTCTGGAAGCGGCGATTATCGATCGCATTCTGACGATCGGCCACATCCAGAATCTCCTGATTATTCACCAGCTCAGCCAGCGTAATATTGTTCAGGAAGTCACTGATACGTACGCTCAGATCGCGCCACAGAACGTGGGTCAGACAACGCTCGCCGCCCTGGCAGCCTTCTTTGCCCTGGCATTTGGTCGCATCAACCGACTCATCAACCGCAGTAATTACCTCGCCGACAGAGATGGTGTCTGACGCTTTACCCAGCAGATAACCGCCACCCGGGCCACGAACGCTGGAAACCAGGTCGTTTTTACGCAGTCGGGAGAATAACTGCTCCAGATAGGAGAGCGAGATGCCCTGACGTTCTGAAATATCAGCCAGCGGGACCGGACCTTCATGGGAGTGAAGGGCAACGTCCAGCATTGCAGTAACGGCATAACGTCCTTTGGATGTCAGTCTCATAGCGTACAACCTCAATAGCGTCCGGTTATCGGAGGATTAGCAACAGATGCCATGAAGTCTGACATTCCCGAGTAAATTGGTCAACTATTTAACCTGGTAAATTAGTCAGGTATTTAACCAGGTAATTTACTCAACTATTATCTGCTTCTTTTTTCTCGTTTTTCCGCTTTTCAAACGACGAAAGTATACCGCGCAGGATGTTGAGTTCATCACGTTCCGGACGGGCGCGGGTATAAAGACGACGCAGTTTGCTCATCACCTGGCCTGGATTGGCTTCGCGGATAAAGCCGCTGTTCAGCATCATCTGTTCCATATGCTGATAGAAGCGCTCAAGGTCATCCACCAGCGGATAAGGGGATTCTTCATACTTCGGTGGCGGGCTGGCCTGCTCCTGAGACTGTAACCATGCCATGCGCACTTCATAGGCGATAATCTGTACCGCCATCGCCAGATTCAGTGAGCTGTACTCCGGGTTGGCCTGAATCGCGACGTGATAGTGACACTTCTGCAACTCTTCGTTAGTCAGGCCGACACGTTCACGACCAAACACCAGTGCGACCGGTGCCTGCTGACCCTCTTCCACGCTTTTTACGCCGCATTCACGCGCATCCAGCATCGGCCAGGGCAGCGAACGTGAACGTGCGCTGGTACCGACCACCAGACTGCATCCGGCGATGGCCTCATCCAGTGAATCAACGATTTTTGCGTCGCCGATAACGTCACTGGCACCGGCAGCCAGGGAGATCGCCTGTGAGTCGGGTTTGACCAGCGGATTAACCAGATAGAGGTTGGTTAAGCCCATGGTTTTCATGGCGCGCGCAACGGAGCCCATGTTACCGGTGTGAGAAGTCTCGACCAGTACGATACGAATATTTTGCAACATGATTAGGGATACTCAGAAACGGGTCAGTAAAATCAGTGGAGAGAATCGTAACATAAAGCAGGACATTTACCGAACACGCTGCTATACTCCGCGCCGTTTTCCCCGTTCTTTAACATCCAGCGAGAGATACCGATGCATCCCATGCTCAACATTGCCGTGCGCGCAGCGCGCAAGGCCGGAAATTTAATTGCCAAATATTATGAAACCCCGGACGCCGTCGAAGCCAGCCAGAAAGGCAGCAACGACTTCGTAACCAATGTTGACCGCGAAGCAGAACGCCTGATTATCGAAATTATTCGTAAATCTTACCCGAAACATACCATCATCACTGAAGAAAGCGGTGAACTGGCGGGCGAAGATCAGGACGTTCAATGGGTTATCGATCCGCTGGATGGCACTTCTAACTTCATCAAACGTCTGCCCCACTTTGCTGTTTCTATCGCTGTGCGCATCAAAGGCCGCACTGAAGTCGCCGTCGTTTATGATCCAATGCGCAATGAACTGTTCACCTCTTCACGTGGCCAGGGCGCTCAGCTGAATGGCTATCGTCTGCGTGGCAGCATTGCCCGCGATCTGGATGGCACCGTTCTGGCAACGGGCTTCCCGTTCAAAATGAAGCAGCACGCGCCAGCTTACATGAACATCCTGACCAAACTCTTTACACAGTGCGCTGACTTCCGTCGCACCGGCTCTGCTGCGCTGGATCTGGCCTATGTGGCTGCGGGTCGCGTAGATGGCTATTTTGAGATTGGCCTGAAGCCGTGGGATTTTGCGGCGGGTGAACTGCTGGTTCGTGAAGCGGGTGGTCTGGTCACTGACTTCACCGGTAACCACGGTTATCTGCTGTCAGGTAACCTGGTCGCGGGTAACCCGCGCGTGGTGAAAGCTATGCTGTCGAACATGCGTGATGAGCTGAGCGAAGCGTTAAAACGCTAAGTTTCATTACGGAAAAAGGCGGCTTTTCAGCCGCCTTTTTTATTGCCTGCTAATCAGTGATGATTAACGACGTTCGTGTGCCAGCACCTGACGGGGCTGAGTACGACGACCCACCATACCCATCACACCAGCCAGTACGGCTTCGATGATCAGCAGAATCAGGGCATACCAGCTCGCTTTAGCGGTCGCAGCAGCGGCTTTTTCGCCCGCTTCACGTGCTTTCTGCTCAGCCTGCTGTTTCAGTTCATTATACTTCTGGACGGCCTGCTGATAGCTCTGCTCGGTTTTCGCAACGATCTGATCCACTTCCTCATCGCTTTTACCGGTACGCGCTTTAATGATATTTTTCAGTGCGTCACGATCGGCTGCCTGCAGAGTATCTGAATGACGATCCATTACACCTTTTACCCAGTTAGTCAGATCGGTATCCGCTGTCTGTGGGTGGTTCGCAGTGTTGTTAGCCTGGTTTTCCGCATTCTGCGCTTCTTTATTTGCGTCCTGCTTCAGATTCTCTGGCTGTAATTCCGGCTTACCGGTCTGACGTAATGTGGTTTCCAGTTCGTTTTGCAGGTTGTCTAAATTAATATTATTTTCCTGCAGCTTTTCTTTTGCCATTTGAGTAACCGAAGGCGCAGCAGCGGAAATACCACTACCCAGCGCCTGGAAGCCTGAACCCACAATATTCATCGCGCCGCCTAATACGCTGGTTGCCAGCGCAATAGCCAGGTAAATAGTGAAAATTGTGCTAAGGCCAAACATCAGTAAACCGTGCAGTGCGCCTTCACGCTGTGCCAGTCGGCCGGCAACATAACTACCTGCCGCCATCGCAACCAGCATCTCAATAGCCGTCCAGACCAGCGCGCCAGTGCCAAGGCCGTCCAGCGGATTCTGTTCTTTCATCGGATCAATGGTGGTGGCCCCAATGGCTGTGCCCAGCAGCGTCAGAATGATATGAACGATTAATGCACAAATAACACCGGCAAAGACCGCGCTCCAGGAAATACGTTTTAACGGTAGTCCTGCCGGCCCGGTCGCCAGCGTTTCGGTGTAGCCATTATTAATACGGGTATCAGCCATGAAATATACTCCTCGCAATAAACAGCAAGCTGTTCTGATCTTTTATCATCCCGACGGCGGAATGCCGTTTTGGTATTAACAGCGTAGACAGGGAATAGTCATTTCACCACTAAACTGCCCCGAGAAAAAAAATAAAGAGATGAATTCAGAGATAATTAGCGAGATAAGTATAACCGCGGGAATTTTATTCCCGCTGCGTTTATAGTCAGAAGGGTCGAATTCCGCCGCCCGGCGTGAGTTGTGCTGACTGCCATAATGCGATACCCGCCACAATTAAAATCAGGCTACCGGTTAAGGCCAGCGTTGGCATTAGTAGTCGCGAGATACCTGAGACAGCACCAGGTTGTGCCAGCCGCTGCGCCACCGAACGCGCCTGCTGAACCAGCAGGCCAATCGCCGAAATGGTCAGTGCCGTGCCGACCGCCATCACGGCAGCAGAGAGAATGCCCCAGCCATAAACACCTATTACTTTGGCAAACAGCAGCATCATAATCGCGCCGGAACAGGGACGTAATCCCATTGATACCACCACCAGCAGCTGGGTTTTCCAGCTAATGTTGCCGCTCATCTGCTGCGGCGTCGGCAGATGCGCATGTCCGCAGCCACAATGTTCATCATGCTGATGGTGAGCACGGAAGGCGCGGAACACCGGAGCTGGCCGCGGACGCAATGCCCGCCACAGTGAGCGCAGCGCCCGATAGCCGATCATCACACCCAGCCCAATCACCAGCAGGTAACTGCCCTTCTCCAGCCAGTAACTGCTGAGATGCAGCTGGCGCGACGAGGTTTTCAGCAGCACCAGCATCACCGTTACCAGCACAATCGCGACTGAGCCCTGCAACAGTGAGGCGAGCAGCGTCAGCCTGATACTGGTTCTGACGCGGCTCGGATGAGTCGCCAGAAAAGTCGCGATAACAACTTTGCCGTGGCCCGGCCCCAGCGCGTGCAGCACACCATATAGCAGGCTGAATATCACCAGCGACATGCCAGCCTGATGGGGCTGCTCCGCCACCTGTTGTAACAGCTGGGTCATCTGCCGGTGCAGATCTTTCTGCCACAGCACGCTCTGCAGCAAAATCTGCGACCAGTAAAGCCAGACCAGCAGCGCGCCGCCTATGAAGAGTCCCGCCAGCAACCACAGAGGCCAGAGCCGGGAAGCCCGCAGGGGCGCAGAAATTACTGACATGTCAGTACCACCGTTTGTGCGAACTGGCGGCCTAAATCCATCTCCTCTGCAGGCGCGTCGGCTTTATCCAGCGACAGCGCATACTGCTTCAGAGAGTCATTAGGTTTTGGCGTATTGAGCGCAAATTTACAGCGGGTCTGCAATGCCGGCGGCAGCGTTAACGCGCCGGGATTGTCATAGAACATATCGACGAAGTAAGTGGGATCGAAGGTCAGGATCTCAAAGCGCTGCCCGGCCAGCGTCGGGGGTTCCGCCAGCGGCAGAACAAATTCCAGTACCGCTTTGTGGCCGTTACGCGACAGATTATATTCCGTTGGCAGATTCAAAAACTTTACCCGCTGTTGGTTGTGCCAGATTTCAGAAAAGTAGTGCTGGCCCAGTACGTTCGCCATCACGCCCGCCGCCAGCTTTTTCCACACCACGCTGCCTGGCTTCGCCTCGCCCGCGTCATACAGCAGATCGGCGGAAGTGATCTCATCCATGGTCCAGGTCATCTTTAATCCGGTGAAGGTGTCACCCTGCACCACCAGTTCGGTTTTCATATCGATGAAACTGTGAGGATGGGCCAGCAGAGCCGGACTTAATACCATCAGTAAGGCAAAGAGTGCGCGTTTCATAATGTTATAAAGTAACGTTCCTGATGAAAAGAATCTATAAGTAACAAAATTTTGTGACCCGCTTTAAACCTCCGGCAAATAAACCGCGTAAACCGCGCGGGCGCTGACCGGGTTGACTACGCTTAGCTCAAAATAGTCTGCTGGAAATCTGATTGATGAGTTCTGCTACCCCTTTGGCACCACTCTTCACCCGTTCACAGCGTCAGTGCCATCTTTTATTGTTGCTGTTTCTGCCCGCACCCGTGCTTACGCTTGAAAAAATCTGCCAGCTGAATGGCATCGATCCTGCCGTTGCCCGACAGGATATCGCGGATGTAGGCCTTGAGATACAGCGATATCACCAGCTGGAATTGCATCAGATGGTGGATGGCAGCTTTCGTCTTCATGGTACAGAGTTGGACCGTCGCCTTTGTCTGCTGCACAACCTGCGGCGCAGTCTGCGTTTATCGCAGGATTTTGTCTGCGAGCATTTTGCTGCGCCCCTGCGCCAGCGCCTGAAGGTCATGAAGATTGAGAAAGCGTTGTGGGATGAGACCAATTTACAGGCGCTGATTCAGCATTGCAGCCTGCGTCTGAAGCGTGATTTCAGCGAACGCGACCGGCTTTTTCTGCAGATATTTATGAAGTATGGCTTGTGCCAGCGTCAGCCGGTGCTGTTCAGTGAGGCGCAGTCCCTCTGGCTGCAGCAGAAGCCTGAGCGGCAGGCCGCCGAAGATGTGATACATCACTGGCGAAAACGCTGCCATCTTGCCCCGCATGTCAGTGAAACCGACTTCTGGACGCTGCTGTTCAGCCAGATTCATACGCCGGTCGTGGACGCGGTTGCACATCCTGCTGAACAGCAGTTGATGAACGCGACGCAGCAACTGATCAATGACTTTGAAGCCTGTGCCGAAATCACCTTTGCTGACCGCGACGAACTGCTGCACCAGCTCTATCCGCATCTGGCGCAGGCACTCGATCGCACTCACTTTACTATCGGTATCGACAATAGCGTGGCACTGGATGTCAGCCGACTCTATCCTCGCCTGCTGCGTACGACTCAGCAGGCCCTGCAGGCTTTTGAGCAGCACTACAACATTACTTTTACGCCGGAAGAGGTGAGTTTAGTCACCATTATTTTTGGTGCCTGGCTGATGCAGGAGAGTGCGCTACAGGAGAAGCAGGTCCTGATACTGACCGGCGACGATGCCGACCTGGAGCAGGATGTGGAGCAGCAGATCCGGGAGATCACGCTGCTGCCGATCAATATTTCTTATCTGGATGTGAAGCAGTTTCAGCGGGATGGCGCGCCACGGGACACCGACATCATTATCTCGCCCTACCCGACCTCGCTGCCCTTGTTCTCACCGCCGCTGGTGCATGCTGAACTGCCGCTGACGCTGCATCATCAGCAGCGCATTCGTTATTTACTGGAGTCGTAGCCGGGACGCAGAAACAGTGCGGGCAGGGCTACCAGTGCCATCACCCAGAAAAGATGCCCCTGCAGAAGCGCGAACAGCACGCCGCAGATCATGGTCATTATCGCAATACCCCCGCCCATCGCCAGCGCGGAATAGAGTGACTGCAGCCGGATCACTTCCGCCCCCTGCCGCGCCGCGATAAAACGCATCGCCGCCAGATGACACACGGTGAAACTGCCACAGTGAAGGATTTGCGCCACAATCAGCAGCGGCAGCGCGGTGCTGGCTCCCAGCAGGCCCCAGCGAATGAGCGCGCAGATGCCTGAAAGCAGCAGCAGGTCACGCGCGCGCCAGCGGCGGAACAGGCGGTTGCTCAGAGCGAACACGATAATTTCCGCTACCACGCCCAGCGACCAGAGATAACCCACCGTTGAGGCGGAGTAGCCGCTCTCCTGCCACCAGATAGCACTGAAGCCGTAATAGGCAGCATGCGCGCCCTGCAGCAGCGTCACGCAGAGCATAAATCGCCATACAGCATTTTCACGCAGCAAATCACGCCATTCCTGCCAGCCGCCTGCAGCACCCTGACGCTCATGACCCTGTGGCTGGGTGGCTGGTCTCAGCATCATGCCAGCGAGCATGGCGATGACACCGACGGAAAGCAGCAGCAGAATGGCCTGAGAGGAGTAAGCACTGACCAGCACGCCGGTTAACGCCGAGCTGATTACAAAGGCCAGCGATCCCCACAGTCGCACCGGCCCGTACGCCAGCCCAATCTGCTGTGTCCAGGTAGCAGCCAGCGCATCGCTGAGCGGCACCAGCGGCGAGAAGAAGAGGTTGAAGCCGATCATCACAGTCAGCAGCCACATCCACTGCTCACCCACCCAGAAACCGGCAGCAAACAGAGAGGTCATCAGCGCCAGCAGACGTAGCGCCGTAATTAACCGGCCGGGATTCTTAACCTGCGAGGCAATAAGCAGACTACCGACGAAGCGCGCAACCATACCACAGCCGAGCAGCAGGCCAATCTTCTCAGCATCCAGACCGGTGCCTTTCAGCCACACGCCCCAGAATGGCAGATAGATGCCGTAACAGAAGAAGTAAGTGAAGTAGCCCAATCCGAGCCATCTGGCGGAGCCGATTGCCATATTCCCTCCAGCAGGTTTGCTGCCTCGCAGCATAAGTGGGCGCTACTCTGGCAGAGCCCTGCGGCACAGGCAATAAAAAAGGATGGCAGATGCCATCCTTTTTATGCTGTCTCACAACAGGTTAGCGATTAAGCGTAGACCGGCAGACGGCTGCAGATATCCAGCACTTTCTTCTTGGTGCGCTCAATGGTCGCTTCGTCATTGATGTTATCCAGCACATCGGCGATCCAGCCAGCCAGCTCACGTACGTCTGCCTCTTTGAAGCCACGACGGGTAACCGCTGGTGTACCGATACGGATACCAGACGTCACAAACGGGCTTTTCGGATCGTTTGGCACGCTGTTCTTGTTAACCGTGATGTTGGCACGGCCCAGCGCCGCATCGGCTTCTTTACCGGTCAGGTTCTTGCTCACCAGATCGATCAGGAACAGATGGTTATGCGTGCCGCCAGACACGATGTCATAGCCACGCTCGATCAGCACTTCTACCATCGCTTTGGCGTTTTTTGCCACCTGCTGCTGGTAGGTTTTGAACTCCGGCTCCATCGCCTCTTTGAAGGCAACCGCTTTACCGGCGATAACGTGCATCAGTGGACCACCCTGACCGCCAGGGAAGACAGCAGAGTTCAGTTTCTTATAGAAATCTTCATCACCGTTTTTCGCCAGAATGATGCCGCCGCGCGGACCCGCCAGCGTTTTGTGGGTGGTGGAGGTCACGATGTGCGCATGCGGGATCGGACTTGGGTAAACGTCAGCAGCAATCAGTCCAGCAACGTGTGCCATATCGACAAACAGCCAGGCTCCCACGCTGTCTGCGATTTCGCGCATTTTCGCCCAGTCACAGACGCCGGAGTACGCCGAGAATCCGCCTACGATCATTTTTGGCTTGTGGGTTTTCGCCAGTTCAGCCAGTTCGTCGTAATCGATTTTACCGGTCTCATCGATACCGTAAGCCACCACGTTATAGAGTTTGCCGGACAGGTTAACCGGTGAGCCGTGAGTCAGGTGCCCACCGTGCGCCAGGTTCATCCCCAGAATAGTATCGCCCGGCTGCAGCAGCGCGGTGTAAACCGCAAAATTAGCCTGTGAACCTGAGTGTGGCTGCACGTTAGCGTAATCGGCACCAAACAGTTCTTTTGCGCGATCGATCGCCAGCTGCTCAACGATATCAACGTACTCACAGCCGCCGTAGTAGCGTTTGCCCGGATAGCCTTCAGCGTATTTATTGGTGAGCTGAGAACCCTGTGCCTGCATAACACGCGGGCTGGTGTAGTTTTCAGAAGCAATCAGTTCAATGTGCTCTTCCTGACGCACTGTCTCCTGCTCCATCGCCTGCCACAACTCGGCATCGTAATCGGCAATGTTCATATCACGCTTTAACATCCGGATCTCCTGACTCAGCTAACTTTCTGACGGTATTTACCCCCCTTCAGGGGCGAAGGCCCACAGTGTAAACCGTTTTAACAGGTGAAGGTAGGGTGAGCTGCCTCTTTTTACGCAAACGATTGGCTGGCTGCTGGCACAGCATTTTTACACCTTTTTACTCTGTTCAGACGCCACGTTTTTTCTTCAGGCTGTGCCGAAGGCTTTCTTGATGCACTAAAAAGTTGCCACTCAGACAACCAGAAAATTCATTGGATTATTTACACCGCAGACGAAGTAGCTATAAGATGCATTTAAAATACATGTTTAATAAGAGGCCGCCTTTATGCTTGATGCACACGCCATCGCCACCGTTAAATCGACCCTGCCTGCCATCGCCGCCTGCGGTCCAAAGCTTACCGCCCACTTCTATGACCGCATGCTGTCGCACCATCCGGAACTTAAAAACGTCTTCAATATGAATAACCAGCGTAATGGCGATCAGCGGGAAGCCCTGTTCAACGCCATCTGCGCCTATGGCGCAAACCTGGAGAATCTGGCCGTGCTGCTGCCTGCGGTGGAAAAGATTGCGCAGAAACATACCAGCCTGAATATCCAGCCTGCACAGTACGCCATCGTCGGTGAAAATCTGCTGGCAACCATTAAAGAACTGTTGGATCCGGGCGAAGAGGCGCTGGCGGCATGGGGCCAGGCTTACGGCGTGCTGGCAGAGGTATTCATCAATCGCGAAGAGGAAATTTATCAGGCCACAGAGCAGCAAACCGGCGGCTGGCGTGGCACCCGGGCGTTTCGCATCAGTGCGATTGAGCAGCAGAGCGAGGTGATTAAAAGCTTTACCTTCACGCCGGTGGATGGCGGCCCGGTTGCCGCCTTTAAGCCCGGTCAGTATCTGACAGTCCACCTGCAGCCTGCCAGCTTCGAACATCACCAGATTCGTCAGTACTCGCTGACACATCTCAGCAACGGCAAAGAGTATCGCATCGCGGTGAAACGAGAAGCACAGGGCACCGTCTCCGGCTGGCTGCATCAGAATGGCAAGGTGGGTGATGAGCTGATGCTCGCCGCACCGCACGGCGACTTCTTCCTTGAGGTCAACCCTGTCACGCCTGTGGCGCTGATTTCTGCAGGCGTGGGTCAGACGCCGATGCTGGCGATGCTCCATGCGCTGGCAGCAAGCCAGCACCGCGCGCCGGTCAGCTGGCTGCATGCCGCAGAGAACGGCAAACAGCATGCATTTGGCCCGGAAGTGATAGCTACGGGCGCACAGCTCACCGATTTCGTCAGCGAGGTCTGGTATCGCGATCCCGCGGCTGAAGATGCCGGTCGCTATGACGCGCAGGGTCTGATGGATATCACCGCGCTTTCAGCACGCTTCACCTCACCCGACACCCACTTCTACCTTTGCGGCCCGCTGCCTTTTATGCAACATGTGGTGGCGCAACTGCGCGATGCCAGCGTGGCAGATACACGCATTCATTACGAACTCTTTGGCCCGCATAAAGGCATGTGATTGAGCGATAAAAAAGCCCGCGCTGCGGGCTTAGATTACTGGCAAACCCGATCTAAATCTGACAGCAATGAATCAGCTAAAAGCGCAGGGAATGCTCTCACCGCTAACCGTACCAGATTGAATCTGCCCAATGTGAGTCTTGCAGCAACGCATAAGCTCAAAGCGAAGGGAACACGGGCAGAAGAGGAAAGCGTCCCGCGCCATGGACAAAAACGCCGGGAGCGTTTTTGAACAACGCAACGCGTTGGCCCGACTACGGGCGCACCTCAGGGATGAGGTGCGTAATCGCGCGGGCCGAGCGTGCCATGGATGGCGGGTTTTGCGTCTTTCCGATCTGACCGTGTTCCCAGAGCTGGCTCGATCTCAAAGCTATTCGTCCCAGGCTCCCCAGGCATAAAAAAAGCCCGCAGCGCGGGCTTCTTTATGCTGATAAAGAGCTGATAAAAAGACTATCAGATCGCCTCTTCATCCTCTTCGCCCGTACGGATACGCACTACACGCGCCACGTCAAAGACGAAAATCTTACCGTCACCGATTTTGCCGGTCTGCGCCGTGCGCATAATGGTCTCGACGCAGGTATCAACGATATCGTCGCCCACCACCATCTCGATTTTCACTTTAGGTAAGAAATCGACCATATACTCTGCGCCGCGGTACAGCTCGGTGTGCCCTTTCTGGCGACCAAAGCCCTTTACTTCACTCACGGTCATCCCGGTGATGCCCACTTCCGCTAAGGCTTCACGAACATCATCGAGTTTGAATGGTTTGATAATCGCATCAATCTTTTTCATGTCAGACCCTTTTTCACTCCCTCCATGGTCAGAGGGTTTATCAAGTATAAATGTTACTGGCGCTGTCGGGCGGTAATATCCGGGTTTCTTCAGGTTGCCGCAAGCGCTGTCAGATTGTGCTGACTGCAACCATTCTGCGTCGGGCCTGAGCAGTCAACCTCCCGGTATCACTTCGCCGCCCCCGCTACTCTTTGAAATCACTGGCGTCCAGTTCATGACGAGACAGCAGCTTATAGAACTCCGTGCGATTACGCCCGGCCAGACGTGCGGCGTTGGTCACATTGCCTTTGGTCATCTGCAACAACTTGCGCAGATAGTTCAGCTCAAACTGATTGCGCGCCTCTGCAAATGTCGGCAACGCGCTGTTTTCACCGCTTAAGGCCTGCTCCACCAGCGCATCGCTAATCACCGGCGATGAACTCAGTGCCACGCACTGCTCAATCACGTTCACCAACTGACGCACGTTGCCCGGCCAGCTGGCCGCCATCAGACGCTTCATTGCATCGACGGATAAACTGCGAATCTGCGGTTTATGCCGTTCTGCCGCCTGACGTAACAGGTGATTAGCCAGCAGCGGGATATCTTCGGTGCGCTGATGCAGTGCCGGAATCTTCAGATTCACCACATTCAGACGATAGAAGAGATCCTCACGGAATTCCTTCTTCTCCATCGCCTTTGGCAGATCGCGATGGGTAGCTGAAATGATGCGCACGTCGATCTCAATATCGTGATCGCTGCCCAGCGGCCTGACCTTACGCTCCTGTAGCACCCGCAGCAATTTCACCTGCAGCGGTTGCGGCATATCGCCAATCTCATCCAGGAACAGCGTGCCGCCGCCAGCGGTTTTAAATAAACCGTCACGGGCACTGACGGCACCGGTGAACGCCCCTTTAGCGTGACCGAACAGCTCTGACTCCAGCAGTTGCTCCGGCAGTGCGCCACAGTTAATGGCGACAAACGGCTTGCCATTGCGCGGGCTGGCGGCGTGAATCGCCTGCGCCAGCATCTCTTTACCGGTACCGCTCTGACCGTTAATCAGCACGCTGACATCCGACTGCGCCACCATGTGCGCCTGCTCCAGCAGCTTCAACATCAGCGGGCTGCGGGTGACAATCGCTTCGCGCCAGCGGTCATCACTGACCGGCACCTGCTGTGCCAGCGCCTCATCAATGGCTTTATAGAGCGCATCTTTGTCTACCGGTTTGGTCAGGAAGCTGAAAACGCCCTGCTGGGTGGCAGAGACCGCGTCCGGAATAGAGCCGTGCGCCGTCAGGATAATCACTGGCAAGTTGGTGTGGCGTTTCTGGATTTCGCCAAACAGCGCCAGACCGTCCATCTCATCCATACGCAGATCGCTGATCACCAGCTCAATTTTCTCTTTCTGCAGCAGGCGCAACGCTTCGGGTCCGCTGCCTGCCGTGGTGACCTGATACCCTTCGCTGCGAAGACGCATGCCCAGCAGCTTCAGCAGGCTGGGATCGTCATCCACCAGCAGCAATTTTGCCGCTTGCCTCACCATTATTGCTCCTCATCCTGCGGCAGTGCCGTGCCGTGACCGCTGTCAGACACATCCGGGGCTTTGCGTGATGAAAGCTGACGCTCAATGTCAGTCAGCCGCTCCAGCTTATGCTGCGTGTCGCTGAGCTGCTGCTGCTGTTTCACCATCTGCTGGCGTATCACCTCAAGCTGCGTATCACTGCTCTGCTGCAGATGGGCATAACGGGTGCGCGCTTCACTGAGGTCAAGCTGCGCGGTCTGATTACTGCGCCACAGCTGAATCAGCGGGCGCACAGACTGCGGAAAATCGCTGCTGTAGCGATCCAGGGTTTCAACATAGCGACGACGTTCAACAGGCGTCACGTTGCCGTTGGACATCAGTACGCCCTGCTTGAAGGCGCGCGACCAGTTTTCAGCCGGCCAGCGATGGGCTTCGGCACGGGCCTCCGCGGGAGAAAGACGTTCGGCACAGTCGATCGCCCGCATCCAGTAGAGGGTGTTACCCAGCGCCGTACTATTTTCTATCGGCCACAGGTCACTGCAACGGGTCGCCAGGTAATCAGCGATTCTGACCTCGGGTTCCGCCACCTGATGGCCTGACGGCAAAGAGGAGGTGGCCGGGGAGGTCGTACATCCGCTGAGGAGCAGCGTAGTCAGCGTGCTCAACAGCAAAGCGGGTAAATATTTCATCAGTCAGACTTTCCCGGCTGTGGTGTTCAGTTCAATTCGAAAACAGACGTCAGCCTGCTCGCAGGAGACCAGCGTCAGATCGCCCTGCATCCGGCGCAGGCAATCTTTGGCGATACTCAATCCCAGCCCGCTGCCTTTCACCGGCCCTTTACGCTGCTGGCTGCCCTGGTAGAACGGTTCGAAAATCATCGCCTGCTCTTCAGGCGGGATCGGCGAGCCGCTATTCGCGACCTCAATCCAGATCCGATCGCCCTGCTGCTGACTGCGAAGCCAGATGGTACCGGATTCGCTGCCGTAGTTCACGGCGTTCGAATAGAGGTTGTCGATGACCCGCATCAGTAACATCGGTTCTGCGAGGCAGTGACTGACCTTAAGATCGACGACCGTCTGCATCAGTTTGGCGCGCGCCGAAAGCGCATGTGCGTTAACGACATCTTCCACAATCTCCGCCACGCTGACCGGCTCCAGCGCGATCGGGCCATCCGCCAGTTTGCGGTTGTAATCGAGCAGCTGTTCAATCAGCTGCTGCAGATGGCGACTGCTGCTGTCGAGGATAGTGACCACTTCTTTTTGATCGACATTCAGCGAGCCGGCGACTTCGTCCGCCAGCAGTTCCGTGCCTTCACGCAGGCTGGCCAGCGGCGTTTTCAGCTCGTGAGAGAGATGGCGAAGAAATTCATGACGCTGCGATTCCAGCCACTGAAGCCGCTCGCTGAGCCAGACGATGCGCTGTCCCAGCGATCGCAATTCGCGCGGACCGCGAAATGTCCCGCTGTTACCCAGTGCCCGCCCTTCGCCAAGCCGGTTGATCATCCGTTCAATGCGCTTAACCGGACCGATAATCATGCCGGTAAACAGCGTCATCAGTGCCAGACTGATGATAAACAGAATCAGCGCCTGCCAGCCAAAAAACTGGCCGCGATCGGCAATTTCGCGCTGCAGCTGTAAGCCACGCGAAAAGACCACTTCGCGCGTGTCCTGCACCATCTGCGCATTGGTCGCAGAAAAGCGATCCAGCGCCTCTGCGGCAACCGGCACCGGATTACCATTGTCACATTTCAGTGGCGTCAGCAGCGGCAGCGTCGCCTGTAAGGTCTGGAATGCGGGCAGTTCGGGCAGGCTGGCGCTGTGCGAGCTCAGCATCTGACTGTAGCGGGTATGCTGAGTCTGATAGAGGCGCGCCAGCGAGGCATCATCCAGCACGCAGTACTGGCGATAGCTACGCTCCAGCTCAACCGCCGTTCGCGCCATCGCCTCACTTCTGCGCACATCGGTAAAGGTATTGCGGTTAGTGTCCGCAGCCTGTTCGCTTAATGCAGAGAGACTTTCCCATGCCTGCCAGGCCAGTACCAGCAGGGGCAGCAGCACCAGGACAAACGCCATCAGCACCAGCTGACGCAGAGAACGGGGAAATAAACGCCATTTTTTCACGCAGCCGCTTCCTTAAGATTCGCTGTCTGGATGCTAGCGGACTCTGTCTGCGGAAGAAAGGGGAACGAAAGAAAACGGCAGGCTCAATGGCCTGCCGCTGGCACGACGCGTGATGCATCGCGTAAGAATGGGTGGAGCCTTACTCAACGTTACGTCCGGTGTTTGATAACGCAAGCGATTATCGGTCAGGTGGACGGCAGGCTCCGTTTGGTGCGTCATTCGGGCTTTATGAGCTCTTATCCGCTAAGCGGGGCAATCATAAACAGGTGAATGAGCAGCTGCATGAGTATAGCAAGTTCCATGCCAGAAAATAAATCATTATATTTTTCAGCAAATTGAGCAGGCCCGCCCGCTGACTGTCGCGAAAAATCTTATATCAGCACAGGCTGTCTGTCTCCGTAAGGCGACACTAAAATCAGTCTGATAAGCACGCATTAAAAATCAACGAGATAAATGTCGCCATACAGCGACAGCGCAAAGGCTCTGTTGTCGCTATTTGCCAACAGCGGCGCAAAAATGAACAGGAGGCACGCTGGCCTCCTGTTCATTTCAGTGGATTAAATTAACCCAGCTGTCTGCGCGCATTGCGGAAAATGCGCATCCACGGACTGTCTTCGCCCCACTCGGCCGGATGCCAGGAGTTGCTGACGGTACGGAACACGCGCTCCGGATGCGGCATCATAATGGTGACGCGGCCACTTTCATTGGTCACCGCGGTGATGCCGTCAGGAGAACCATTCGGGTTAGCCGGATAGGTTTCTGTCACCTTGCCGAAGTTATCGACAAAGCGCAGTGCCACCAGCCCTTTCGACTCCAGCGCCGCCAGATGTGTCGCATCACGGACTTCAACAAAGCCTTCACCGTGCGACACCGCGATAGGCATATGCGAACCGGCCATGCCGTCCAGCAGCAGTGATGGACTGGCGGCCACTTCAACCAGGCTGAAGCGTGCTTCAAAGCGCTCAGACTGGTTACGCACAAAGCGCGGCCAGAGGTCGCTACCTGGGATCAGTTCGCGCAGGTTGGACATCATCTGGCAACCGTTGCAGACGCCCAGCGCCAGAGTTTGCGGACGGTGGAAGAAGGTTTCGAACTCGTCACGCACGCTTGGGTTGAACAGAATCGATTTCGCCCAGCCCTCACCGGCACCCAGCACATCGCCGTAAGAGAAGCCGCCACAGGCCACCAGCGCCTGGAACTCTTCCAGACCGCGACGTCCGGCCAGCAGATCGCTCATGTGGACGTCAATGGCGGTGAAACCGGCCCGATCAAAGGCGGCGGCCATCTCCACATGGGAGTTGACGCCCTGCTCACGCAGCACGGCGACGCGTGGACGTGCGCCCGTAGCGATCATCGGTGCTGCCACATCTTCCTGCGGATTGAAGGTCAGATTCACGTTCAGGCCAGGGTCGCTGTCGTTCTTCTTCGCTTCATGTTCCTGATCCGCACACGCCGGGTTGTCGCGCAGGCGCTGCATCTGCCAGGTGGTTTCCGCCCACCAGGTGCGCAGCGTGGTACGGCTTTCGCTGTAAACCGCGCTGTCACCGGCACGGATCACAAAGCGATCGCCCGGCTGTGCACTGCCCAGCAGATGCGTCGAAGCGGCAAGGCCATGATCCGCCAGGATCTGCTCAACCGCTGCGCGATCGGCGGCATTGATCTGGATCACCGCGCCCAGCTCTTCGGTAAACAGGGCGGCCAGCGCATCGTTGCCCAGCGAGGCGATATCAACGTCAATACCGCAGTGACCGGCAAAGGCCATCTCGGCCAGCGTCACCAGCAGACCGCCGTCGGAACGATCGTGGTAAGCCAGCAGTTTCTGCTCAGCCACCAGCGCCTGAATCGCATTGAAGAAGCCCGCCAGCTGTGTGGCATCACGCACGTCGGCAGGTTTGTCGCCGAGCTGACGATAGACCTGCGACAGCGCGGTTGCGCCCAGCGTATTCGCGCCGTTACCCAGATCAATCAGCAGCAGCAGGTTGTCCTGTTCGGCCTGCAGCTGTGGCGTGACGGTACGACGCACATCTTCGACGCGGGCAAACGCGGTAATCACCAGCGACAGCGGCGAGGTCATCTCACGCTGTTCGGTGCCTTCCTGCCAGCGGGTTTTCATCGACATCGAATCTTTACCGACCGGGATAGTGATCCCCAGCGCCGGGCAAAGCTCTTCGCCGACTGCTTTCACCGCCGCATATAAACCGGCATCTTCACCCGGGTGACCGGCTGCAGACATCCAGTTAGCGGAGAGTTTCACACGCTTCAGCGAACCAATCTGCGTTGCCGCCAGGTTGGTCAGTGCTTCACCGACAGCCAGACGCCCCGACGCTGCGAAATCCAGCAGCGCAACCGGTGAACGTTCGCCGAGGGCAAAGGCCTCACCGTGGTAGCTGTCGAGGCTGGCGGTGGTCACCGCACAGTTGGCAACCGGGATCTGCCACGGGCCGACCATCTGATCGCGCGCTACCATGCCGGTCACGCTGCGGTCACCGATGGTGATCAGGAAGGTTTTTTCCGCCACGGCAGGCAGATGCAGTACGCGATTCACCGCATCGACCAGCGTAATGCCGTCGCGCTGCAGTTCGGTACCCTGTGCCTGCTGTGTCACCACATCACGCGTCATCTTCGGCGTTTTGCCCAGCAGCACGTCAAGCGGCATGTCGATGGGCTTATTATCGAAATGGCTGTCTTCCAGGCTCAGGTGCAGCTCTTCGGTCGCTTCACCAATCACCGCGAACGGTGCGCGTTCGCGCTGGCAGATCGCCTCGAACTGTGCGAGCTGATCGGGCGCTACGGCCATCACATAACGTTCCTGTGATTCGTTACACCAGACTTCCAGCGGGCTCATGCCTGGCTCATCACTCAGGATGTCACGCAGGTTAAACCGGCCACCACGACCGCCGTCGCTGACCAGCTCCGGCATGGCATTGGAAAGGCCGCCCGCGCCCACGTCGTGGATAAACAGAATCGGGTTCTCATCGCCCAGCTGCCAGCAGCGGTCGATCACTTCCTGGCAACGGCGTTCCATCTCCGGGTTGTCACGCTGAACGGAGGCGAAATCGAGATCGGCATCAGACTGACCCGAAGCCATGGATGACGCCGCGCCGCCGCCCAGACCGATGTTCATGGCCGGACCACCCAGCACCACCAGCTTCGCGCCGACGGTAATTTCGCCTTTCTGCACGTGATCGGCGCGGATGTTACCGATGCCGCCCGCCAGCATAATCGGCTTATGATAGCCACGCAGCTCGGTGCCGTTGTGGCTGGTGACCTGCTCTTCATAGGTACGGAAATAGCCATTCAGTGCCGGACGACCAAATTCATTGTTAAACGCAGCGCCGCCCAGAGGCCCGTCGGTCATGATTTCCAGCGCGCTGACGATACGCGCCGGTTTGCCGAAGTCCTCTTCCCATGGCTGTTCAAAGCCAGGGATGCGCAGGTTAGAGACCGAGAATCCAACCAGGCCCGCTTTGGGCTTGGAGCCGCGTCCGGTTGAGCCTTCATCACGGATCTCACCACCGGAACCGGTCGCGGCGCCTGGCCACGGCGAGATGGCCGTTGGATGGTTATGCGTTTCCACCTTCATCAGGATGTGCGCGGCTTCCTGATGCCAGCGGTATTCGCTTTCGCCGGCGTCAGCAAAGAAGCGGCCAACCTCTGACCCTTCCATCACGGCGGCATTATCTTTATAAGCAGAGAGCACGAAGTCCGGCGTCTGCTCCATAGTGTTTTTGATCATCTTAAACAGCGACTTCGGCTGTTTCTCGCCGTCGATAATCCAGTCGGCGTTGAAGATCTTGTGACGACAGTGCTCAGAGTTCGCCTGCGCAAACATATAGAGTTCAATGTCGTTGGGATTGCGGCCCAGCGCGGTAAATGCCGCCACCAGGTAGTCAATTTCATCGTCTGCCAGCGCCAGACCCAGCGAGATATTTGCCTGAACCAGCGCCTGACGGCCCTCACCCAGCAGATCGACACTCTTCACTGGCTGCGGCGTATGGTGCGCAAACAGCTGCTCAGCCTGCGCCAGATCGCTATAGACCGTTTCCATCATCCTATCGTGCAGCAGTGTACCCAGCGTCTGCCACTGCGCTTCCGTCAGTTGCGGAGCCTGCACATAAAAAGCCAGACCACGTTCCAGACGACGTACCTGCGGCAGGCCGCAGTTATGAGCAATGTCGGTGGCTTTGGATGACCAGGGCGAAATGGTGCCGGGACGTGGCGTCACCAGCAGCAGACGTCCCTGTGGAGCATGTTCAGCGAGAGAGGGACCATATTTAAGCAGGCGTTGCAGGCGGCTCTGTTCGTCAGCGGTTAAGGGCGTACTGACATCAGCAAAATGGATGTACTCAGCGTAAATATCACTCACCGGCAGATGAGCGTCCTGAAAGCGGGTCAGCAGTTTGTTTACACGAAATGCCGACAGGGCGGGCGAACCACGCAGAATTTCCATTAATAAGTCTCTCGTCAGGGCGCCGGGCGACGCTTGATTGGGCGCAACAGGGAAAACGGGGCGTATTATAGAGAAAGCGACCTCGCGACGAAACCGTTTGCGCACAATTTTTGGCAACCCGGATTTGCCTGAATTTTGCGCAAAAGTTGCTATAAAAGTTGCTCAGTGTGATTTTGTTGCGCAAAATGCCCCTCGCTCTGGGAGTTCAAAGAAGATAAATACTGCCTTTAAAAGACAGAGGCCTTAGAGCCAGCGAGAGATAACTATTTGAAACGCCTAAAATTTAATTATCTGTTTATCGGTCTGGTTGCCGTGCTGTTAGCGTTAGCGCTGTGGCCATCCATTCCCTGGTATGGGGGTGGGCAGGACAGGATTTCACAGATTAAATCACGGGGAGTCCTGCGGGTCAGTACCATCAACTCCCCATTGACGTACTACACAGTTAACCAGTTACCGGCCGGTATGGATTATGAGCTGGCAAAACGCTTCGCCGATTATCTTGGCGTCAAACTGAAGGTGACGGTTCGTCCTAACCTGAGCGATCTGTTTGATGACCTTGACGATGGTAAAGCCGATTTGCTGGCCGCTGGCCTGAACTACAACAATGAACGCCTGACGCGCTATCAGACCGGGCCAGGTTACTACAACGTTTCACAACAGCTGGTCTATCGCGTGGATAAGCCACGCCCTAAAAACCTCGGTGACTTAAAGGGGCGGCTGACGGTTGCATCAGGATCGGCCTATCTGTCAACGCTAAAGAGCGCGCGTTCCAATCAGTTCCCCGATCTGGACTGGGCGATCTCCACCGATCAGAGTCCTAAAGCTCTGCTGGAAGCGGTCGCCGACGGCAAGCTCGACTATACCATTGGTGACTCCGTCACTATTGCACTGTTGCAGCGCATCTATCCGCAGCTGGCGGTGGCGTTCGATGTTACCGATGAAGAGCCGGTAACCTGGTATGTGCGGCACAGCGATGACGATAGCCTGAATGCAGCAATGCTCGACTTCTTTAATGGTATGGGCGAAGAAGGCGCGATGGCGCGGCTGGAGGAGAAATATCTCGGTCACGTCGGCACCTTTGACTATGTTGATACGCGCACGTTCCTGCGCGCCATCGACAATACGCTGCCCGACATCAAGCCACTGTTTGAGAAGTACGCCACCAGCATCGACTGGCGGCTGCTGGCGGCAATCTCCTATCAGGAGTCGCACTGGAACCCGCAGGCTACCTCGCCGACCGGCGTGCGCGGCATGATGATGCTGACGCGTAACACCGCTGATAGCCTGGATGTGGGCGATCGAACCGATCCCGAACAGAGCATTCGCGGTGGCAGTCAGTATCTGCAGGATATGATGGCGAAGGTGCCGCAGACCATCCCGGAAGATGAGCGCATCTGGTTTGCGCTGGCGGCTTATAACATGGGTTATGCCCATATGCTTGACGTCCGCAAGCTGACGGCACGCCAGGGCGGTAATCCGGACAGCTGGGCGGATGTGAAGCTGCGTCTGCCCATGCTGAGTCAGAAGCGTTACTACACCCAGACGGCTTATGGCTATGCCCGTGGGCATGAAGCCTATAACTATGTGGAGAACATCCGCAAATATCAGTTAAGCCTGGTGGGTTATCTGCAGGAGCAGGAAAAACGCCTGGCGCAGCAGGCTGAAGCACAAGAAGCACAAGCCGAACTGGCCAAAGGCTACCCGGCGGTCGAACCAAAGATCGCCATGAATTAATCCTGGCGTTGCGCCTGACGCAGCGCTTTTTTCTGCTCGCGACGCATACGGAAGAAGTCGCTCAGCATAGCGGCACACTCTTCAGCCAGCACGCCGCTGTGCAGTTCAACCTGATGATTCATGCCGGGGTGGCCCAGCACATCCAGCAGCGACCCCGCCGCCCCACTTTTAATATCGTGCGCACCATAGATCAGCCGGCTGATGCGGCTGTGAACCATGGCGCCGGCGCACATCACGCACGGCTCCAGCGTCACGTAGAGCGTGGTGTCCAGCAGACGATAATTTTCCAGTACCTTACCGCCCTGCCGCAACGCCATAATCTCCGCATGCGCCGTCGGATCGTGCTGGCCGATGGGCCGGTTCCAGCCTTCACCGATCACCCGATCATTCTGAACCAGCACCGCACCCACCGGCACTTCGCCCTGCTCCCACGCCCGGCGCGCCAGGTCAAGCGCATGGCGCATCCAGTATTCATCTTGTTGTTTCATGCTGACCACTCCGGGCGACAGAAAAGCGGCGCATTATAGCGGTCTCACCGATCCTTTAGAAATTTATTCCAGCTGTTGCAGCTCACCTGCGGGTGTTACGCGCCAGCGATGCTGACAGAAAAACAGCAGCGGGTTGTCCTGTTTGCTGTCGCTATAGCCGCTGTAGAGCTGTAGCGGCGTGCCGATTTTCTCTTCAAGCTGGGCCACTTTCTCATGGCCGAGGCAGCGCATTGCCAGTACCCGCCCGCCCCAGCCGCGCTGCATCTGACTGGCAATCAGCTTCACGCGTGGCAGAAACGCGGAGTCGTAATAGACCTGCTCTACCAATGACTGTGGCGATCCGGTGATGAGCCAGACGTCAGCATCATCACTGCCGAGGTAATCCGTCAGGCGCTGCTGCACCACCGGGAAAGCTTTTACGCGCAGGCGAAACCACTGGGCAAACTCGGCTTCGAGGCGCAGCAATGTCTGCTCGGAGCGGCCAAAGGTAATTGACCAGAGCAGCAGGCTCATGGGCCAGCGTGCCGCGCGGCCTTTAAACAGCAAGCCCATGCCCACCACCGGCAGTAACGGCACCACCAGCAGCAGATTCAGCGGACGGCGACGCAGCAGATAGCGCATAAAGGTGCCGAACATGTCCTGCTGATGCAAAGTGCCATCGAGGTCGAAAAATACGATGCGACGTTGTGTTCCCCTGGTCAAACAACTCTCCTTAACGGCTGATTCCGGGATGATAAAGAGTAGTGTAGCCATCATCAGGCGGTACGGCGATGACGGTCATTTTTAATTCCGATGACTACAATGCCTGATGAATAGTTTATTCTTCACTGATTATCCCTGAATTACGAGGATTGGGCATGAGTTCATTGCTGCGCATTCGCCAGCTTTATCCACGTCTGGCATTGAACGAGCGTCGGCTGGCGGATTTTTTACTGTCGCAACCCGATAAGGCACGTCACCTGAGTTCGCAAAAGCTGGCGGAAGAGTCCGGCGTCAGCCAGTCGAGCGTGGTGAAGTTTGCTCAGAAGCTGGGATACAAAGGCTTTCCGGCGCTTAAGCTGGCTCTGAGTGAGTCACTGGCGGACAAGGATGCTATTACCGTGCATAACCATATCCTCAGCGACGACCCGCTTAAAATGGTGGGGGAAAAGCTGCTGACCGAAAAGCTTTCGGCGATTCGCGCCACGCTGGATATTAATAGCGAAGAGAAGCTCAACGATGTGTTACAGCTGCTGAAAAATGCCCGGCGCATTTTACTGGTCGGCATCGGTGCATCGGGCCTGGTGGCGAAGGATTTCTCCTGGAAGCTGATGAAGATTGGCATTAATGCAGTGGCGGAACAGGATATGCACGCCCTGCTGGCCAGCGTGCAGGCGATGGGGCCAGGCGATGTGCTGCTGGCCATCTCCTACACCGGGGAACGGCGCGAGATTAATCTGGCGGCGCAGGAAGCGGTGCAGGTGGGCGCCGATGTGGTGGCGTTTACCGGCTTTACGCCGAACACCCTGCAGCAGAGTGCCAGCTATTGTCTCTACACGGTGGCGGAAGAACAGAGCACCCGCAGCGCAGCGATCTCTTCGACCACCGCACAGCTGGCGCTGACCGATCTGCTGTTTATGGCGCTGGTGCAAAACGATCCGGAGCGTGCGTCGAGTCATATTCGTCACAGCGAAGCGCTGGTGAAAAAGCTGGTCTGATCAGCGACAGCGCGTATAATACCCGCGCTTTTTCTGTTGTTATCAGGTGGGAAAAATGGCGCTGTTGATTACGGCCAGATGCATTAACTGCGATATGTGTGAACCGGAGTGCCCGAACCAGGCGATTTCACTGGGCGATGCGATCTATGAGATTGATGTCAGCCGCTGCACGGAATGCGTCGGGCATTATGAGGTGCCAACCTGTCAGCAGGTCTGCCCCATCGACAACACCATCATCACTGACCCACAGCACACCGAATCACGCGATGCGCTGTGGGAGAAGTTCGTGCTGCTGCACGGCTAGCTCTCAATGATGACTGTGGCGCAGGCATAGTGACGCTCATCGGCCAGCGTCACGTGAACGTGTTTAACGCCCAGCCTCTCCGCCACGTCAGCTGCATGCTGAAAGAAGCGTAACCCCGGTTTACCCAGCGCATCGTTGTAAACTTCAAACTGATTAAACGCCAGACCACCGCGAATGCCGGTGCCAAAAGCTTTTGCTGCCGCCTCTTTGACTGCAAACCGCTTGGAGAGAAAGCGCACCGGCTGCTTGTGTGCCTGATACTGCTGCCATTCGGCTTCGCTCAGCACCCGGCGCGCCAGCCGGTCGCCGGAGCGCTCAATCACCCCGGCGATGCGTTCAATCTCAACGATGTCGCTGCCCAGTCCCAGAATAGCCATTAGCGGCGGGCTTCACGCAGCAGTTGCTTCATCTCTTTAACCGCCTCCGGCAGGCCACTCATCACCGCACGACCGATAATGGCATGGCCGATGTTCAGCTCATGCATTTCCGGCAGCGCCGCAATCGGCAACACGTTGTGGTAGGTCAGACCGTGACCGGCGTTGACCTTCAGCCCCAGGCTGGCGGCAAAGGTGGCGGCATGGCGAATGCGTGCCAGCTCCGCGTCACGTCCCCGTCCCTCTGGTGCCTCGGCATAAGCGCCGGTGTGAATTTCGATATAAGGCGCACCTGTGGCAACGGCCGCTTCGATCTGGCGGTGGTCGGCATCAATAAACAGTGAAACCAGAATGCCCGCGTCACGCAGCAGTCGTACAGCCGCGTTCATCTTCTCCTGCTGCCCTGCCACATCCAGTCCGCCTTCCGTGGTCACTTCCTGACGCTTTTCGGGCACCAGACAGCAGAAATGGGGCTGGATATCGCAGGCGATGCCGATCATCTCATCAGTGACCGCCATCTCCAGATTCATGCGCGTCTGGATAGTGTCACGCAGGATACGCACGTCGCGGTCGGTAATGTGACGGCGATCTTCGCGCAGGTGCACCGTAATACCGTCTGCGCCTGCCTGCTCGGCGATGAACGCCGCCTGCACCGGATCGGGATAGTTTGTCCCACGGGCGTTACGCACCGTGGCAATGTGATCGATATTGACACCTAACAGCAACTCAGCCATGACCATCCTCACTTCTTTTCCATCGTGATGTTGAGTGTACCGCGCAAATGTAAACAGGCGGTACGACCAGCGCTATTCTTCTTCCTGTTCGGGCTTTTTCTTCGGGATAAACTGGCGGAACAGCTCCTGACTTTTCAGCGGCTTGCCACCCAGATAGGGCTTCAGGGCGATGCGGGTAAAGCGCTTAGCAGCGCGCAGCGTATCGGCATCGGGAAACTCACGTTCACACAGGGCGTGCAACTCACGGCCGGTAAAGCTGCGCTGATTGACCACCAGACTGGCGATAAAACCGCGCTCTTCACGATAGCTGTACGTCATGTCTTCGCTGACCGGCTCGCCGCTACCGGCGCAATGCAGGAAGTCGACGCCATACCCCAGATGACCGAGCAGCGCCAGTTCAAAACGGCGCAGTGCCGGTTCGGGCTTGCCGTGCGTGGAAGCTAATGCCTGAAGGCAGTTGAGATAGTCGAAGAAAAGTTCCTGGAAAGGAGATTCCGGCTGCAATACGCGCGAGACCAGCTCATTGACGTAGAGACCGCAGTAGAGCGTGATGCCGCTGAGCGGTAAGGCCAGCGACACCGCTTCAGCATTGCGCAGGGTTTTGACGTCCCCGCGCCCGCTCCAGCGAACCAGCAGCGGGGTAAAAGGCTGTAACGCACCTTTCAGCTGAGAGCGCCGCGAGCGTGCGCCCTTGGCCAGCACCCGTACCCGCCCTTCGTTTTCGCTGAACAGGTCGAGCAGCAGGCTGGTTTCGCTGAAGGGACGACTATGCAGCACAAAGGCGCGTTGCCAGCCTTCCATTGAATCAGAGATCGTCTGTATAACCCAGGCTGCGCAGCGCTCGTTCGTCATCTGCCCAGCCGGATTTCACTTTCACCCACAGTTCGAGATGCACTTTCGCTTCGAACATCTCTTCCATGTCCCTGCGCGCTTCTGTTCCGATGACTTTGATTTTGGCACCTTTGTTGCCAATCACCATCTTCTTCTGCCCTTCGCGCTCGACCAGAATCAGTCCATGAATGTCGTAACCGCCGCGTTCGTTGGTCACGAAGCGCTCAATCTCCACGGTGACCGAGTAAGGCAGTTCAGCGCCCAGGAAGCGCATCAGTTTTTCACGGATCATCTCTGACGCCATGAAACGCTGAGAGCGATCGGTGATGTAATCTTCCGGGAAGTGATGATCGGCCTGCGGCAGATGCTTGCGGGTAATGGCCGCAATGGTATCGACGTTTTTGCCGCTCTCCGCAGAGACTGGCACGATATCAAGGAAGTTCATCTGCTGGCTCAGGAACTGCAGATGCGGCAGCAGGATGGTTTTATCCTGGATGTTGTCGACTTTATTCACAGCCAGCACAACCGGCACTTTATTGTCGCGCAGTTTGTTTAACACCATCTCATCATCTGGCGTCCAGCGGGTACCTTCAACGACGAAGATCACCAGCTCTACGTCGCCGATAGAACTGCTGGCTGCACGGTTCATCAGACGGTTAATGGCGCGCTTCTCTTCCATGTGCAGTCCGGGGGTATCGACGTAAATCGCCTGATAGTTGCCCTCAGTATGAATGCCCATGATACGGTGGCGCGTGGTTTGCGGCTTACGCGAGGTGATCGACACCTTCTGCCCCAGCAACTGGTTCAGTAAGGTGGATTTACCGACGTTCGGTCGGCCAACAATCGCGACAAAGCCGCAATAAGTAACGTTTTCGCTCATTCGAGTCCTGAATTGTTCAGAGCCTGATGCGGCGCCGAAGAGTGCTATTTGAGTCATGTGTCATTCAGCGTCTTCTGACGCCGGGATAGAGCTGTCAGAGGGTGATTGATTCAGCGCCGGTTATGGCACTGTCACCCGACAGACCTATTCGAGACCTAATTTTATCAGTGCCTGTTCAGCCGCTGCCTGCTCGGCTTTACGACGGCTGGAGCCGACGCCGACGACCGGCTCGGCCATGCCACTCACCTGACAGTGAATGGTGAATTCCTGATCGTGGGCTTCGCCGCGCACCTGCACCACCAGATAACTTGGCAGCGGCAGATGACGTCCCTGCAGATACTCCTGCAGGCGCGTTTTGGGATCTTTTTGTTTGTCGCCAGGACTAATTTCATCCAGGCGCGTCTGATACCAGTCGAGGATCAGCTGCTCTACCCGCTCGATGCTGCTGTCGAGGAAGATGCCGCCAATCAGCGCTTCCACCGTATCCGCCAGGATCGATTCGCGACGGAAACCGCCGCTTTTCAGCTCACCCGGCCCTAAGCGCAGGCACTCGCCAAGATCAAATTCGCGTGCCATTTCAGCCAGCGTATTGCCGCGCACCAGCGTGGCACGCATGCGGCTCATGTCACCTTCATCAACCCGCGGGAAGCGGTGATAAAGGGCATTCGCAATCACATAGCTAAGAATAGAATCGCCCAGAAATTCCAGGCGCTCGTTGTGCTTGCTGCTGGCGCTGCGGTGAGTCAGGGCCTGCTGTAACAGTTCCGAATGAGTAAAAGTGTAGCCCAGTTTGCGCTGAAGCTTGTTAATCAGGATGGGGTTCATGCGATTCCAGTTCTTTGTTGCGTCTGTGACTCTGCATACCAAACGGGGCTGGCAGTCCAACACGTTCCGTTTGGTGTGCAGTGGCCTCCCTGAGGAGGCCACCCGATTTGCCTGTTAATCAGACAAAATTATTAGTGGATACCGCCGATGCGACTGAATCGCACGCCGGTTGGCCACTGACCTTCTTGTTTCTCAAAACTCATCCAGATAGCGACCGCTTTACCGACCAGATTACGCTCCGGGACAAAGCCCCAGTAACGGCTGTCGGCGCTGTTATCACGGTTGTCGCCCATCATGAAGTATTGCCCTTTCGGCACGACCCAGATCGCCTGCGGCTGACCCGGCTGCTGATAATACATGCCCGCCTGACTCTGCGCTTCGTTAACCAGCAGAATGTCATGGGTCACGTTACCGATAGTCTCTTTACGGGTTGCCATGCGCAGACCACCGCGCAGGGTATCGCCCTGTGGCACCTGATAAAAACCGTTGCCGGTTTCGTTGCCATCAAAGCCGCTAAAAGTCTGAATAAAGTTGCTTGGTTCAACGTCGGTATAAGTCACTGCCAACGCTGTGTCACAGGCTTTATCATCACCACAGGTCGGTTTCACCGTTAGCGTTTTGCTGTAAGGATCATAGATGACTTTATCGCCTGGCAGGCCAATCACGCGCTTAATATAATCCAGGCTCGGATCTTTCGGGTATTTAAATACCGCAATGTCGCCGCGCTTCGGCTGACCGGTTGGGATCAGCGTCGTCTGGGTAATCGGATCTTTAATGCCGTAAGCAAACTTCTCCACCAGAATAAAGTCGCCAATCAGCAGCGTTGGCATCATCGAGCCAGAGGGAATCTGGAACGGTTCGTAAATAAACGAACGCACGATGAAAACCACGGCCAGCACCGGGAACACGGAGGCGGTCGTCTCAACCCAGCCTGGCTGTGAAGAGACTTTCGCCAGCGTTTTGCTGTCAAGCGCGTTACCGGTCTGGGCCTGCGCCGCCGCCTGTTTCGCGCGACGCTCGGGTGCCCATTTGAAACGATCAATTACCCAGACGATGCCAGTAATCAGCGTCGCTATCGCCAGAATCAGGGCGAACATATTAGCCATTGGAAATCCTTATTTGCTGTCCTTACCGACATGCAGAATGGCGAGGAACGCTTCCTGTGGCAGCTCAACGTTACCAACCTGCTTCATACGCTTCTTACCATCTTTCTGTTTCTGCAACAGTTTCTTCTTACGGCTGACGTCACCGCCATAACACTTGGCGAGAACGTTTTTGCGCAGCTGTTTAACCGTTGAGCGAGCAATAATGTGGTTACCGATGGCAGCCTGAATCGCAATATCAAACTGCTGGCGCGGGATGAGATCTTTCATTTTCTCAACCAGATCGCGGCCACGATAAGGCGCATTGTCGCGGTGAGTAATCAGCGCCAGCGCATCCACACGTTCAGAGTTAATCAGTACGTCGACACGCACCATGTCTGAAGGCTGGAAACGTTTGAAGTTGTAATCCAGCGAGGCATAACCGCGCGAGGTGGATTTCAGACGGTCAAAGAAGTCGAGAACCACTTCTGCCATCGGAATTTCATACGTCAGTGCAACCTGATTGCCGTGGTAAACCATGTTGGTCTGCACGCCACGCTTCTCAATACAGAGCGTGATGACGTTGCCCAGATACTCCTGTGGCAGCAGCATGTGACATTCCGCGATCGGCTCACGCAGCTCTTCGATGTTATTCAGTGGCGGCAGCTTGGATGGACTATCGACATGAACAATTTCGCCACCGGTGGTCACGACTTCATACACTACCGTCGGTGCAGTGGTAATCAGATCGAGATCGTATTCGCGCTCCAGACGCTCCTGGATGATCTCCATGTGCAGCAGACCGAGGAAGCCACAGCGGAAACCAAAGCCCAGCGCCGTTGAGCTTTCTGGCTCATAGAACAGCGAGGCATCGTTCAGGCTCAGCTTGCCGAGCGCATCACGGAACGCTTCATAATCGTCAGAGCTGATCGGGAACAGACCGGCATAAACCTGCGGCTTCACTTTTTTAAAGCCTGGCAGCGCTTTGTCTGCCGGGTTGCGAGCGGTGGTGAGGGTATCGCCCACCGGTGCGCCGAGGATATCTTTAATGGCGCAGACCAGCCAGCCGACTTCACCGCAGTTCAGTTCATTACGGTCGACACGTTTCGGGGTAAAGATACCCAGGCGGTCAGCGTTATAAACCTGACCGGTGCTGAGGACTTTGATCTTGTCACCTTTACGCATGGTGCCGTTTTTTACACGCACCAGCGAGACAACGCCCAGATAGTTATCAAACCAGGAATCGATAATCAGCGCCTGTAGCGGACCTTCCGGATCGCCTTCCGGCGGCGGAATATCGCGCACTAAGCGTTCCAGCACGTCCGGAACGCCGACGCCGGTTTTAGCGGAGCAGCGCACCGCATCAGCAGCATCGATGCCGACGATATCTTCAATCTCCTGCGCAGCGCGATCGGGATCGGCAGCAGGCAGGTCGATTTTGTTCAGAACCGGCACTACTTCCAGATCCATCTCCATCGCGGTGTAGCAGTTCGCCAGTGTCTGCGCTTCAACACCCTGACCCGCATCCACCACCAGCAATGCACCTTCGCAGGCAGCCAGTGAGCGGGAAACTTCATAAGAGAAGTCTACGTGGCCCGGAGTATCAATGAAATTGAGCTGGTAAGTTTCGCCGTCTTTCGCGTGGTAATCGAGTGTGACGCTCTGTGCTTTGATAGTAATGCCACGCTCACGCTCCAAATCCATGGAGTCAAGAACCTGCGCAGCCATTTCACGGTCAGAAAGGCCACCGCAGATCTGAATAAGGCGGTCAGAGAGCGTAGATTTACCATGGTCGATATGAGCGATGATGGAGAAATTTCTTATGTGCTTCATTTATAGGGATATCTTCGCTTAAAATTCAGTTGAAAATCTGAGCACAGACACATTCAGGAAGATCGCTCTTTACCCACAATCCTGTCAGCCTCATTAATGACGACGCATATTACACTGTTAACGCCGCGCATAAAAGAATGGAACGTGGTGGAAGCGAAACAGATATCTGCGCAAGGCAGAACGGACAAAGGCCGCGGGATGCGCGGCCTGGGCGTACATTACGCTTCGCTTTCAACACGCAGCGCATCGGGCGGGAGGGCGATGTTCAGAATAACCGGCTGAAAGGCTTCGCGATCGCCAAATTTCATTGAAACGCCTTTCGCAACAATAAAGCCACCGATGCCACCCAGCAGTGCACCGCAGGCGGCCGCCAGATCGCTGCTGAACAGCGACTGAAACAGTCCGGCAATCAGGAACAAACCAAATAGCGGCGTCATATAGACCAGCAGCGCTGAACCCAGAAGGCTACTCTCTTTGATGCCTAACTCAATGCGCTGTCCCGGCTGCAGCGGCTTGCTGCTGGCAATCTGCATCACATGAGCATTCTTCGGACCGAGTTTATTCAGCATATGGCTGCCGCAACCTTTGCGCGCCTGGCAGCTATTGCAGGACGTTTTTGCTTCGGTATGCAGTGTGGCAATGCCATCCTGCCATGCCACCACGGTGGCCCATTCTCTCATCATTTTTGTGACCCCAGGTCGATGCTGTCAGCAATACGTTTTGCGGTTGAAGGCGGTAATTCGCCGATCACCGCAATTTCGTTATTATTGCGCACAACGGTCTGGACCGTACGACGCCCAGTGCGCAATGTTTGCGTTGTGCTGCTTTTATCGGCAGGCGTCACATTGATCGCGAAACTAAACAGCCCATCGCTGTAGAGCTTCGACTCAATATTTTTGTTCAGCCCCGGCAGCGTGCGACGATTCTGCGACACCAGCGTCATGCCTGCGGGTATCCAGCCTGGCTGCCATGCGACAGTAACCGCGTCCCCTTTTGGCACGGAAAGCGATGGTGGCAGATTCGCTTTCTCAAGCCCTTGCATCAGATTGCGTACTCCTTCATCCACTGCAAAGCTGATAACGCGGAACTGTTCCAGCGTTTCACCGTCACGATCAAGCAGGTCGATACGTAGCGGTAGCCTGGTATCCACATCCAGCCAGACCACATAGCTGTAACGGGTGCCATCGCGAGACACGATACGCAGCACATCACACATCTGATCGGCAATGCGCGAGCGACCCACGGTGATAAAATCGTAGGCAGTGGCAATTTTGGTGAAGTCAGCAAAAATCACCGACGGCAAAGCGTCAATAATGTGATTGCCCGGGAGCGAAAAGGGATCAAGGCCTGGTTCGAAGTAGCTGATATCGTTGCCACGCTGGATCACTTCCCGACGTGGCCCGTCCATCTGCAACAGCTGCGCGAATATCCGGTTATCGATCACAGCATGACGGTAGCGCAGCGATTCAATGCCGATGCGTGAGACGTTAATATAGGCAAATTCGTAGTTGAGGTTCTGACTTGCCTGCTCCATCTGCTGCAATAGCGCCCCGGACGCAGTAGTTTGCGCCGGGGCGGCAGATGACCATAACAGGCTGCCTGTCAGCAGGCTAACAGCATACCAAAACGGCTTCATTACTGCTGCTGCTGTCCTAATGACTGGTTTCCGGGAACATCAACCTGCGCCTGTTTTGGCGCATCGGTTTCAAACTGCAGCTGATCAGCGTGCAGCCGGCGTTGCAGTTCATAGTCCTGCAGCATGGCGTTCACGCGACGACGCTGATCCTGAACCTGCTGATTAGAGCTGTTCGTGTCAAAGGCATCAGACGGCACGCCCAGGCTCACCGGTGAGGCTTTACCCATCATCGGCAGCGTATTGAACACCGGAGAGTCAGATGTCTGCGTGGCGCTACCCTGCGGCTGGTTGTAGTGCTGAACACCCACGATCACGGCCAGTGACACGCAGGCAGCCACACCCACCTGAGTCAGTTGCGCAGCCCATGGACGCGCTTTTTTCCAGAACGGCATTTTTTCCCAGCGGGAAGGTTCTGGCTGAGCTTCAGGGATCAGCGTGGTAACCGTACGTAACGGTTCTTTTTCGATAGCAGCAGCGACGCGCGCAGAGATATCAAAATGCAGGACATCACCAACATCACCGCGCATGGTATCGCGAATAAGATGATAGCTCGCCCAGCTTTTCTGTAGTTCTGCGTCCTTAGACAAGGCGGAAAACAGCTCGTTATCTAAGGTCTCACCATCCATTAAAGCGGAAAGTTTTTCTTTCTGCATGCCTATGTACCCTTCCAGTAGCCGTTATCACTAACGTTGGATAAGCGGTTGAACTTTGTTATCAATGGCCTCTCGCGCACGAAAGATACGTGATCGAACAGTGCCTACCGGGCAATCCATAATGACGGCGATCTCTTCATAACTCAGACCGTCCAGTTCCCTGAGGGTAATTGCCATACGCAAGTCCTCAGGTAGCGCCTCGATGGTACGAAAGACAATTTGTTTCAATTCGTCAGACAACATTAAGTTCTCAGGGTTCGAAATTTCTTTTAATGCACCCGCACTTTCGAAATTTTCGGCATCAATAGCATCCACATCACTGGATGGTGGACGACGCCCCTGAGCAACCAGGTAATTTTTCGCTGTGTTTACCGCAATGCGGTACAGCCAGGTATAAAACGCGCTATCGCCCCGGAAAGAGTCCAGTGCGCGATACGCTTTAATAAACGATTCCTGTACTACATCAGGCACGTCGCCCGAGGGAACATAGCGTGAAACCAAACTCGCCACTTTATGCTGGTAACGAATCACCAGTAAGTTGAACGCTTTTTGATCTCCCTTCTGTACCCGCTCGACAAGGACCTGATCCGTTAACTGCTCGCTCATCCGAGGTAATGTCTCCCCAAATTTTTCATATGCATAAAGTAACTGCCAGCACATCTCATGTTCTGAGCAAGCATGCGCTTAGAGTTGTGATGTGGTGCGAAGTTCACTTCCCGCCGTGATATTTACCGCTCCGATGGAGATAACACAGGTTGTTCGTTTTCGTTCAGTGTCAGGAGCGTAAATCGCAGGCAGAGTAACCTATGACAGCAGCTTTTTCATCATTAAATCCTTTAGGTTTAATAAGTTTGCTATAAAAAACCAGAGTTAAAGCAGTCCGTTTTTAACGTACTGATTATAGAAGACTTATGATCATAGCCAGATGAACGCGCGTGGCATGTGTTTAAAATACTTCACAGAACCTCCTGTTGCGCTTATGCTCAGGCCTGGTCTTGTTTAGTAAATTAAACATTATGATGAATGCGAATCCGGATTATCAGTGTGATGTGTTGATTGTGGGCAGCGGTGCGGCCGGCCTGTCGCTGGCGTTACGGCTGGCGAAACAGTATCAGGTAACCGTTCTCAGTAAAGCGCAGGTCAATGAAGGGTCAACCCTTTATGCGCAGGGTGGTATTGCTGCGGTATTTGATGAGACGGACAGCATCGAGTCGCATATCGAAGATACGCTGATTGCCGGCGCAGGATTATGCGATCGTGAGGCCGTGTCGTTTATTGCCAGTAATGCCCGGCATTGCGTGCAGTGGCTGATCGACAACGGCGTTGCCTTTGATCTCGATCCGCAGGCGGCGGGTGACATGCGCTATCACCTGACTCGCGAAGGCGGCCACAGTCATCGCCGCATTCTGCACAGCGCTGACGCCACCGGCCATGCGGTGGAAACCACGCTGGTGAGCCAGGCATTAAGCCACCCTAACATCCGGATTCTGGAACGGACTAATGCGGTCGATCTGATTCTTTCAGATAAAATCGGCCTGCCTGGCCCACGCCGGGTGGTGGGTGCGTGGATCTGGAACCGTAATCGCGAGCAGGTCGAAACCTGTCGGGCGCGGGCCGTCGTCGTTGCAACCGGCGGTGCCGCCAAAGTCTATCAATATACCACTAACCCTGACATTGCTTCCGGTGATGGCATAGCGATGGCGTGGCGCGCGGGCTGCCGGGTGGCCAATCTGGAATTTAACCAGTTCCATCCGACCTGCCTGTTTCATCCGCAGGCGCAGAATTTCCTGTTAACCGAAGCGTTACGCGGAGAAGGTGCCTGGCTGTTACGTCCCGATGGTAGCCGTTTTATGCCCGATTTCGATGAGCGCGCCGAACTGGCCCCGCGCGATATTGTTGCCCGGGCTATCGACCATGAGATGAAACGGCTGGGCGTTGACTGTATGTATCTGGATATCAGCCACCAGCCTGAAGAGTTTGTGCGCGCACACTTCCCGATGATCTATGAGAAATTGCTGACCTTTGGCTTTGACCTGACCAAAGAGCCGATCCCGATTGTACCCGCCGCGCACTACACCTGCGGTGGCGTCGTCGTCGATCAGCACGGTCAGACCGACGTCAGTGGCCTGTATGCCATTGGTGAGGTGAGTTATACCGGCCTGCATGGCGCTAACCGCATGGCCTCCAATTCGCTGCTGGAGTGTCTGGTGTATGGCTGGTCCGCGTCAGAGGAGTTGATGCGTACCCTGCCCGGCATTGAAGCCGTCACTGCACTCCCCGCATGGGATGAGAGTCAGGTTGATGACGCCGATGAACGCGTCGTGATCCAGCATAACTGGCATGAGTTGCGTCTGTTCATGTGGGATTATATGGGAATCGTCCGCACTACCCGGCGGCTGGAACGGGCGTTGCGTCGCATCAACCTGCTTCAGCAGGAGATCGATGAATATTACCGCCATTTCCGCCTCTCCAATAATCTGCTGGAGCTGCGGAATCTGGTGCAGGTCGCTGACCTGATGGTGCGCTGCGCGCTGGAGCGTAAAGAAAGTCGCGGCCTGCACTATATCCGTGACTATCCTGACTTACTGCCAGAAGCGCTGCCAACTATTCTGACCCCGCGAGGTTACATGAAGAGGTAAAAGTCCTGCGTCAGGCTACACCACTCATCAGAATAACGGGTGTCTGGTGCGCGGATTGCGAGACGCTCCAGCAGCGTTTCACCGGCCTGCGGCGACAGCCCCAGCACGACGCGGCGCGGCGGACGATGAGCATATTCCGCCACGTCCAGCCGGAAACGCAGATACCAGCCATCGGCCTGCGCCAGGGTGATAAACGTCTGCCCAATATCGATGGGCAGCACCACGCAGAACATCCCCTCTTCTTCAATTAATAAGGCTGAACTGCGTAACAGCGTCTGATGATCGAGCGAGGCCGTTGCACGTGCGTTGTCCCGAGCCACGGTAGAGCAGGCTACGCCCGGCGCGAAATAAGGGGGATTGCTGACAATCAGTGAATAACGTTTATCACACTGTTCAGCCCAGCTGGCGATATCCTGCTGATGAACCTGAATACGTTCAGGCCACGGTGACTGCTGCACATTCTCCTGCGCCTGCTGTGCGGCTTCAGGTTCTAACTCCACCGCATCGATTTGAATCTGTGACGGCGTGCGCTGCGCAAGCATCAGCGCGATTAATCCGCTGCCACTGCCAATATCCAGAATGCGTCTCACTCCGGCGACCGGTGCCCAGGCACCAAGCAGAATGGCATCGGTGCCCACTTTCATCGCACAGCGATCGTGGGCAACAAAAAATTGTTTAAAGGTAAAACCGTTCTTGTTTAACTGAGGCCGTTCACGCGGCTTATCCTGCATCATTCGTCACTACCATCGTTTTTTTCCTGCCGCACGGCAGCGCGTGAGTGTAACGTGACAACAGTGGGAATTCACGCAGCAGACAATCCCAGGCGCAGCGGAAACGGATTAACAGATGAAGATTCAGTCTGATCTGTCTATAATCAGCGCCCCAAACTGAGGTAGACCATGACAGTAACCACATTTTCCGAACTCGAACTCGACGAAAGCCTGCTACAAGCGTTGCAGGAAAAAGGCTTTACGCGCCCAACAGTGATCCAGGCCGCTGCAATTCCGCCCGCGCTGGAGGGCCGTGACGTTCTGGGTTCGGCACCTACAGGAACCGGGAAAACCGCCGCGTATCTGTTACCGGCGCTGCAGCACCTGCTTGATTTTCCGCGCAAGAAATCGGGGCCGCCACGCATCCTGATTGTGACCCCGACCCGTGAACTGGCGATGCAGGTTGCCGATCATGCGCGTGAGCTGGCGAAACATACGCATCTGGACATCGCCACGATCACCGGCGGCGTGGCTTATATGAACCATGCCGAAGTTTTCAGCGAAAATCAGGACATTGTGGTCGCGACCACCGGCCGTCTGTTGCAGTACATCAAAGAAGAGAACTTTGACTGCCGCGCCGTAGAAACCCTGATACTGGATGAAGCGGACCGCATGCTTGATATGGGCTTTGCTCAGGATATCGAAACCATCGCGGCTGAAACGCGCTGGCGCAAGCAAACCATGCTGTTTTCCGCCACGCTGGAAGGCGACAATATCCGTGACTTCGCCGAGCGTCTGCTTAACGAACCGGTTGAGCTGGAAGCGGATCCGAGCCGTCGCGAGCGCAAAAAGATCCAGCAGTGGTACTACCGCGCTGATGATCTGCAGCATAAAACCAAATTACTGATTCATCTGCTGAAGCAGCCGGATGTGACGCGCAGCATCGTGTTTGTGCGTAAGCGTGAACGTCTGCATGAACTGGTGAGCTGGCTGCACGAAGCGGGGATTCGTAGCAGCTATCTTGAAGGCGAAATGGTTCAGGCCAAGCGTAACGAAGCGATTAAGCGTCTGAGTGAAGGACGCGTTAACGTGCTGGTTGCGACGGATATCGCCGCGCGTGGTATCGATGTTGAAGATGTCAGCCATGTCTTCAACTATGACATGCCGCGTACCGCCGATACCTATCTGCACCGCATCGGTCGTACCGGTCGTGCGGGCCGTAAAGGCATCGCCATTTCATTGGTCGAAGCGCACGACTTCGTTCTGCTGGGCAAAATCACCCGCTATGTGAACGAACCGATCAAAGCGCGCGTGATTGATGAGCTGCGCCCTGAAACGCGTGCGCCAAATGCTAAAACTACGGGTAAACCGTCGAAAAAGGTGCTGGCGAAGCGTGCAGAGAAGAAAGCCAGCGAAACGGAAAAACCGCGAGTGAAAAAACGCCATCGTGATGCCAAAAATGTCGGCAAACGCCGCAAGGCAAGCGGCACTACGCCAGCTAACGAGAATGCGGAATAAAACATCATACGCATAAAAAAATCGCCTCTCAGGAGGCGATTTTTTTTATCTGATAGTCAGTTACGGCCTTTTAAGAGTGTTTTTTCTGCCAGTACGTTTTCCTGACAACACTGGCATTCGCATGCCCTGTAGTTAACTGCTTATCTCTTTAACAATACTAATAAAAATTGCTGTGTGCGCTTTGCGCTAATTGGCAGCACCCGATAATTCAGGCGGTTTACAGACTTTCTGTAAATGTACGGGTGATTACATCGCGCTGCTGCTCAGGCGTCAACGAGTTAAAACGTACGGCATAGCCTGAAACACGAATAGTCAGCTGTGGGTAGTTTTCAGGATGTTTAACCGCATCTTCCAGCGTTTCACGACGCAGAACGTTGACGTTCAGATGCTGTCCGCCTTCAACGCGCACCTGCGGTTTAATTTCAACCGGCACTTCACGGTAAGCGAACTCGCCCAGTTCGCTGATGGCGACAACCTGATCTTCTTCATAGCCTGCTTTTGCACACAGGCAACGCGCTTCAGCTTTCTCTTCATCCAGCAGCCAGAAGGAGTTCAGAAGTTGAGAATTGTTAGTTTGAGTGATCTGGATACCAGTGATCATGATTGCGTCTCCCGGATAATACGTGAATAAATCAAATTTGAGGCCCCGGTATACCATCGTTCATTCGCAACAGCCTTGACTTGTATCAATATTAATCAGCCATTCGGCGCACTTTTTCGCTAAACCATTGATCTCAAAATGCCTGCCAGTTAAAAATAATTTGTATTTTTCAAATTATTTTTGCCTTCAGGTCAGCGGCAGGAACGGCTAAGCTTACTCCACTAACGTTAAGGGAGTTAAACATGGCTGAAAAGCTGACCTGGCACGACGTGCTGGCTGAAGAGAAAGAGAAACCCTATTTTATTGAGACGCTGAAGCAGGTCGCCGATGAACGCGCCGCGGGTGTAACCGTCTATCCGCCGCAGAAAGATGTGTTCAATGCGTTTCGCCTGACGAAACTCGGTGACGTCAGCGTCGTGATTCTGGGGCAGGATCCCTATCACGGGCCGAATCAGGCGCATGGACTCGCCTTCTCAGTGTTGCCGGGCGTTCAGGTGCCTCCGTCACTGCAGAATATCTACAAAGAACTGATGCAGGATATTCCCGGCTTCCGGAAACCCGATCACGGCTTTCTTGAGAGCTGGGCAAAACAGGGGGTGATGTTGCTGAACACGGTGTTAACGGTCGAGGCGGGTAAAGCTCATTCCCATGCTCGTTTTGGCTGGGAGACCTTTACGGACAACGTCATTGCGGCGATTAACCAGCACTGTGAAGGGGTGATTTTCCTGCTGTGGGGCTCACATGCGCAGAAGAAAGGCAGCATTATTGATCGCAAGCGCCATCATGTGCTGCAGGCGCCCCATCCCTCGCCGCTTTCTGCACATCGTGGATTTTTCGGCAGCAAACACTTCTCAGCGACCAATGAATTGCTGAGCGCTGCCGGTAAAAATCCGGTGGACTGGACGCCGGTCTTACCTGCATAGCGCCAGATCGCACACGGCCGCGTCAGTGCGCGGCCGTGTAACAGGATTCAGGCGTTGAATCAGCTTTTAGCTTTAGAAACCGCAACCATCGCCGGGCGCAGCAGGCGACCATTCAGCGTATAGCCACGCTGCATCACCAGCATGACATGGTTAGGTTCAAATTCTTCAGACTCCATCATCGACATCGCCTGATGGACTTCAGGGTTGAATGGCACGCCGGTTTCGCCGACCACTTCAACACCGAACTTACGCACGGCACCGAGCAAGCCTTTGAGCGTCAGTTCAATCCCTTCGATCATGGATGCCAGCTGTGGGTCCTCTTTATTGGCCACTTCCAGCGCACGTTCCAGGCTGTCGATGACCGGAAGCAGTTCATTGGCAAACTTCTCCAGCGCAAACTTGTGCGCCTTCTCAACGTCCATCTCGGCACGACGACGAATGTTCTCAACCTCAGCCTGCGCACGCAGTTGGGCATCGCGTACACCGGTCTGCGACTGCGCTAATTCAGCTTCGAGCTGAGCAATACGCTCATCACGCGGATCCACCTCTGCTGCTGTCTCCGCTTCCTGAGGTTGCTGCTGATCCTGCTGAATTTCGTCTGAGACTTGCTCGTTTGGGGTGTTCTGTTCTTTACTACTCATGAATTTCTCCGCGTTTTGCACATTCATTTCGCTGGTTGGCTTATTATGGGGATTGGTATGACGGATTCAAGGGAACCTATCACATTGCCTTGCCGTTTTGGCTTATAAGGAACACCGACCAGATGAACAAACACTTTAACTGCATTGGTATCTTGGGTCATCCGCGCCATCCCACCGCGCTAACCACGCATGAGATGCTCTGGCGCTGGCTGACGGCCAAAGGTTATCAGGTGATCGTTGAGAAGCAGATTGCCCAGGAGCTGTCGCTTCACGACGTGCAGACCGGCACGCTGGCGGAGATTGGTGCGCAGGCTGATTTAGCAGTCGTTGTGGGCGGTGATGGTAATATGCTGGGCGCTGCGCGGGTGCTGGCGCGCTATGATATTAAAGTGATTGGCATTAATCGCGGTAATCTCGGTTTTCTCACCGATCTTGACCCGGACAATGCGCAGCAACAGCTGGATGAGGTCCTTCAGGGCAACTATTTCGTCGAGAGCCGCTTTCTGCTGGAAGCGCAGGTGTGCAAATCTGACTGCTCACCGCGTATTGGCTCTGCCATCAACGAAGTGGTGCTGCATCCCGGTAAAGTCGCGCACATGATCGAATTTGAAGTCTACATTGATGAAGTGTTCGCCTTTTCCCAGCGCTCTGATGGGCTGATTATCTCAACACCCACCGGCTCTACTGCCTATTCCCTCTCTGCGGGTGGTCCGATTCTGACGCCGTCACTCGAAGCCATTGTGCTGGTACCGATGTTCCCGCATACGCTGTCAGCGCGTCCACTGGTCATCAACAGCAGCAGTACCATCCGTCTGCGCTTTTCTTCACGTCGCAGCGACCTGGAAATCAGCTGTGACAGCCAGATTGCGCTGCCTATTCAGGAAGGTGAAGATGTACTGATTCGACGCAGTGCCGGTCATCTTGATTTAATTCATCCTAAAAATTACAGCTATTTCAATACGCTGAGTTCAAAGCTAGGCTGGTCAAAAAAATTGTTCTGAAAACCGGCCTCTTCTCTTTACTGGATAAAAAACCAGTTTATACTGTATGAAAAACCATATGTGTTTATTCGTACAGGTGAACCTATGCTGGCCCAACTGACCATCAGTAATTTCGCTATCGTTCGTGAGCTCGACATTGATTTCCAACGCGGCATGACTGCAATCACTGGTGAAACCGGTGCCGGTAAGTCCATCGCGATTGATGCGCTGGGATTATGTCTGGGCGGCCGTGCCGATGCTGACATGGTGCGTCAGGGTGCCAGCCGGGCTGACCTTTGCGCCCGCTTCCAGCTTAAGTCCTCCCCTTCTGCTCAGCGCTGGCTGATGGATAATCAACTCGACGACGGCAACGAGTGTCTGCTGCGTCGGGTCATCAGCGCTGACGGTCGTTCCCGCGGCTTTATCAATGGCACAGCGGTGCCGCTCTCTCAGCTGCGCGATCTGGGCCAGCTGCTTATCCAGATCCACGGTCAGCATGCCCATCAGCTTTTGCTCAAACCCGATCATCAGAAGCATCTGCTGGATGCCTATGCCGGTCACGACGATCTCCTGCAGCAAATGCGCGCCAGTTATCAGACCTGGCACCAGAGCTGTCGCACCCTGGCGCTGCATCAGCAGCAGGCGCAGGAGCGCGAATCACGTCGCGAGCTATTGCAGTATCAGCTCAAAGAGCTGAACGAGTTTGCGCCGCAGCAGGGCGAATACGAGCAGATTGACGAAGAGTACAAGCGCCTTGCCAACAGCGGACAGCTGCTGTCGACCAGCCAGCAGGCGCTGCAGCTGTTAGCAGACAGCGATGACAATAATCTCAACAGCCTGCTCTACACCGCGCGTGAGATGATTTCAGAACTGACCTCGCTGGATGAGAAGCTGAACGGCGTTCATAACCTGCTGGAGGAGGCGGCGATTCAGCTGAGCGAAGCCAGCGACGAACTGCGTCACTACTGCGACAGCCTTGACCTGGACCCCAATCGACTGTACGAACTTGAGAAGCGTATTTCCCGCCAGATTGCGCTGGCACGTAAGCATCACGTCACGCCAGAAGGTCTGCCTGAACTGCATCAGCAGTTGCTGGCAGAAGCCGAGTTGCTGTCACAGCACGAAAGCGACCAGGAAAGCCTGCAATCGCTGGTGGGTGAACATTATCAGGCGGCACTGCAAAGCGCAGAGCAGCTGCATCAGCAGCGCAGCCACTTTGCCGATGAACTGCAGCAGCTGATTACCCAGAGTATGCATCTGCTTTCAATGCCCCATGGCCAGTTTAAAATCGCCCTGAACTTTAATCCGGATCAACTGACGGCAGATGGCGCGAGCCGCGTTGACTTCCAGGTGACGACGAACCCAGGTCAGCCACTGCAGCCGTTAGGCAAAGTCGCTTCGGGCGGTGAACTGTCACGTATCGCGCTGGCGATTCAGGTGATCACCGCGAAGAAAATGGAAACGCCGGCGATGATTTTCGATGAAGTGGATGTCGGAATCAGCGGCCCGACCGCCGCCGTCGTCGGTAAACTGCTCCGTCAACTGGGTGAATCGACCCAGGTCATGTGTGTCACCCACCTGCCGCAGGTTGCCGGTTGTGGTCATCAGCACTTCTATGTCAGCAAAGAGACCGATGGCGCGATGACCGAAACCCATATGCAGCCGCTGGATAAGCGTGCGCGTCTGCAGGAACTGGCGCGACTGCTGGGCGGCAGCGAGGTGACACGCAATACCCTGGCCAACGCAAAAGAACTTTTAGCCGCATAGCGGCGCACTTTTTTAACCCACCGTGGTCATATGCTTGCTCTGTAGAGGTTTCCAACGGCGAAAAGGTTTATTATCATCGGCACTTATGTCGCCAGAGTAATAAAGCCTGCCGCAGGCAGAGTTCAGATTTTGATGGCAAGAAAGCCGCCTGTTAAAGGCGTTTGGCCCCGGAAAAGGAATGTATAGATGCGCTGTAAAACGCTGACTGCCGCGGCAGTGGTAATGTTGATGATGACCGCCGGATGTTCCACCTTAGAGCGCGTGGTCTATCGTCCTGATATCAACCAGGGTAATTATCTGGTTGCCAACGATGTGGCCAAGATCCATACCGGTATGACACAGCAGCAGGTGGCTTACACGCTCGGTACGCCGATGATGAAAGATCCGTTTGGCAGCAACGTCTGGTATTACGTTTTCCGTCAGGAGCCAGGTCATGAGCGCGTGAAGCAGCAGACGCTGACGCTGACCTTTGATGGCAACGGTGTTCTGACCAATATCGATAACAAGCAGAATCTGTCAAAGAACAACGACTGATTTCACGACAGACCGTTTTAAAGACAGCACAAAAGGCGCACTGAGCGCCTTTTTTTATGCCGGCTATCCGCTGATTCTGGCGGTATAACGACTTATTTTTTGCTTTCTGCCGCTCGCTCTGCGCGCTGACGACGCAGCTCTTTTGGATCAGCAATCAGCGGACGATAGATCTCAATACGATCGCCCTCCTGAACCACATCATCCAGCTTCACTGGCCGACTGTAGATGCCTACTTTGTTGCTGGCGAGGTCAATCTCACGACGCAGTTCAGGCAGGCCTGATTTCAGGATAGCCTGTTCAACCGTGCTGCCCTGCTCCACTTCCACGTAAAGCTGATACTGTTTTTCAGGTAGGGCGTAGACCACCTCAACGGAGATCTCAGGCACTGTATACCTCTTTGGCACGCTGAGTGAAAGCCTGCACCATGCTGTTGGCAAGCTCTTTGAAAATACGTCCAAAGGCCATCTCTACCAGCATGTTGGTGAATTCAAACTCCAGGCTTAACTCCACCTTACAGGCGTCATCGCCCAGCGAGACGAACGTCCAGCCGCCGGTCAGCTTGCGGAACGGTCCATCTACCAGTTCCATATGAATGCTCTGGTTATCCGTAAGGGTGTTGCGGGTAGTAAATGTTTTGCTGATGCCCGCCTTCGACACATCTACCGACGCCGTCATCTGATTTTCAGACGCATCCAGTACGCGGCTTCCGGTGCAACCCGGCAGGAATTGCGGATAGGCATCCACATCATTTACAAGTTTGTACATCTGCCCGGCACTAAACGGGACCAGCGCCGAACGACTAATCTGAGCCATAATGGTTCCTGTTCATCACAAAACCGCTGAATAGTAGCATTTTCAGCGATTAAACAAAAATGTCCCCGAGTGAGGGTGTGCTAGAATATCCCGTTTCCTGCTGCCCCGCTGGACTGGGGATGCGATAACCGACTAAGTGATGTAAAATACGCCACACTATGACAAAGAAAAAAGCACACAAACCCGGTTCTGCCACTGTTGCCATGAACAAACGCGCTCGCCACGAGTACTTCATCGAAGAGGAGTATGAGGCGGGATTGTCGTTACAAGGATGGGAAGTTAAGTCACTTCGTGCTGGTAAAGCTAACATCAGCGACAGCTATATTCTGCTGCGCGATGGCGAAGCCTTTCTGTTCGGTTCAACCTTTCAACCCTTAGCCGTTGCCTCCAGTCACGTGGTCTGTGACCCCACGCGCAGCCGTAAGCTGCTGCTGAAGCAACGTGAACTCGACTCCCTGTATGGCCGCGTCAACCGCGAAGGTTACACCATCGTGGCACTGTCGCTGTACTGGAAGAATGCCTGGTGCAAACTGAAGATTGGTGTTGCACGCGGTAAGAAAGAGCATGACAAGCGCGATGACATTAAAGATCGCGAATGGAAATTAGACAAAGCACGTATCATGAAGAATTCAGCGCGCTAAGCACTGGATTTTAAGATAGTTAGTTGCTAGTATTTAAAGTTCTGGGGCTGATTCTGGACTCGACGGGATTGTGAAGCCTTAGGAGCATGCCGAGGGGCGGTTTGCCTCGTAAAAAGCCGCAAAAAAATAGTCGCAAACGACGAAAACTACGCACTAGCAGCTTAATAACCTGCTTAGAGCCTTCTCTCCCTAGCTTCCGCTCTTAAGACGGGGATCAAGAGAAGTCAAACCCAAAAGAGATCGCGTGGATACCTTGCCTGGGGTTGAAGCGTTAAATCCAATCAGGCTAGTCTGTTAGTGGCGTGTCTGTTCGCAGCTAACCGGCGAATGTAAAAACTGACTAAGCATGTAGTGCCGACGGTGTAGTAATTTCGGACGCGGGTTCAACTCCCGCCAGCTCCACCACATTATGTACCGGATACGTCCGGGTAAGTCCTGAAAGCCCGCTTGGAACCAGCCTCGCGGGCTTTTTTACGTCTGTAGTAGTCCGTAGATATCCAGCCAAATCCGGCGATAATTGGTATACGTATTGGTATACGCTAAGATGTATGCCAATACGTATACCAATTTACGCAAGGAAGAACCACATGGCACGGACTACACGTCCCCTCACCAATACAGAAGTTCTTCGATCCAAAGCCATCGATAAAGATTTGACGCTACATGACGGCGACGGACTTTTTATGGTTGTCAAAACCACCGGAAAAAAGCTCTGGCGCTTTCGCTATCAGCGGCCAGCGACAAAGCAGCGCACCATGATAGGCCTAGGTGCCTTTCCTGCCCTTTCATTGGCAGATGCCAGACGCCTGCGCGCTGATTACCTCTCCTTACTCGCTAATGGCATTGACCCGCAAACTCAGGCTGAACAGGCCATAGAACAGCAGCAGATCGCGTTAAACAGCATTTTCTCGACCGTAGCCGCTAACTGGTTTGCCTTGAAGCAGGCAAGCGTTACACCGGATTATGCTAAGGATATATGGCGTTCTCTTGAGAAAGATGTATTTCCTGCCATCGGTGAAATTCCAGTACAGGAGATCAAAGCCCGTAAGTTGGTTGAAGCCTTGGAGCCAATTAAGGCTAGAGGCGCTCTTGAAACCGTTCGTCGTTTGGTGCAACGCATTAGTGAGATAATGATCTATGCGGTTAATACTGGTCTAATTGATGCTAACCCGGCGTCTGGTATTGGAATGGCGTTTGAGAAGCCTAAAAAGCAGCATATGCCGACGTTGCGGCCAGAAGAGTTGCCAAAGCTTATGCGATCGTTAGTTATGTCGAATCTCTCTGTCCCAACTCGCTGTTTAATAGAATGGCAGTTGCTTACGCTCGTACGCCCTGCTGAGGCTTCAGGTGCTCGATGGACAGAAATCGATCTTAATGCAAAGCTTTGGACAATTCCCGCCGAACGGATGAAATCCAGGCGAGAGCATGTAGTTCCTTTATCTCAGCCCGCAATTTTGATTATAGAAGTAATGAAGCCTATAAGCTCACACCGTGAGTATGTATTTCCAAGCAGAAATAATCCGAAACTTCCAATGAATAGCCAAACGGCAAATGCCGCTCTAAAAAGAATCGGTTTTGGTGGAAAATTAGTTGCTCACGGGTTACGCTCAATTGCAAGTACCGCTCTTAATGAAAATAATTTTAACGCGGATGTGATTGAAGCTGCACTCGCGCACACTGACAGGAATGAAGTGAGGCGTGCATATAATAGGTCATCATATCTTAAAGCTCGTATTGAGCTCATGGATTGGTGGGCTAATTTCGTAAAAAATAAAAGCTAAGGAATTTTATGTCTTTGAATGAAGAAGTTAACGAGAGAAGAAAAGAAATCCGTACCGATGGCTATGCCATTTCTATTGGTGAATGGCTATCCTTGTATGAGAATAATGAAATTGATATTCATCCTGAATTCCAAAGGATATACAGGTGGTCCGAGAGTCAAAAGACTAATCTAATTGAATCAATATTGCTAGGCATTCCTGTCCCTCCCATCTTTGTCAGCCAAAGAAGTGATGGGATATGGGATGTTGTTGATGGGTTGCAAAGGTTGTCCACCATATATCAATTTATGGGTCAACTGAAAGATGAGAATAATAAACCAATTCCTCCTCTCGTATTATCTGGAACGAAATACTTACCTAGTTTAGAAGGAAAAAAATGGGAAGGCTCTGCTGATTTAGGCGATGAAGATCCTAATTCAATTGGTCAAAATATGAGGCTAACAATAAAGCGTTCCAAGCTTAACGTTAGCATTATTTTAAAAGAAAGCGATGAGACCGCTAAATATGATTTATTTCAAAGACTCAATACGGGAGGTTCGTCTTTAAGCGCGCAAGAAGTAAGAAACTGTATTTTAGTTATGCTTAATAAAGATTTTTATTTTTGGCTGGCCGAGCTATCTAAATTCGATAAATTCCTTGAATGTATAGCATTGAGCGATAGAGCCATTAGTGAATCTTACGATATTGAACTTGTATTAAGATTTATTATATTCTCTCTTATTGACATCAAAGAACTTGACTCCATGGGTGATGTTGGAATATTTATATCTGAGAAAATGCGTGTGATTTGCACTGATAAAAACTTCGACTCCCAATATTGGGGAGATTTATTTCGGAAAACGTTCACTAAACTTGCAGACAATACCGCTGATAACTCTTTTAAAAGATATAACTTAGCTAAGAATAAGTACTCAGGTGGATTCCTGGTTTCACAATACGAAGCTGTAACTTACGGATTAGCTTACAATATTTCAGAAGGAACTGATAACGATAATATTGATGAAAGGATTTCGGGGCTTTGGTCGAATCAAGAATTCACTAACTGGTCTGGATCAGGAATTACCGCAACCAGACGCTTACCTCATTTAATTCCCTTAGGAAGGGAGGTCTTTAAAAAGTGATAAAAACGAAAGAAGACCTTATAGATAAGATAGCTACTGATCACATATGGAGGCTACGTGAAATGAATGAGATGAAGAATCTCATTGAAACTGACAAGGCTTCTTTTTTACAAAAACAAGTGCTATGCCGTGCTGGTATAGCACTGATGTATGCTCATTGGGAAGGGTTTGTCAAAAAAACAGGCACTTATTTTTTAGAATATGTATCAAATCAAAGGCATTCTATTAACGAATTAAAAAGCAATTTTATTACTCTTATAGTTAAAGGAAGAATTGATAGCGCACACGATTCCAAAAAATACTCCGCTTTCGATGAGGTAACAAAATATATTCTCAGCAACCAGCAAAGCAGAGCGAGAATCCCCATCAAAAACGTCGTAGACACACAATCAAATTTATCTACTACTGTGCTTAAGGAGATACTTTGGTGCCTTGGCCTAGACTATGTTCCTTTCGAATCTAAAGAGAAACTGATAGATCAGAAGCTAGTTAACAGGAGAAATCACATTGCTCATGGGCAAGAAATTCAAATTGAAGTCGATGACTTTGCTGAGATGATGGAAGAGGTATTAGGGCTTATGACGACATTTAGAAACATGTTAGAAAACTGTACTATTACGGAAGGTTATAAGGCTGCATAACATAATGAGGGGTTGCTCCCCTCAAAACTTTTAGTAACACCAAGAAAGTGTCACATAATAAATTTTACCTTTATCAATTAAGCACTGTTAACTAAGCTTTGGCTTCTCTTTTAGTAATTTATAGTTATTTTTAAAACCTCCCATTTAATAAATACAATCTACATTTACATATTAATACAGAATATTTTATGAGTTATGGGGTCCTTACTCACACCCCCCCTCTGCGCGCGCTCGTAGCCCCGCCACGCCTGCGCACTTCATGTAGCGGTTTTCATGCGCCTGCATGAGTAGCTCCGCGCCGCGCCGCAGCTGGTCTTTCCCGCCGTTCCGGGGTGCCTTAAACTCATGCGTTTTCATGCAGCATAGACATGCACGCTCACTTCGGTGATTAGCGGACACAAAAAAGCCCGGCGTGTAGCCGGGTATCAGTCAGGGGTTATCTCTCTGGCTCAGAAAATTTTGCGCTTGCGCCTGTCGGTTCTGGCCCCTCTGAACGGGTAAGCGCCGGTCAGGCTGATGACGTCATCCCGGAATTTCAGCGGCAGTTTTTTATGAGTCCACTCTTCAATGAGGTTCACTGCAAATTTTCGATACAGCGTATCTGCATCGTTTGCACCTTCGATAACGCCCGGCGCATAGACTGAGCCATTCCGCTCAAACTGGCTGTACTTCATCCTGAGCAGACTGCCAAGTTCAACGCCATGGACGATAAAAAATTCATCAATAAGCGTGTCGATACGCTCGTCCATGATGCCCTCGTGGCAGAACACGTAGGCATTGGCTTTGCGTCCGGTGGCGTCGGCCAGAGCAGGTAACTGCTTTTCTTTTTCGGCAATCAACCCGGAAAGGTCTGATGCCGTTTCCTGCTGTTCCAGATACTCCGCGCGCAGCGCCTTCATCTCCGGCGTGACGGTGCCGCCGCTCTGCTCAAGCAGTTCACGAAAGCGCGCCCGGTTGTCCTGGCTTGCCTGCTCCGTTTCGGTTCTGCTCTGTCGCAACGCGCTGATGGTGTCTTCAGCTGCGGCTTCTGCCTGCTTTGCTTCCAGCCAGGCCAGCATTTTACCCTGGAGGTCCTGGACGCGGGGTTGCCAGCCAGCAGGAAGACTCTTTACCAGCGCGGTTGTATGGCTGATAACGTCGGCTTCGGGCAGCTTCAGGAGCCACCCCGCATCCTGCAGCGGTTTCTGGCTTTTTGCTACGAGCGAGCCAACGAGTTCAGCGATTGTCTTCATCTCTTCTTCTGTCATGTTCTGCTGTGTCATGCTGTTTTTCCTCTCTGTCAGGGCTGTGCGTGGCGGTCTTTGCGGGCGCTTGCTGAACCATAGCGGCCCAGCGTCTGCGGCTGACGAACCGGTACGTCATTCTGCGGTTCCGGCTCTGCCGCTGCGGGCCTGTGCGGCTTCATGATGATTTTCTCGACGCTCTCCAGCGCGGTGAAGGTGCAGGAGCAGTCGAGGTTCTGGCACTGGTACCAGGTACGCTTTACGGAGGGCGCTTCATAAGCGCTGGTGCGGGTGTGGGCCACCTGACCACATTCGGGACATTTCAGTGCCATCTCGTTTCCTGTCGGCTGGTTTCAGTAAGTCAATTGTGCCGGGTCTGGCACAGCGGCTTCTACCGGATGGCGTTGTATGACGGACCAGACAAAAGCTTTACTTCTGGCGAGCCAGGAAAAGGTATCACTGAAGCCTATTATCAGCTTTCAGTTTTATATAAATCCTTCACTATTCTTCACTACATAGAAAAAAATATTAAATACAGTAAGTTAGAGGGTGAATAGTTGAAAAAACATCCTTCACCCTCTGTTCACCATTGTTCATCGCCGGGATTCCGGCCTTATTCTCCCTTTAGAATGAGTAGTTTTTAAAATCCGGCTGAAGCAAACTTAAAGTTATTGGATAAAACCTTCTTAGTACTCTTTAGCACTATTTAGTACTGTTCTCGTACACCCATGCTTTATGTGGTTTTTGTGCGACCGGTCAGACAGATTTCTGTTGTTGTCACCGGCAAAAATATTCGCAAAATAAAGAGCTACCCGATGCCGTATACACCTGTGCGGCGCTTCACGGACACATAAGAGGTAGCTCATGCACACGACTTTAAACGCTCATTCATCCGCCCCGGCGGCCCCTGCCATGCCAGTATCATTCCCGGTACAGGAACGCTTTATGCGCCTGCCAGAAGTGATCCACGTCTGCGGCCTGTCCCGCTCAACCATTTACGACCTCATTAGCCGCAGTGCTTTTCCGGCGCAGGTATCGCTTGCCGGCAAGAACGTCGCGTGGCTTGCCAGCGAGGTCAGCGCCTGGATGAATGCACGCATCGCCGCACGCGGTCAGGAACGTGCAGCATGATCTTCACCAACTCTTGAGATTTTCCGTCATGCTGCATTTTCCTTTGCTCCCCGGCTTGCGCGCCGGGGCCATTCCCTGGTACAGTCTTTATGCTGTCGCAAAATCGGCAGCCGGGCGTAGGAACCCGAGCGAAACAAAGGCGACACCAGACGCGCCATGCGTCTTTTTTTGTGTCTGTGCCCATGTGCACCCATTTTTCGGGCAGCGGTTCTGTTTCCGCTGTGCCGTCTGCGTAATGGTGGCCCGGGCGGGGCAGCCTTCGGGCTGGCCGGTTTCCTTTGTTGCCGGTATTCCTACCCCCGTCCGGGCTGCCACCCTTGAGCGTAGGAACTCTGGTGGTAGCTGTAAAAAGCTAACAAAGGAGTTTGCCCCTATGGCTACGGTCCTTAATTCCCCATACCCTCAGTTTGTTTTCGTCTTTGCCGCCGTGCGCCGTACCGAGCGCCAGCAGCGTATCCACATGCTCCGCACCGTTGCCACTGACGAACGCGCCGCACGCCTGACGCTGGCCCGCCATTACGTACTGTCCCTTGCTGCCCGCCTGCCGGTCCAGGAGGTGCGCGCATGACTCACGCCACCATTTCCCATGCCGACCTGCTACGCCTTGAGCACCTGCGTAACGCCGGGCGCTTTATCAGCGACATGACCCTGCTTCAGGAGTGCCACGAACAGCCACCGGCATCACAGCAGGCGCAGCTGAACTCGCTGATTTTCCTCATCACCGAACAGCTGGACGGAGTTGTTAGCCGCTGTCAGGACGGCTGGATGAGCGGGGAGGTTAAGCCATGAGCGCGCGTACCCTTTCAACTGAGCTGCGGTCCGCGCTGTCGCGTCGCGCGGTGGCCTGCGCCTGGCTGACCGTCTGTCGCGAACAGAAGCGCTATCCCGGCCTGACGCTGGCGCGTCTTGAGCACGCCATTGAAACCGAGCTGGAGGGCTTCTATCTGCGCCAGCACGGACGCCTGCGCGGTCAGGAAATTGCCTGCGCACTGCTCGACGACCTGCTGGCAGCCGGGCCGCTGAAGTCGGTTCCATGCCTGAGCTTTCTTGGACAGGTGGTGATGGATGAACTCTGCGGGCGCCTCAAAGACGCGCCGGTGCTGCACTGAGGGAGAACAGAATAATGAAAATGACCGTATCAGACGCGGCAAAGGCCGCGCGGGGCCAGTGGCCCCGCATCCTGCATGCGCTGGGCGTGAAGGTAGTAAAGAACCGCCATACCTCCTGCCCGGTATGCGGCGGAACCGACCGCTTCCGCTTTGACGACCAGGAGGGACGCGGCACGTGGATTTGTAATCAGTGCGGTGCCGGTGACGGCATGGACCTGGTGAAAAAAGCACTCTCACTGAGCCTGACCGAAGCCGCCGCACGGGTAAACGGCCTGACCGGCAGCCTGTCACCGGTGAACAGCTCGCCTGCCGCCAGCGCAGGCGAAGATAACGAAGCAGCCCGTGCCGCCGCCATAAAGCAGGCACAGCAGCTGGTCAGCACCGCGCAGCAGACAACCGGCAACGCCTACCTGTCCCGCAAAGGCTGGCCGGAGCAGTCCTGCCTGACGCTGGCAAAGCCGCTGAAAGTCGCGCTCACTGTCTATCGTGCCGGTGATGTTGTCGTTCCCCTGCACGATATGGGCGGCCAGCTGGTGAACGTGCAGCTGATTAACACCGCGGGCGAAAAGCGCACGCTGAAGGGGGGCCAGGTAAAAGGCGCGTGCCACGTTCTCAGCACCGGTAAACCGGCAGCGCGCATCTGGCTGACGGAGGGCTACGCCACCGGCCTGACCGTGCATAATCTGACCGGTGACGAGGTGTGGATAGCCCTGTCGTCCGTTAACCTCCTTTCTCTGGCTGGCCTTGCCCGTGAAAAGCACGCCACGCTGCCGCTGCTAATTGCCGCCGACCGCGACCTGAACGGCGACGGCCAGGCAAAAGCAAAGCAGGCCGCAGAAGCCAGCCGCGCCGCCGTGGCCCTGCCGCCGGTGTTCGGCGACTGGAATGACGCCTTCATGCAGCACGGTGAGGAAAGCACCCGGCGGGCACTGGCCGAAGCCGCCACGCCGCCCGCCGCCAGCCCGTTCGACGTGATGAGTGAGGCGGAATTTTCGGCCATGAGCGCCAGCGAAAAGGCGGAGCGGGTGGCGGAGCACTACCGCAGCGCGCTGGCCGTGGACGCCAGCGGGGAAATTCTGTCCCGCTACCGTTCCGGCGCGTGGAAGGTGATTTCCGGGAAGCAGTTTGAGCGCGACGTGGCGAAGCTTTTTCAGCGCCTGCGCGCGCCGTTCTCGGCGGGCAAGATTTCGGGCGTGGTGGACACGCTGAAGCTGATGCTGCCGCAGCAGGCCGACCCGGCGCGCCGCCTGATTGGCTTCCGTAACGGCGTGCTGGACACCCGCACCGGCGGCTTCAGCCCGCACAGTAAAGACTTCTGGCTGCGCACGGTCAGCGAGGTGGACTACACGAAACCCGTTCAGGGCGAAACGCTGGCAGACCATGCGCCGCACTTCTGGCAGTGGCTAGACCGCGCCGCCGGACGGGACCCGGCCAAACGCGACATTATTCTGGCCGCGCTGTTTATGGTGCTGGCGAACCGCTACGACTGGCAGCTGTTTCTGGAAGTCACCGGCCCTGGCGGCAGCGGCAAAAGCATCATGGCGGAAATCGCCACCATGCTGGCCGGAACGGACAACACCACCTCCGCGACCATCGAAACGCTGGAGTCGTCGCGCGAACGCGCGGCGGTGATTGGGTATTCGCTGATTATCCTGCCCGACCAGGAAAAATGGAGCGGCGACGGCGCGGGCATCAAGGCCATCACCGGTGGCGATGCGGTGTCCGTTGACCCGAAGTACCGCGACGCCTACTCAACCCACATTCCGGCGGTGATTCTGGCTGTGAACAACAACCCGATGCGCTTCACCGACCGCAGCGGGGGCGTGTCGCGCCGCCGGGTAATTCTGCACTTCCCGGAAATTGTATCGGCCAGCGAGCGTGACCCGAAGCTGAAGGAGAAAATCCGGGCAGAACTGGCCGTTATTGTCCGCCAGCTGATGCAGCGGTTCAGCCAACCGCATGACGCAAGGGCGTTACTTCAGTCACAGCAAAATTCGGATGAGGCGATGCGTATAAAGCGCGATGCGGATCCGATGGTGGACTTCTGCGGCTACCTGTTCACCACCCCGGAGCCAAACGCGCTCTATATGGGGAATGCCAGCATTCGTCCGTCACAGCCGAAGCGTTACCTGTACCACGCCTATCTGGCATACATGGAAGCGAATGGTTACAAGAACCCGCTCAGCATGAAGATGTTCGGGCTGTCGCTGGACGGTATCCTGCGGGAATACGGACTGAACTACCTGAAGCGGCGAACAAAGCTGGGTATCCAGACCAATCTGGATCTGACGGAGGAAAGCAACACCGACTGGCTGCCAAAATGTGATGACCCGGCAGAAACCTGAACTAACATGAACCGGCGGAAGCCGGTTTTTTTACGCCCATTCTACACCCGAGGTGAAGGATATGCTTCACACTTCACCCACACTTCACCACCTAACTTTATGATTTTAAATCAAAAAAACAAAAGATGTAGAGTGTGAAGGATTTTCCATAAAATCTTTTTTTTGATAGCAACTCGCTTTATTCTAAGTCAACCGTTTTGAAAGGATTACCTTTCTCATTATCGGGCACTTCCTGACCGATTATGAACAAACTGCGCGTTGCTAGCCCGCCTCATCTTTCATTAAGTGCCGATTAAGGATGAAAGGTCTGATATTTGCCAACAGCGGGAGTTAAAGGTTAGTTGCATAAATAAAAAACACATAAATTGTTCGGCTGATACAGTCCGTATGAGCAAACGTTGTTATTTGTAAGATGAATCTATTCCTTATTGATAATTCTAAGACCGGAAAAACATCCTAATTATTTCTAACAAAAGCTACGTAGCAGTCACAGTGTTAAACTGTGACTGCTCAGAGATTAATTAAATACGATATTAGCAATGTCTGAGTACGCGTTTAGCGAACCACGACGATCACTACCGGTTTTAGGAAGAACATAAGTATAGCGCGGATCATCTTTATAAGTTAATTTTAAATGTTTACCGTCATCATTAATAGAGAAACCAATCTTCTCAAGTATGCCTTGAAGTTTTGGAGTCATGGAACGATAGCCTACCATAGCTTGCTTTAATTCTTTATCATGGGATTCAATTAGACCATCAGAGTGATTAGCATTTATAACTGATGTTATTACATCATGGAAGCGACTTTTTTCATGCATTGTTGAAAGTGATTTTCTTAGCACCGAAAGTATAATTTCCATAATTTCTTCAGGGAAAAGATCATATTCAACTCCAACATTTATTGTCAAATCCCCCTGCACAGCAGCTTTTTCTGAGAGAAATCTTATCCTTGACTCTAGATGTTGTATTTTAGAATTTAATTCCTTCACTTCTTCTTTGAAGGAAGTATTCTCATCTTCGTATAAAGAGATAAGTTCTACAGAAGTTCTACCTTCGTCTTTGAAGTTTTGTATAGCTTTCCTGGTTTTTGAATTATGTATTTCAGCCCAGCCGTTACGTTGCATTGGTGTAAGTGAGGTAATTGCTTTTATTATTTCTTCGGAAATCAAATTTTCCAATTCAATTGCTGACATTTCACCTCGCCTGTAAATATTTATCCCTTGCCCGTTTGGCCAGTAAATACCTATAGCGCCCCCGTAGGCATTTTTTGAAGAAACAAGGTGCTTGAGTTTGTGTGAAAATGCTGTAGATTCTGGTTCAATCATCACATGTGCCATACCAGCTAATTTACGAGCCAATCTGGAGGGGATAATTATGTGAGGGTGTTCTTTAAAGAAATACTTAGCACTTACATAAACAACTGGGAGTCTATTCTTAGTTTCTGCATTAATAACCGAAGAAACGTGAGATAAACATTCTTCATTGTTTTCAAGAGCAACCGGCTCAATCCCTATAGTAAAACAGTCATCTTTACCTCCTGAAAATTTATCAAGAAGCTTCATAACAATTAATGGCCTTTTTGTTTCAGGGGCTTTGTAAGCGGCCTGCTGCGCATAAACGTTTGACTCTACATTAATCCATACGCTACCATCTTTGCCATACTCATTTGCTGATATATCTGTAACCCATTTATGTGGCCCATCTATTTTTGAGTATCTAAAACATGACATATTAACGTCATTTTCAGAGGAGTTAACTAGTTCTATTCTCTCCTTTTCTGTCTCAATTTCGAAAGCTTCAAGTCCTCTTTTCATATCTAGAACGGCTGGGGGGAAGGTGGTGTAAGGAGAGCCAGCTATCCATGTAATACATTCATTGATAACATCCTGTGATTTAGTTCCTGACTTCAAAAAAAACCCAGTAGAAAAATACTTCATATTTTAGATCTCCGCATATAAAGGATAAAATATTAACACCAAGTATATTCTTAATTTATATAACAAGCAGTGAAACCGATCAGGACGACATAACCATTTTGATTTTTCGTCCGCCTCCATAGATGGAACAATGTATTAAGTGCTTGCGGGAGGTCTTATTAACTATCGTGCCTATAGTTTTGCCACAGCCTCCATTACGTCCACGCAAATGAAAAAAAACTCCTTTCTATGGATTTTCGGCAGATTTAACTAAAACTTTAACAAATTTTAATCTAATCTTATCCATGTTAAAAATATAGCATCACCAAGTCCGATTATCGCTGATAGCGGACTAACCCCAGAACACATTTTAATTTTCGTGATTAAGCTTTTCGACAACCTTGCCAGAACTCTGGTGTTCATGGAGGCACTGAACTTTTCGTCACTAAATGCTGTTGCCTATCCATTACGCCAACACACTGCATTCCTTTCCAAGCTGTGGGGCGTCGCTCGCTTCGCGGCTAAAACATATTAAACAATAGTTGCAATACTATCCCGCTGCCTTTCTGAAAAACGCCTTAATGAGCGCGATTGGTATACGCTTAGGTATATCGGTAAAAGTTGAATTAAAAAAAACCACATAAAAACAGGTGATTGCCAAAAAAATTCAGATTCCGCCAGCCCACCAAAATTCTTGGTTGATGGTTACCAGAACCATCATCGAAGTCCTGAGAGCCCGCAAGGTGAAAACCTTGCGGGCTTTTTTGTGTCTGTTATTTTGCTTGCGGCGCTTTTAAAAAATCCTCAACCCTGAATGCCAAAAATTTCTCTCCAGAGCCTCGTCTTACTCCCCCAAAATAGCCCCTTTACAGCCTCAACCCAAACACGAAATAATAGCCCCACAAACCGGGTCAGAATCCGGTCGCTACTTACTCTCAACTCTGCGGACACCTTATGAATAACGAAATCTCTCTCAAATACTATGATGTCGCAGATGAGTATGCGACGGAGTCCGCTAAGCCGGTAAGCGAAGCTGAACGTACGCCACTGGCGCATTACTTCCAGCTGCTGATCACCCGTCTGATGAATAACGAAGAGATCAGTGAAGAGTCGCAGCAGGATATGGCGCGCGAAGCGGGTATCGATGAGCAGCGTATTGATGATATCGCCGAGTTCCTGAACCGCTGGGGCAACGAGTAGCTAACACTCACCGGCAGGCGAGCGTTGCGCCGTCCGCCGGTTAATCTCTCTGTCCCAAAGCGCTTTCACCTCAGCGCTGGCCCCCCATACATTCTCTTGCCCGGTCGAAAATTATCATCCAGACTTATATAGTCTGCGCAGGCATTGTGCTTTACACTGCGCGCTGTAAAAAACTGAGTAGATTAAGCAGGCAAAAATGGCGATGAACGGAACGATCACAACCTGGTTTGAAGATAAAGGTTTTGGCTTTATCAAAGATGAAAACGGTGATAACCGCTATTTTCATGTGATTAAAGTCGCCAATCCTGATCTGATTAAGAAAGATGCGGCGGTGACATTTGAACCCACCACCAACAATAAAGGCTTATCCGCCTATGCGGTGAAAGTCGCGCCGACCAGCAAATACATCTATATCGCAGGTGAGCGGCTCAAGATCACCTCGATTAAGTCTTATCTGGTCTACAACGAAGAAGTGCCGGTCGATGCCGGTGTCGACAAAGAGAACGCAGTGTTGTCAGTGGGCCTGTTGCTGAATAATATACGGCCAAAGTCTGACCCGAACGCCAGTGAGATGCGCTCGCTGAAAAAGCTGGCGGTCACCACGTTCCAGGGAACGACACTGATCTTCTCCGAAGATGAGATCGACATTGAAAGCACGGTTAAAGTGCTTAAAGGTCTGAAGTAATCCCGCAGGCGGGCTGAAATTCTCTGAGCAGGATTTCGGCCTTTATACCCGCATCCGCCTGCTATTCAGGTACATCTCGCTGACATGATGCTGCCCTGTGACGTGAAAAAGCGAATCTCTGGCAGATAAAACCGCCCTGCTCTCCCGCCTAATCCGTTGTTTATGATAAAACAAAGGTCAAAAGCGCAACGCATCAAGGTTCATCCCCACAACGCCACTTTCCAGGGTAGAATCAGATACTTTGTTCAGTCATTGCCAATGTTTTCCATCATCGCAAAGTGATACGAAAAGCGGGTGAAATAAGGTATAAAGCCGCATGAAAATCCCAAACAGAATCCAGCCCCTGGTCGATGACGGCCTGATTGACGATGTCCTGCAGCGGCTGAAAAGCGGCAAAGAAGCAGACGTCTATACCGTGCTATGCGGCGGCAAGGTGCAGTGCGCCAAAGTTTATAAAGAAGCGACCCAGCGTAGCTTCAGGCAGGCGGTGCAGTATCAGGAAGGACGTAAAACCCGCAACAGCCGTAACGCCCGTGCCATGCAGAAAGGCACGAAGTTTGGCCGTAAGCAGCAGGAGGAGTCCTGGCAGACTGCTGAAGTGGACGCCCTGTTCCGCCTGGCTAATGCCGGTGTTCGCGTGCCCCAGCCTTATCTCTGCATTGACGGCGTGTTATTGATGGAGCTGGTGACCGATGCCAATGGCTCTGTCGCGCCGCGCCTCAGCGACGTCACGCTCTCCGAAGAGGAAGCGATTACCGACTTCCACACCATGATCCGCAACATTGTGCGTATGCTCTGTGCCGGTATCGTCCATGGTGACTTATCCGAGTTCAACGTGCTGCTGGACGATCAGGGGCCGGTGATTATCGACCTGCCACAGGCGGTCGATGCGGCAGCCAACAATCATGCTGAGTCGATGTTCGAACGTGACGTGGACAACATCACCTCTTACTACGGTCAGTTCGCTCCGCAGCTGTTGAAGACGCGCTATGCCAAAGAGATCTGGCAACTTTACGAAGATGGCAAACTGACCCCGGAAACGCCGCTTACCGGGAAGTTTGTGGAAGAGGAGCGCGTGGTGGATATGGATTCGCTGATGGATGAGATCATCACAGCAGAAGATGAATACTATGAGCGCCAGCGCGCCAGCCGTGAGCGCGACGAAGAGTAACTGCATCAATAAAAAGGCAGCGAGTTGCCTCGCTGCCTCTCAATTACCGCTCTATCACAACGCCATCACCGCACGATGACCGTCAGCGCAATCAGAGTTAAGCCGATGATCATCACGCCGAAAAAAACCGTATCGAGCCTGCCTTTTTTCATCTTCGCCTCCCTAGAACCACTGACCAAACCGACGGATGTAGAAACGCTTCATGCCCTGCGCCACCAGGCAGTAGCTGAACAGCGTCAGCACCAGCCACGGGAAATATTGCCATGGCAGTGGCACCAGTCCGACCATCGCACCCAGCGGTGAGAACGGGATCAGGATGCCCAGCGCCATCACCACCAGCGTGGTCAGCATCACCGGTAAGGTGGCGCGACTCTGGATAAACGGAATCTTCCGGGTACGCAGCATATGCACCACCAGCGTCTGTGACAGTAACCCCTCGATAAACCAGCCGGACTGGAACAGCGACTGCACGCCTGCATGGTTAGCGCCGAAAACGAACCACATCAGCGCAAAGGTGGTGACGTCAAAAATTGATGACGTCGGGCCCATCCACAGCATGAAGCGCTTGATGTTGCCGGCATCCCATTTACGCGGCTTATTCAGAAACTCGCGGTCAACCTTGTCCCACGGCAGCGCCAGCTGAGAAACGTCATACATCAGGTTCTGAATCAGCAGATGAATCGACAGCATCGGCAGAAACGGAATAAAGGCACTGGCCACCAGCAGCGAGAAAACGTTGCCGAAGTTGGAGCTGGCGGTCATGTTGAGATACTTGATGATGTTGCCAAAGGTCTCGCGTCCTTTGAGTACACCCTCATTCAGCACCTGTAAATCCTTCTCCAGCAGGATGATGTCCGATGAAGCTTTCGCCACATCCGCCGCGCTGTCCACGGAAATCCCGGTATCAGCCGCCCGCAGCGCAGGTGCGTCATTAATGCCATCGCCCAGGAACCCGACGGTGTGACCGTTCTGCTGCATCAGCCGCACCAGACGGGATTTCTGCAGCGGCGTCAGCTGAGCAAACAGGGTGCAGCGTTCAGCTTCCTGCGCCAGCTCATCATCGTTCATCGCCTCAATCTGATCGCCGGTCAGCATCGCCGGATCGGTCAGCCCGACATCGGCACAGACCCGCAGCGTCACCAGCGGATTGTCACCGGTCAGCACTTTCACCGTCACACCGCTGTCACGCAGGGCTTTAATCGCCTTACCCGCGCTGGCTTTAGGTGGATCGCGGAAAGTCAGCATTCCCTGGATAATCAGATCGCGCTCATCACTGTCGCTGAGCGGCGCGTGTAGCTCACCATCACGGGTTGCCACCAGCAGCACGCGATAACCCTGCTGATGATAGTGTTCAGTCTGCGCCAGCAGCGCCGCACGCTGTGCCGCATCCAGTGCGACCACCGTGTCGCCCTGCCGCACAGCAATGCTCACTGCCAGCATCTCTTCCACTGCGCCTTTGCAGATCAGTTGTGAACGATGCTGAGTCAGATCTTCCACCAGCACCGACACCCGACGGCGGGTAAAATCAAACGGAAGCTCATCGATCAGCTGGAACTGGCTGCGCTGAGACTGTGAAATGACCTTGTCGCCGGCGCAGAGTAAGGCGCGATCCATCAGGTTTTTCGCGCCACTCTGGCTGCCGCTGTTGAGCCAGGCCAGCAGCAGCACCTGTGCATCTTCGTTGCCCCGCGCATCCAGATGATGCGCCAGCAGGATGGTGTCCTGGGTCAGCGTGCCGGTTTTATCGGTGCAGAGCACATCCATCGCGCCGAGGTTCTGAATGGCGTTGAGCTTTTTAACGATCACTTTGCGACGTGACATCGCAATCGCGCCCTTAGCCAGGTTAGCGCTGACAATCATCGGCAGCATTTCCGGGGTCAACCCGACCGCGACCGCCAAAGCAAACAGCGTGGCATCCATCCAGTCCCCTTTGGTGAAGCCGTTAATCAGCAGCACCACCGGGACCATCACCAGCATAAAGCGGATCAGCAGCTTGCTGACGCTGTTCACCCCGCGATCAAACGCGGTCTGCGGACGGCTTCCGGTCAGCGATGAAGCCAGTGAACCAAACCAGGTTTCGCCACCGGTCGCGACGACGACTGCGCTGGCTGTGCCACTGGCCACGCTGGTGCCCATCAGGCAGATATTCGGTGATGCCAGCCGCTCCTGGGCGGTCTGACCTTCGGCATCGATACCCGCATCGCTGCTCTGTTTCTCAACCGGCAGCGACTCGCCGGTCAGTACTGCTTCACTGATAAACAGATTACGTGAACTCAGCAGACGGACATCGGCAGGCACCTGATCGCCAGTGCTGAGCAGAATGATATCGCCTGGCACCAGTTCACTCATATCCACATCCTGGCGCTGCGCGGTTTCGCTGCCCGGCTCACGGCGCAGCACGGTGACCTGGCTGCGCACCAGTGACTTCAGAGCCTGCGCCGCACGGTTGGTGCGAAACTCCTGCCAGAAACGCAGCAGCCCGCTCAGCATCACCATGGTGAAGATGATGATGACGCCGGAGAGATCGGTCTCCTGACCGGCGCGCAGCGGCAGAATATAGTCGGTAAACAGGCTCACCAGCGCCAGGACCAGTAATACGTAGATAAACGGGTTATTAAATGCCATCAGCAGCTGAATCAGCGCAGGTGGCGCTTTCTCATGCGCCACTTCATTACGGCCATACAAAGCCAGTCGTTTCGCCGCTTCATCCTGACTCAGCCCCTGACGCTGGCTGCGCAGGTTCGCCAGCGTCATATCAATGTGCTGGTCTGCCTGCTGCGCCACAGCAAACATTTTTTTACTTTTTTTATCATTACGGTTGCCGGATGAAGTGATCGCAACCTGTTCCAGTTTCATGTCGCTCATTTCGACATCTCCCTGATTTAAAGCAATAGTTGTCCTGCACGGAAAATAACGTGCATGGATAAAACCTGGCGTGGCCGGGTTATTTAATGGAGTGACTTTCAGAAACAGTCAGGTTATTCCGCCTGCGTGAAAAATAATGACGCACGCAGGGTTACCTGACGCCGTTTATACGCGGCGTTTTAAAAGTCTGATATCAGCGATTGGGCGCAGCCTGGGCTACGCCAGACGGGGCGGAGGAAAAAGAGCCAATATAAACAGCAGCATAACGCGCACTCCTGGTGATAACAGGATTAAAAATAAGGAGCGCGATCGTTAATTAAAGCGGGGATCGCTGCTCGCCGGTTGGCAAGCAGCAGAGGAAATTCAGCTTGCCAGAATAAAGGGTAATCTCGGGTGACTGTCCAACTGAATTCTCCAGAAGTTATCTGCCGCCATTATAAAGAGAGGCCGGCTTCGGTAAAGCAATAACGTATTGAATAACGATTTCGTTGAGGATTTGTTTCTGCTCAGGTTGCCGCTTCGGTAACAGCGTGGCGATCTTCTTATAACCTCCCGATAGCCCTTATAACCTTTTGGCATATGATTAGCCCATATTCGACTATTCTTCGCATCGGCCCTTTCGTAAACTCGCGTAACTTTTCAGAGGCAAGGAAATTTCATGAAAACTATAATTCCATCCCTGCTGGCGCTGACGCTGGCTGCCGCCTTCACAGCCCAAGCCGCAACACCAAAAGATACGCTGGTCATTGCTCAATCTACCGACGACGCCGACAGCTTCGACCCGGCCAAAGGGTTTGAACTGACCAGCGTTCAGGCCTTTACGAACATCTATCAGCGTCTGGTACAGTCTGACCCGCAGAATCCGGTGGACCTGAAACCGACACTGGCGACCTCATGGCAGCCCGGCAGCGACAACCGCAGCCTGACCTTTGAACTGCGCAAAGATGCGAAATTCTCCACCGGTAACCCGCTGCGCCCGGAAGATGTGATCTTCTCGCTGGGCCGCGTGGTGAAACTGAACCTCGATCCCTCTTTCATCCTGACGCAGCTCGGCTGGACCAAAGATAACGTTGATGGCTTCCTGAAGAAGATCGACGACAATCATGTGCAGATCAGCTGGACCGCCAACGTCAGCCCGACCTACGTGCTGAGCCTGCTCTCTGCACCGGTTTCTTCGATCGTCGATGAAAAAACCGCGATGGCAAACGCGAAGAACGGCGATTTTGGTAACGCCTGGCTGGCAACCCACTCAGCGGGCAGCGGTCCGTACCAGATCCGTAAAGTGGTGATGCATCAGGTGGTGCTGCTCAGCGCCAACCCGACCTCACCGGCGGGCGCGCCAAAAATGAAGAACATCCTGATAAAAAACGTCCCGGAACCGGCTGCGCGTCGTCTGCTGCTGGAACAGGGTGATGCCGATATCGCCCGTAACCTGGGTGCCGATCAGATTGCTGCCCTGAACGGCAAACCTGGCGTGAAGACGGAAGCGATTCCAATGGCGTCACTCTACTACATCCAGTTCAACATCGGCGCGAATGAGACGATGAAGAACCCGGCCTTCTGGGAAGCAGCACGCTACCTGTGGGACTACAAAGGTATTGCTAATGAGTTGCTGAAAGGTCAGTTCGACGTACATCAGAGCTTCCTGCCTAAGGGCTTCCTGGGCGCAATCAACGACACGCCATACAGCTACGATCCGGAAAAAGCCAAAGCGATTCTGAAGAAAGCGGGCCTGAACAACGTCACCTTCAAGCTCTCCACCAGCAACCAGCCGCCTTATCTGGATATCGCGCAGGCGCTGCAGGGCAGCTTCGCCAAAGCGGGCGTGAAAGTGGAAGTGGTGCCGGGCCTGAGTTCCGAAGTCTCTACCAACGTGAAAGCGCATAAATATGAAGCGACGCTGAACGCCTGGGGTTCCGACTACTTCGATCCGAACACCAATGCCGCCTCGTTTGCATATAACCCGGAAGATGGCAGCAAAACCATCGCTTACCGTTCAGACTGGCATATTCCTGAGCTGAACAAGCAGGTGATTGCGGCCACGGCGGAGAGCGATCCGAAGAAGCGCATCGCGCTGTATGAAGCGATGCAGCGTGACGTGATGAAGAGCTCTCCTTACGTGATTGGCATGCAGGCGAAGAACCTGATTGCCCTGCGCGACAACCTGAAAGGCTATGTGCAGGGCATCAACCCTGACATGGTGTATTACTCGCAGGTCACTAAGTAATGGCACAGTCTGTTCCTTCAGCCGGGTTCGCCCGGCTTTTTTGGCAGCGTGGCGGACGGCTGATCGGTAGCGTGTTGTCGCTGCTGGTCACGCTGCTTGGCCTGCTCGCCTTCACCTTTATGCTGTCGCATCTCTCGCCGATTGATCCCGTGCAGCAGATCGCTGGCGATCATGCCAGTGAAGCAACCTATCAACAGGTGCGTCACGACCTGGGTCTCGACCAACCGGTGCTGATGCAGTTCTGGCGCTACATCGAACATCTGGCGCACGGCGATCTCGGTGTCTCCCGTCTGACCAATCAGTCGGTGAGCGGCGACCTGATGACCACCTTCCCCGCCACCATTGAGCTGGCGACCTGCGCGATGATCTTCGCAGTGGTGTTCGGCGTCACGCTGGCGCTGCTGGCCGCCTGGAAACCAGGCAGCTGGATTGATAATCTCGCCCGCTTTATCTCGCTGCTGGGCTACTCGGTGCCGGTGTTCTGGCTCGGCCTGCTGGGTCTGCTGCTCTTTTATGCGGTGCTGCACTGGTCCGCCGGACCGGGACGGCTGGATGATATCTGGGTCTATACCCTGGAGCCGAAGACCGGCTTTGTCCTGATCGACAGCTGGCTGTCGGGTGAACCGGAAATGTTCCGCAATGCGATTGCGCACCTCTGGCTGCCGGTGGTAATCCTCGGCCTGCTGGCGATGGCGGGCATTACCCGCCTGCTGCGTGCTGCGCTGCTGGAAGAAAGCAGCAAAGAGTATGTGGTGCTGGCGCGTGCTAAAGGCGCGGGTCGGGTGCGCATCCTGCTGCGCCATATCTTCCCTAACGTGCTGGGCACGCTGGTTACGGTAATCGCCCTCTCCTACGCCACGCTGCTGGAAGGTTCGGTGCTGACCGAAACTGTCTTTGCCTGGCCGGGTGTGGGTCGCTACATGACCAATGCGCTGTTCTCCGGCGATGTGCCGGCGATTCTGGGCTCCACCCTGTTGATCGGTAGCTGCTTTATTCTGATTAACGCCCTGGCGGATGTTTTAACCTGGTTAACCGATCCGAGAACCCGATGACGCAACAACTCTCTGAACTCGAAACGCTGCGACCACGCCGTCGCCGTCAACGCGTGACCTCGTTAACCGTTGGGCTGACGCTGGTGGCGATTCTTATCCTGATGGCGCTGCTGGCACCGCTGATTGCGCCGTTCGACCCAAATATGCAGACCATGTCGAGCCGCCTGCTGGCACCGTCGGCGCAGCACTGGTTTGGTACCGACGGCTTTGGCCGCGATCTGCTGTCGCGCGTGATTTACGGCGCACGTCCTACGCTGCTGCTGGTGTCGCTGATTCTGGTGCTGACCATTCCGGCAGGGCTGCTGATCGGCATCACCGCTGGTTACGTCGGCGGCTGGACCGAACGCCTGCTGATGCGCATTACCGATATCTTCCTGTCGCTGCCGAACCTGGTGATCGCGCTGGCGCTGGTGGCGATTCTCGGCCCAGGGCTGATGAACGGTGCGCTGGCACTGGCGCTGACCAGCTGGCCGCCGTTTGCCCGTCAGGCGCGTGCCGAGACTCTGGCGCTGCGTCGCAGCGACTACCTTGCTGCCGCGCGGATGCAGGGCATTACGGGCTTTCGCCTGATGTTTGGTCATATCCTGCCGCTCTGTATGCCGACGGCGGTCGTCCGCGCCGCGCTGAGCCTGGGCGGGATTATCCTGGCTGCTGCCGGTCTTGGTTTCCTCGGCATGGGCGTTCAGCCGCCGACGGCGGAATGGGGTTCAATGGTCGCCGAAGGCAGTAAAGTGATCTTCGATCAGTGGTGGGTTGCCGCCGCCCCAGGCGCGGCCATTCTGTTTGCCAGCCTGGCCTTTAACCTGACAGGCGATGGCCTGCGCGACCGACTGGATACCCGTCATGCAAAATAATCTGCTCCATGCCGAAGGGCTGACCATTCGCAGCGATGATGCGCTGCTGGTCGATAACATCAGCTTTTCCGTGGGTCGCGAGCGCGTGGCGCTGGTGGGTGAGTCCGGTTCCGGCAAATCACTGACCGCCCGCAGCCTGATGGGCTTACTCTCGCCCGCGCTGCATCTGCAGGCCAGCCAGCTTCAGGTCGCCGGTGAGAATGCGCTGAGGCTGAGTGAGCGTCACTGGAATCAGCTGCGCGGTAACCGCGTGGCGATGGTGATGCAGGACCCGAAGTATGCCCTTAACCCGACGCGCACCATTGGCTGGCAGGTGGAAGAGCCGCTGATCCTGCATCGCCGCCTGAGCCGTGCCGAGCGCAAAGAGAAAGTGTGTGAAATGCTGGATGCGGTCGGCCTGCCCGATCCGCGTCGTCTGATGCAGCAGTATCCGCATCAGCTCTCTGGCGGCATGGGTCAGCGGGTGATGCTGGCGATCGCCCTGATTACCGATCCCGATTTCCTGATCGCCGATGAACCGACTTCTGCGCTGGATCATGCCATGCGCGATCAGGTGCTGGCGCTGATCCGCGGTCTGGTGGAAGCGCGCAACATGGGTCTGCTCCTGATTAGCCATGATCTGCAGCAGGTTTCAGAACATTGCGAGCGGGTAATGGTGATGTACAAAGGCCGATTGCTGGATACGCTGCCCGCCGCCGACCTGTCGCGCGCCACCCATCCCTATACCCGCACGCTGTGGGCCTGCCGTCCGGGCAAAGCGACTCACGGACAGGCTTTACCGGTGCTGGATCGCGCTGCGCTGGAGGCAAATTATGATTAAGCTGCAGAATCTAAGTGTCGCCCACAAACAGGGTTATGACCTGCGCACCGTGGTGCACGAGGTCAACCTGGCGGTTAATGCTGGTGAGTGTTTTGGTCTGGTGGGGCCTTCGGGCTGCGGTAAGTCGTCGCTGCTGTGGGTGCTGGCAGGTCTGAATCCACACTGGCAGGGCCAGATGCAACTTGCCGGTCACGAGGTTCAGCCGGGCAAAGTCTTTACCGGCGCGCTGCGTCAGGAAGTGCAGATGGTGTTTCAGGATCCCTATGCCTCGCTGCATCCACGTCACCGGCTGCGTCGCACCCTGGCGGAGCCGCTCAAGCTACTGAAACGCGACAATATCAACGATCGTATCGATCAGGGCTTTCGTCACGTCGGACTCGATCCCGCGCTGGCGGATCGCTATCCGCATCAGCTCTCCGGCGGTCAGCGTCAGCGCGTCGCCATCGTGCGCGCCCTGCTGCTGCAGCCGAAGATCCTGCTGCTGGATGAGCCGACGTCGGCGCTGGATATGTCAGTGCAGGCGGAGATCCTTAATCTGCTCAACGATCTGAAACAGCAGGATGGCCTGACCATGGTGCTGGTGAGCCACGATCCCGATGTGATCGATCATATGTGCGATCGCGCCGTGCACATGTCGCAGGGTCGCATCATCGAACAGATCTCTGCCTGAAATCAGGCCGGACGGCGTTAATCTGCCGTCCGGCGCTATTGCTTTCTCCCGCCTGTCTTAACACGCCCCTATGCCCGCGGTTACCTCTCTTCTCCCACGCCATAACGCCTAAAGCCAGAACAGGTATGCGACTGCGCAAATCGCAGCACAAGGCTGATGCGGTATACTCGCGGCAGTTTCTTTAAAAAAGGAGTCAGGTAATGACGGTAAAACTGCGTCCGCTGGAGCGGGAAGATCTGCACTTTGTCCATCAGCTGGATAACAACGCCAGCGTGATGCGCTACTGGTTCGAGGAGCCTTATGAGGCGTTTGTGGAGTTGTCCGATCTCTACAACAAACACATTCACGATCAGACCGAACGCCGCTTTGTAGTGGAACACAGCGGGCAGAAAGCGGGATTGGTGGAACTGGTCGAAATTAACCATGTGCACCGCCGCGCTGAGTTTCAGATCATCATCGATCCGGCCCATCAGGGCAAAGGGCTGGCCACACAGGCGGCAAAGCTGGCGATGGATTACGGCTTCTCGGTGCTGAATCTTTATAAGCTCTACCTGATTGTCGATCAGGAAAACGAAAAAGCGATCCACATCTACACCAAGCTCGGCTTTGAGATCGAAGGCGTGCTTAAGCATGAGTTTTTCATTAACGGGGAGTACCGCAACACCATCCGCATGTGCATTTTCCAGCATCAGTATCTGGAACGCCATAAAACGCCAGGCGGAATGGTGAAGCCGACCGCGCAGTAATCAGCCGCGCGCGCCAACCGGGTTCATAAAGGGACGCGGATGTTCCGGCTTGAGGTCGTACATGCCACCATAGAAGGGATCGACCAGCAGCCAGCCGGGGAAGCCACCCAGCGGGATATTGCCCAGCAGATACCACAGGTTAGCGCGTGCCTCGATCGGCACCGTGACCGGCACGTAGCCCGGGCTTTCCAGCATCAGCAGGTAGTGCTTTTTGCCGAAGTAGCGGCCGGTAGATTTTTCCAGTTCAACGGTCTGCGGCGTGAAACCCTGCGCCACCGCATAACCACGCTCATCCTGCACGGTAAAGCGCGCGCCCTGCGGCAGAGAGTCGATGCGCACCAGCTGGGTTTCATTGCCGACAATAGTGGCACAGCCGCTAAGCAGCAGCGCGGCGGCCAGGGCCAGAATTCGCTGTTTCATGAAGGGGTCCACAGAGTGATCAGTGATCAGAGTGTAGACCGCCCTCTCCACCTCAATCGGGCTATCATCGCCCGATTCAGCCAGCTTATTGCGGTTGACAAGCGCGGGCGATAGCCGCGATGTCGTTGGGTGAGGTGCGACAGCAGCCGCCAATCAGCTTCGCGCCCGCCTGCTGCCACTCTGCCAGTTTGTCATGCAACGTGCAGCCTGATGGCGCTGAATGCCAGGTTTTGCTGCTGGCATCATACTGCTCGCCGGAGTTGGGATAGACCACCAGCGGTTTGTCGGTCAGCCTCTGCAGCTGGTGCAGCGCGGGCGTCACGCTCTCAAGTGCCACACAGTTAACCCCCAGCGCTACCACCTGTGGCTGCTGATTCAGCCAGCTCACCACCTCTGACAGCGGCGTACCGTCGCTGATGTGCCCGGCGTCACGCAGGGTAAACGTGAACCAGGCGCGGCTTTCAGGAAATTCAGCCAGCAGCTTCACCAGCGCCTGCGCTTCAGCAAAGGACGGCAGGGTTTCACAGGCCAGCAGATCGGCACCCGCCGCCAGCAGCGCCTGCACGCGCGGGCGGTGAAACGCCATCATCTCCGCTTCCGGCAACGCGTAATCGCCGCGATATTCCGAACCATCCGCCAGGAATGCACCATACGGCCCCACCGATCCCGCCACCAGCAGCGTTTTTGCGTCGGGCCGGACCGCCAGATAATCCTGACGGGCGCGCCGCGCCAGCTCGACGCTCTGGGCGATCAACGCCAGTGACTGCGCCTCATCAAGGCCACGTGTGGCAAAGCCCTGCGGCGTCGCCTGATAGCTGGCAGTGATGGCACAGCGCGCCCCGGCAACAAAATAGTCGTAGTGCACCTGGTAGATCAGCTCAGGATTTTCCATCAGCACTTTCGCTGACCAGAGCGCATCGGCCAGATGACAGCCGCGGGCTTCCAGTTCGGTGGCCAGCGCGCCATCCAGAATCAGTAAAGGCGACTCTGTTAAAGCCTGCGCGACAGGGTTATGCGACATCTTTGGCCTCCTCAGGCTTCGGGGATGATTTGTGGGTCAGATGGTAAGCGGCATAGCAGAACAGCACAAACGGGATGCCACACCACAGCGCGATGCGCTGGGTCGGATCAAACGCCAGCCCGACACAGGCCAGCAGGCAGAGCAGAAAGCCCAGGATCGGCGTCAGCGGATAGAGCGGCGCGCGGTAGCCCAGATCGGCCAGCGATTTGCCCTGCTGAAGATGACGCCGACGGAAAACAAAATGCGAGGCGCAGATGCTAAGCCAGACCGCGACGACCGCGAAACCAGAGATAGCCGACAGCGCCACAAATACCGTGTCTGGCGCGACTACACTGGAGACCAGCGCCAGTAAGCCACCGATCATGCTGACGGTGATGGCCAGCAGGGGCACGCCGCGCTTGTTGACGCTGGCAAAGGCGCGCGGCAGCGTGTTTTCGTTGGCCAGCGACCAGAGCATCCGCCCGGAGGCATAGAGGCCAGAGTTGGCCGCTGACAGGATAGCGGTCAGAATGACAAAGTTGATAATGTCAGCCGCATAAGGGATGCCGATCTTTTCAAACACCAGCACAAACGGACTTTTGACAATCCCCGCCTGATCCATCGGAATCAGCGCCGCCAGCACAAATACCGTGCCGATAAAGAAAATAATCAGTCGGGCCACCGTCGTGCGGATCGCCAGCGGCAGCACTTTCTCCGGCTGCTGAGTTTCACCGGCCGCAATCCCGATCAGCTCGGTGCCGGAAAAGGCGAAGTTTACTGCCACCATGGTCATCAGAATCGGCAGTACACCGTTGGGCAGCCAGCCGTGCGCGGTGAGATTGCTCAGGCCCGGCGCTGGGGTGCCATCTTTCATCGGGATAAAGCCAAACATCGCCGCGCCGCCCAGCACGATAAAGGCGACGATCGTGACAACTTTTATCAGCGAGAACCAGAACTCTCCTTCTGCGAAGAAGCGGGTGGAGATGACGTTGAGCAGATAGATGGCGCAGCAGAAGACCAGGCACCAAATCCAGACCGGGATCTGCGGGAACCAGTACTGCATACAGAAGCCCGCCGCCGTCAGGCTGGAACCGAGGGCGACGGTCCAGGTGAGCCAGTAGAGCCAGGCCACGGTGTAGCCGGTTGCCGGGCTGAGATAGCGTGCGGCATAGACGTGGAACGCGCCGGTTTCCGGCATCGCCACGGAAAGTTCGCCCAGACAGACCATCACCAGCCAGACCACCAGCGCGCCAATCAGATAGGCGAGCAGCGTACCCGCTGCCCCGGTGGTTGAAATGATATAGCCAGTGTTAAAAAAGAGGCCGGTGCCGATCACGCCGCCCAGCGATAACATCACCAGATGGCGCACTTTCATGGTGCGTTTGAATTGTTCCTGCGAGGGAGTTGGCTGTTCGCTCATCACTTTTATCCGTATGGACGTCTAAACATCTATAAGGGACAAATTTATACGCGTCACAGCGGGTAATTGCAACGGCAGGGTAAACAGGGAGGACGGACAGGCGGTTCAGTGCCCCGTCGCGGCGGGGCCTGATGCGTTAGCCGAAAACGCTTTGAATATAGCGTTCCAGCGCCATGCGGGAACTGAATCCGTGCGGGATGCCGTAATGTTCCTGTGAATCACCCGCCAGATAGAGAGGGAATTGGGTGTAGTGATCGCAGGTCTTCATTTCTGAAGCAGGTTCAGCGAACGGCTGGCTCTTCTCTTTCAGCGTCGGGTGAATCACTAAAGCCATGCGCCCCATGCGCGCCTCGCGATTCACATAAACGTAGTTCTCACCACGGCGATAGCCATAGGCCCGTGGAGTAATTTCATCGACTTCGAAACCCGCTTTTTCCAGTACGCGCGCTACCTCATCTGGTCGTAAATACATGCTCGATCCTCTCCTCTTTCAAAAGCTTCGCAACCTTACATCAGCATGACAGAGTGGGCATTCGGAATTTTCCCTAAAGAACACTCCCGCGTCTCGTTTATCAAAAGGTCGTCTACACTAGTATTACGTTTTTAAATCAAAGGGAGCTAAAAAATGTTTAATCGCACTGTAAAAAACGATGACATTGATATCAATCAGGATGTGAATGAGCTGGCCGATTCACTCGAAGCGCTGTTGAAATCTTATGGCAGTGACGCCAAAGACGAAGTGGATTCAGCCCGCAGTCAGGCAGAAAAACTGCTCAAGCAGACCCGCTCTAAACTGAACGGCGGCAGCAACCGTGTATCCCAGGTTGCGCGTGATGCCGGTGCGCAGGTTGATACCTACGTGCATGACAAACCATGGCACGGTGTGGGTGTCGGTGCTGCGTTCGGTATCGTAGTCGGTATACTGCTGGCTTCTCGCCGCTAAGTATAAAAAATCCCCTGAGCCCTGCCCTGTGCGGGGCTTTTTTTTGCCCTTTTTCTGGCCGACGACATTTACAAAAGATTTTTTCAGGCTGCAGGGCGCATTACTGCTGGCTTTGCCTCTGTTGCGCAAATGCAAATCATAAAACCCTATATATGGTGGGCTTGACCACCAAAACCACTACATCTAGTATTTATCTCATCAGTACGACACCCGATGTCCGACCGAATGAAGCCCGCAACAGGCTGCATCGACTTTATTTCCGGTCATCAGAACCGCATACAGAGGGAAATACGAATCATGCGCATTATTATTTACACTAAAGACAATTGTGTCCAGTGCACGGCGACCAAAAATGCGATGGACCGTCAGGGTCTCGCTTATCAGCTGATCAATCTCGACAGCCAGCCGGAGGCGATCGACAACCTGAAATCACTGGGTTATCGCCAGGTTCCGGTGGTGATGGCAGATAACGATCACTGGAGCGGTTTCCGTCCGGACAAGATCGCCACTCTGCGCACGCTTTCTGCCGTCGGGGGCTAATCGTATGTTCCCGCTGGTCTATTTTTCCAGCCAGTCGGAAAACACCCACCGGTTTGTGACGCGCCTCGGCCTGCCCGCCCGGCGCATCCCGCTTGATGCCCGCGAGCACCTGCATATCGACCAGCCCTATATTCTGGTGGTGCCCAGCTATGGCGGTGGCAGCAGTCGTGGTGCGGTACCCGGTCAGGTGATTCAGTTTCTTAATGATGAGGCGAACCGACGCGGTATTCGGGGCGTGATCGCGGCAGGCAACCGTAACTTCGGTGCCGGTTACTGCCTGGCGGGCAGCATCATTGCAAAAAAATGTCAGGTGCCCTGCCTCTACCGCTTCGAGCTGATGGGAACGCCTGACGATATTGCGAAAGTTAAAGCGGGAGTAACCCAATTTTGGCAACAACAGATACCCTCAACGGCGTGACGCTCGATTATCACGCCCTCAATGCCATGCTGAACCTCTATGACGCAGAGGGCCGCATCCAGTTCGATAAGGATCGCGAAGCGACACGGCAGTTCTATCTGCAGCATGTGCAGCCCAATACGGTTTCCTTCGCCAGCAACGCTGAGCGTTTACGCTATCTGGTGGCAGAGAGCTATTACGAAGCGGACATGCTGAACCAGTACGATTTTGATTTCCTGCTTGCGCTGCATGAGGTGGCCGAAAACTGGGGATTTGAGTTCAAAACCTTTCTTGGTGCCTGGAAGTACTACACCAGCTATACGCTGAAGACCTTTGACGGCAAACGCTATCTGGAAACCTTCGAGCAGCGTGCCTGCATGGTTGCGCTGACGCTGGCTCAGGGCGATGAAACGCTGGCGCGGGCGCTACTGGAAGAGATTCTCAGTGGCCGTTTCCAGCCCGCCACGCCGACTTTTCTGAACTGCGGCAAACAGCAGCGCGGTGAGCTGGTCTCCTGTTTCCTGCTGCGAATCGAAGACAATATGGAGTCGATTGGTCGTGCCGTAAACTCAGCACTGCAGCTGTCGAAACGGGGCGGCGGCGTCGCCTTTTTGTTGTCGAACCTGCGAGAATCCGGTGCGCCGATCAAACGCATCGAAAATCAGTCGTCGGGCATCATTCCGGTGATGAAAATGCTGGAAGATGCCTTCTCCTATGCAAATCAGCTTGGCGCACGTCAGGGCGCTGGCGCGGTGTGGCTCAATGCGCACCATCCCGATATCTTCCGCTTTCTGGATACCAAGCGCGAAAACGCCGACGAGAAGATCCGCATCAAAACGTTGTCGTTAGGCGTGGTAATCCCCGATATCACCTTCCAGCTGGCAAAAGAGAACAAACCGATGGCGCTGTTCTCGCCCTACGACGTGGAACGGATCTACGGCCAGGCCTTTGGTGATATCAGCATCAGCGAGAAGTATGACGAGATGCTGGCAGACGATCGCATCCGCAAAACCTATATTCAGCCACGTGACTTCTTCCAGACGCTGGCCGAGATTCAGTTTGAGTCGGGCTATCCCTACATCATGTATGAGGACAGCGTGAACCGCAGTAACCCGATTGCTGGTCGCATTAATATGAGCAACCTCTGCTCGGAGATTCTGCAGGTCAACAGCGCCAGCGAGTACAACGACGATCTCAGCTATCGCAGGATCGGCAAAGATATCTCCTGTAATCTTGGCTCACTGAATATTGCGCACGCCATGGATTCGCGCGATCTGGCGCGTACCGTGGATGTGGCGGTCCGCGCGCTGACCTCGGTGTCAATGATGAGCGAGATCGGCTCGGTACCTTCTGTTGCCGAAGGCAACCGCCGTTCGCACGCCATTGGCCTGGGACAGATGAACCTGCACGGCTATCTGGCGCGCGAAGGCATCGCCTACGGTTCGCCGGAAGCGCTGGACTTCACCAATCTCTACTTCTATTGCATCACTTACTATGCGCTGCGCACCTCTAATCAGCTGGCGCAGGAGCATCAGCAGACCTTCGACGGCTTTGCGAATTCGGACTACGCCAGCGGCGTTTACTTTGATAAGTATCTGCAGCGCGAGTGGCTGCCGCGTACTGAACGGGTAGCTCAACTGTTTGCCGATGCCGGACTGACGCTGCCAACTCAGGCGGACTGGCAGGCACTGCGTGATGCGGTGATGCAGTACGGGCTGTTTAATCAGAACCTGCAGGCTATCCCGCCGACCGGTTCGATCTCTTACATCAATCATGCCACCTCCAGCATCCATCCGATTGTCTCCCCTGTCGAGATCCGCAAAGAGGGCAAAACCGGCCGCGTCTACTATCCCGCGCCGTTTATGACCAATGAGAATCTGCACCTCTATCAGGATGCGTATCAGATTGGGCCGGAAGCGATTATTGATACCTACGCAGAAGCAACGCAGCACGTCGATCAGGGACTGTCGCTGACGCTGTTCTTCCGCGATGACGTCACCACCCGTGACATCAACAAAGCGCAGATTTACGCGTGGAAAAAAGGGATCAAAACGCTCTATTACATTCGACTGCGTCAGATGGCGCTTCAGGGCACGGAGGTTCAGGGCTGCGTTTCCTGCTCCCTGTAATAATAACGATGAAACTTAAACAGATTCAGGCCATTAACTGGAACCGCATTCAGGATGATAAAGATCTTGAGGTGTGGAACCGTCTTACCAGCAACTTCTGGCTGCCGGAAAAGGTGCCGCTCTCCAACGATCTGCCCGGCTGGCAGACGCTGGATAAACAGCAGCAGCAGCTGACCATCCGGGTCTTTACCGGCCTGACGCTGCTCGACACCATCCAGAACGTGATCGGCGCGCCGGGGCTAATGGAGGATGCGATTACCCCACACGAAGAAGCAGTGCTGTCGAATATCAGCTTTATGGAAGCGGTACATGCCCGCTCCTACAGTTCGATCTTCTCGACCCTGTGCAACACGCAGGATGTGGATGCCGCCTACCAGTGGAGCGAAGAGAATGCGCCGTTGCAGAACAAGGCGCGCATCATCCTGGAGCACTACCGGGCAGACGATCCGCTGAAGAAGAAGATCGCCAGCGTCTTCCTGGAGTCGTTTCTGTTCTATTCCGGCTTCTGGCTGCCGATGTACTGGTCAAGCCGGGGTAAGCTGACCAATACCGCAGACCTGATTCGCCTGATTATCCGCGATGAAGCAGTGCACGGTTACTACATCGGCTATAAATATCAGCAGGCGCTGGCCAGCGCTGACGATCTGCGTCGTGAAGAACTGCAGCAGTTCGCCTATGATCTGCTGCTGGCGCTGTATGAAAATGAAGTGGCTTACACCGAGGCGCTCTACGCCGATGTCGGCTGGGTGGACGAAGTGAAAACCTTCCTGCACTACAACGCCAATAAAGCACTGATGAATCTGGGCTACGAGGCGCTCTTCCCGGCAGAGCTGACGGCCGTCAATCCGGCCATTCTGTCGGCACTGTCACCCAACGCTGACGAGAACCACGACTTCTTCTCCGGCTCAGGCTCCTCCTATGTGATGGGTAAAGCGGTCGAAACTGAAGACGAAGACTGGAATTTCTGATGGTCGGGCAGGTCATTCTGATTGTCAGGATGGCCTGCGACAGAGGATAAAGAGGCCGGCTCAGGGAGCATACGCCTTCCGCAAAGGCGCAAAACATGCCCTCTAAGGCGTGGCTCAGCGCGGGCGATTACGCACCACATGCCTGAAGTGCGCCCGTACCGGGCCAACGCGTTGAGTTGTTCAAAACGCTCCCGGCGTTTTTGTCCATGGCCCGCTATGCTTTGCTACAGGCGTATGCTCCCATCCCTTTAAACTTCTGAAGACGTTAAGCCCTGAGCCGTAAGTTGCCCCCTTCTTAGGGCGCACCTCCTCTACCGTTGTTTAAACCTCTCGTTATGACTGGTATGGCCTGTTAATAAACATGCGTGTGAAATAGTTTTTTGAGTTATTATTAACCTCAAATGATTATTAGCGACCGATGCTGTTTATGAATGCGACTCGCCAGGGTCTGACGCCTGCTTTAGTGGTCCTGATGTCGGTAGCAACCGGCCTCTGCGTAGCCAGTAACTATTACGTTCAGCCACTGCTTAATACTATCGCCCAACAGTTTGATCTCTCTGTTAGCCTCGCCGGGTTTATTGTCACCACGGCGCAACTCGGCTACGCCTGCGGTCTTCTGTTGCTGGTGCCGCTGGGCGATCGCTTTGAACGACGCAGCCTGATTGTGACGATGATCCTGCTGGCTGCGGCGGGCATGGTAATTATCGCCCTGTCGCACACGTTCCTCTTTTTACTGCTGGGCACGATCATGACCGGCCTGTTTTCGGTCGCCGCACAAATTCTGGTGCCGCTGGCCGCCACGCTGGCCGAGCCAGAGCGGCGCGGCAAAATCGTTGGGACGGTCATGAGCGGTCTGCTGCTGGGGATTCTGCTGGCACGCACCGTGGCAGGTGGCCTGGCGCAGCTCGGCGGCTGGCGCACGGTTTACTGGACCGCCAGTCTGCTGATGGTGGTTATGGCGCTGGCGCTTTGGCGATCGTTGCCACGCGTAAAGCAGTCAATGGTCATGAGCTATCCGCAACTGCTGGCTTCCATCTTTCGTCTGTATGCAGGCAATCGGGTGATCCGCACACGCGCCTGGACCGGCTGTCTCTCCTTTGCCAATTTCAGCCTGCTCTGGACCTCAATGGCATTTCTGCTCTCCGGCGCGCCTTATCATTTTTCTGAGGGCAGGATTGGTTTGCTGGGATTAGTGGGTGCTGCGGGTGCGCTGGCCGCACGTCAGGCGGGTTCACTGGCCGACAAAGGCAAAGCGAAGCTGACCACCCGACTGGGCCTGCTGCTTATGCTGCTCTCCTGGGCCGCCATTGCGTGGGGTGCGGAGCAGCTTGTGCCGCTGATCGTCGGTATCCTGCTACTGGATCTGGCGGTGCAGGCCGTGCATATCACCAACCAGAGCGTGATTTATGCGCAGATGCCGGAGGCGCGAAACCGTCTGAATGCCGGTTACATGACCAGCTACTTTATCGGCGGCGCGGCGGGCTCGCTGCTCTCCGCTACCGCTTACCATCTTTGGGGCTGGTATGGCGTCTGTGGAGCTGGCGCGCTACTGACGCTGATTAATCTGCTGATTTGGGCAGGGGGATCGCGCTTTGAGCCGGAAAAAATCAACTGAAGGCTGTCCGGACAACGCATTGGTCTGGTCACAAATGGTTAGGTTTGTTATGGTTAGTAACAAACCTATTCACTTCAGTTATTTTTCCTCGCGATATTAATAAATTTGCCCCCTTTTTGATAACGTCCTGGCACTGCGGCTGCCGCCGGGCGTACGGGTTTTTGACCCAGGGCCAGGGACTGGCCTGGAATACCTTTGATGGTGCAGCGTGCGAGTCTGTCAGCGATCACTTGCTGAAAAGTGACTACGCTTAGCCTGTCACCATAGTTATTATACAAGTTGCAATTAGTGAGGTTTTTTTTAATGGAAAGTTCGTTTACTCCCATTGAGCAGATGCTAAACATCCGTGCCAATCGCCATAAGGATTTTCCGTTACAGGAAATTATTCTGACGCGTCTCTGTATGCATATGCAGGGTAAACTGCTGGACAACCGCAATAAGATGCTGAAAGCACAGGGTATTAATGAGACCCTGTTTATGGCGTTGATTACGCTGGATGCACAGGAAAATCACAGCATTCAGCCCTCTGAGCTCAGTTCTGCCCTTGGCTCTTCACGCACCAATGCTACGCGCATTGCTGATGAGCTGGAGAAGCGCGGCTGGATTGAGCGTCGCGAAAGCGATCACGACCGTCGCTGCCTGCACCTGCATCTGACCGATAAAGGCATGGAATTCCTGCGTCAGCTGCTGCCACCTCAGCATCAGAGCCTGCAGTATCTCTGGTCGTCGCTGTCAGTCGATGAGAAGTCTCAGCTGGAAGGCATTACCCGTAAGTTGCTTAATCGTCTTGATAAAATGGATGAAGATCAGCTGATCGCCTCGCTGTCCCGCTAATAGCAACAAGTGCGACACAATCACCTGTCGAAATCGTTATCTTAATTTCCTTTTTAATCTGGCCAGCGCTCAGTCGCTGGCTTTTTCGACTCGGGCGCTGGCAGAAAAGGATTACTGCTGCCCGACTAAATGGAAAACGTGGAGAAAGTCATGAGTGCAACGGCAGAAGCACAAAGCCCGCAACCGTCAGCCAGTAAGAAAAGAAAGCGCAAAAGTGTGCTCATTGTGCTGGCGCTTATCTTTGTGCTGATTGGTATTGCCTGGGGCGCCTACTGGTTCCTGGTCCTGCGCCATTTTCAGGAGACTGATGACGCCTACGTTGCGGGCAATCAGGTGCAGGTGATGGCACAGGTCTCCGGTAGCGTGAATAAGGTCTGGTTTGAAGATACCGATTTCGTCAAAAAAGGCGATGTACTGGTTTCACTTGATAAGACCGATGCCGAGCAGGCGTTTGAAAAAGCCCAGACGGCTCTGGCTACCAGCGTGCGTCAGACGCATCAGCTGATGATCAATGGCAAACAGTATCAGGCCAGCATCACGCTGCAGCAGACCGCACTGGCACAGGCAGAGGCGGACCTGAAACGCCGTGAACCGTTAGGCGCAGCCAACCTGATTGGCCGTGAAGAGTTGCAGCACGCCCGTGACGCCGTTGCAACGGCTAAAGCGCAGCTGGACGTGGCCATTCAGCAATACAATGCCAATCAGGCGATGATCCTCAACACCTCGCTGGAAAATCAGCCTGCCGTGCAACAGAGCGCGGCTGAACTGCGTGACGCCTGGCTGGCGCTGCAGCGCACCGAAATCCGCAGCCCGATGGATGGCTTTGTCTCCCGTCGCAGCGTACAGGTCGGTTCGCAAATTTCTACCAGCACCCCGCTGCTCGCTGTCGTACCTGCCACCAATCTGTGGGTCGATGCGAACTTCAAAGAGACGCAGCTGGCTGGTGTCCGTATTGGTCAGCCTGCCACCGTGGTCGCCGATATCTACGGTGACGAAGTGGTTTATCAGGGTAAAGTGGTGGGTCTGGATATGGGCACCGGCAGCGCCTTCTCTTTGCTGCCAGCACAGAACGCCACTGGTAACTGGATTAAAGTGGTTCAGCGTCTGCCGGTCCGTATCGAACTGAATCAGGACGATATCGCCAGACATCCACTGCGCATCGGCCTCTCCACGCTGGTCAAAATCGATACCACCAGCAAAGAGGGTAGCGCGCTTGCCACCAGCGCCCGTCAGCAGGCCGCTTACAGTAGTAATGCTCTGGCGATTGACCTTACGCCGGTCAATCAGCTGATCACCGATATCGTCCGCGCCAACGCCGGATGATGACGCGGAGGCTGTAATGGCACAAAAACCGCTTGAAGGGATGCCGCTGGTCCTGATGACCATTGCGCTGTCGCTGGCGACGTTCATGCAGGTGCTGGATTCGACCATCGCCAACGTGGCTATCCCCACCATTGCCGGTAACCTGGGAGCGTCGAACTCGCAGGGCACCTGGGTGATCACCTCGTTTGGCGTCGCCAATGCGATTTCGATCCCCCTGACCGGCTGGCTGGCAAAACGCATCGGTGAAGTGAAGCTGTTTACCTGGTCGACCATTCTGTTTGCTATCGCCTCCTGGGCGTGTGGCATGTCAGACAGCCTGGAGATGCTGATTTTCTTCCGCGTCATTCAGGGGATAGTCGCAGGTCCATTGATCCCGCTGTCGCAAAGCCTGCTGCTCAACAACTATCCGCCCGCTAAGCGCAGTGTTGCACTGTCGCTATGGGCGATGACGGTGATCGTGGCACCGATCTGCGGCCCGATATTGGGCGGCTGGATCAGCGATAACTATCACTGGGGCTGGATCTTCTTTATCAACGTGCCGATTGGTGTGGCAGTGGTGATACTGACGCTGCAAACCCTGCGTGGTCGGGAAACCAAAACCGAAATCCGGCGGATCGATATGGTCGGGCTGGTGCTGCTGGTCGTGGGGATCGGCTGTCTGCAGGTGATGCTGGACCGCGGGAAGGAGCTCGACTGGTTTAACTCGTCCGAAATTATCGTGTTGGGGGTCGTGGCTGTAATTGCGCTGTCCGTCCTGCTGGTGTGGGAGCTGACGGACGATCACCCGATCATTGACCTGTCGCTGTTTAAGTCGCGCAACTTCACCATCGGCTGCCTGTCGATCAGCCTGGCTTATATGCTCTACTTCGGCTCAATAGTTCTGTTGCCGCAGCTGCTGCAGGAGGTTTACGGGTATACCGCAACCTGGGCAGGGCTGGCGTCTGCGCCGGTAGGGATTTTGCCGGTGATCCTGTCGCCGATCATTGGTCGCTTCGCCCATAAGCTCGACATGCGGCGACTGGTTACGTTCAGCTTCATTATGTATGCCGTCTGCTTTTACTGGCGTGCTTATACGTTTGAACCGGGGATGGACTTTGGTGCCTCAGCCTGGCCACAGTTTATTCAGGGCTTTGCCGTGGCCTGCTTCTTTATGCCGCTGACCACCATTACGCTGTCGGGACTGCCGCCGGAGCGCATGGCGGCTGCCTCCAGCCTGTCGAACTTTATGCGTACCTTTGCCGGCTCAGTGGGAACGTCGATTACCACCACCATGTGGACGAATCGCGAGTCGATGCATCATAGCTACCTGACGGAGTCGATTACCCCTTACAACACCAATTCGCAACAGATGTATAGCCAGCTGGAGAGCCTGGGGATGACACAGCAGCAGGCGTCAGCTTATATCGCGCAGCAGATTACCAATCAGGGACTGATTATTTCAGCGAATGAAATCTTCTGGGCGTCGGCGGGGGTCTTTTTGATTCTGCTGGTGCTGATCTGGTTTGCCCGCCCGCCGTTTGGCGCAGGCGGTGGTGGCGGTGGCGGTGGCGCGCACTGATGTCACACAGCAAAACGGGCCTTTCGGCCCGTTTTTTTATGCGTTCTGACGCCACCATTCGGCGAGCAGTACGCCGGTTGCGACCGAGACATTGAGGCTTTCCACGTTGCCGGTACCGCCAATTGACAGGCTCATGTCGCCCTGCCTGAACGCGGTGTCAGAAAGACCTTCACGCTCCTGACCTAACACCAGCACCATTTTCTCCGGCAGCTGAGCCTGCGCCAGCGGCGTGCCCTGATGGCTGGAGGTGGTCACGATGGTGTAACCCGCTTTACGAAACGCTTCCAGACCTTCGCTGAAGGTTGCACCGCTGATGGCCTGCACATGCTCAGCGCCGCCTTCTGCAGTACGCACCGCTGCACCTGACTCCAGCAGAGAAGCATCATTGACCAGCAAACCTTTTACGCCAAAGTGCGCGCAGCTGCGCATAATCGCGCCGAGGTTATGCGGGTTGCTGACATCTTCCAGTGCCAGTACGCAATCTTTCGTATTCGCCTGGCTCAGCCATTCAGACACCGCCATGCCCATACGCTTTTTGATCAGGAAGCAGACGCCGCCATGATGCTCAGTACCTGACGCTTTGGTGATCTCAGCATCTTCTACCACGTGATAGGCTTTGCGGTTAGCCGCCAGCCAGCGCAGCGCTTCGCGAAAACGCGGTGTAACTTCCTGCACGAACCAGGCGCGAACAATCGCTTCCGGACGGCTCTGGAACAGCGCCTGACAGGCGTTCTCGCCATAGACGCGGGTCTCTTCATTACGCTGACGACGGATCTGCTCAGGATCGACGAAGCTCTTGCCGCTGATACCGCCGTGATCCGGCTTATCGTTCTCAGGCGATGACGCACGATCGGCAGAAGGCGCGCGTGACACGGTGCGCCACGGGGAGTCGCTGCTGCCATAAGCGCCACGGCTGTCATCACCACGATCGTTGCGGCGACCTGCGCCATCGTCTGAACGGCGTGGTGCGCCACGTCCGCCTTCATCACGACGCGGTGAACTGCTGCGACCGGTGTCGTCACTACGACGACCAGCGGAGCGACCGCCTTCCTGAGTGCGTTCAGTGCGCGGGCCAGATGAACGACGATTATCATCCTGGCGGGCAGCAGAGTGACCACCTTTGCCTGTGCGAGGATTCGGCGCGCGCGCGCTTTTATCGTCCTCGCCACGCACGTACATCACCTTAACTTTGCCGCTCTTGCCTTTATATTCGTCGTTCATCTCTTCCTCCCGCATTTAGAGCGCGCAGATTACCTGATGTGCTGGCGCTTAGCTATCAACTATTGAACCTATAGAGCAATCCAGATTGAGCGAAAATCCGCCCCCTTTCATAATGGACAACGATTACCAGACTGACACTTTTCAACATCAGAGGTTCCTATGAATACGGTATGCGCTTCCTGTCAGGCAACCAATCGCGTTCCTGACGAACGCCTTGCCGACGTGGCGAAATGTGGTCGCTGTGGAAATGAGCTGTTCGATGGCGAAGTAGTGAATGCCACCAGCGCCAACTTTGACAAATATCTGCAGGATGATTTGCCGGTGGTGATCGATTTCTGGGCGCCCTGGTGCAGCCCCTGCGTCAATTTTGCGCCAGTGTTTAAAGATGTCGCCAGTGAACGCAGCGGCAAGGTCCGCTTTATTAAAGTGAACACCGAAGCGGAACCAGCCCTGAGCGCCCGTTTCAATATTCGCAGTATCCCGACCATCATGCTGTTTAAAAATGGCGAGCGGGTCGACATGCTGAACGGCGCTATGCCCAAAGCGCCATTTAACGAATGGCTCGACGAATCACTTTAAACTTCAACGGCCAGCCAGTCTGGCCTTTTCCTTTTCATCTGCGCTTCGATTACACTGACGTTTTTCCTGCCCTGAATACTCATGTCTGATAATGCTGTTTTGCGCTTGCGCACCCAACGCCTGGCCCGCGCCACCCGTCCTTTCCTGGCGCGCGGAAATCGGGTCATTCGCTGCCAGGGCTGCCTGCTGCCAGAGGCCAACTGTCTCTGCAATCAGATTGTGCCGCAGTCTGCCCGTAGTCGCTTCTGCCTGGTGATGTTTGATACCGAGCCAATGAAGCCGAGTAACACTGGCCGTCTGATTGCCGATATTCTGCCGCATACCCAGGCATTTGGCTGGTCACGCACCGAGCCGGATCCGCTGCTGCTTGCGGCTGTGCGCAACCCTGAATATCAGCCGCTGGTGGTCTTCCCGGCCGCCTATGCCGATCCCGGTCGCGAAGTGCTGACAACGCCGCCCGCCAGCGGCAAGCCGCCGCTGTTTATTATGCTGGATGGCACCTGGACCGAAGCGCGCAAGATGTTTCGCAAAAGTCCCTGGCTCGACGCCCTGCCGGTAATGTCGCTGGATGTCAGCACGCCTTCGCGTTATACGCTGCGTGAGGCGCACGGCGAAGGTCAGCATTGCACCGCTGAAGTGGCGGCGGCGCTACTGGCACAGGCGGGCGATCGGCAGGCGGCAGAAGCGTTATCTCACCATTTCGATCAGTTCCGCGCGGCCTATCTGGCAGGAAAACCGCATCACCCCGGACAGGCTTAACCGTGTCCCTCTCCGGCTGGCAGGCGTGAGCCTGCTCTGACAGTTTTCAGGATCCGGATGTTCAGCCTGCGATCTGCCCGGAAGCGCGGCCAGCAAAAAGCGTTTACAATCACGCAAATCCCGATCTCTGGAGGGCGAGATGAGCCAACGCGGACTGGAAGCGCTGTTACGACCTAAGTCAATTGCGGTGATAGGTGCCTCGGTCACGCCCGGGCGTGCCGGCTACTTTATGATGCGTAACCTGCTGGCAGGCGGTTTTAGCGGGCCTGTACTGCCGGTCACGCCAAAATATAAAGCGGTCAGCGGCGTACTCGCCTGGCCCACCATCGACAGCTTACCTTTCGCGCCTGACCTGGCGGTGATCTGCACCCACTCAAAACGTAACCTCGAATTGCTGCAACAGCTCGGCGAGAAAGGTTGCAAGGCCTGTATTATTCTCTCTGCACCTGCCAGCCAGTCGGCTGAACTCAAAGCCTGCGCCAGCCAGTGGCAGATACGTCTGCTGGGGCCGAACAGTCTTGGCCTGCTGGCGCCCTGGCAGGGTCTCAATGCCAGCTTCTCGCCGGTGCCGATAGAGAAAGGCCGTATCGCATTTATCTCCCAGTCTGCCGCCGTATCGAATACCATTCTCGACTGGGCGCAGCAGCGTAACCTCGGTTTTTCGTGGTTTATCGCGCTGGGTGACAGCCTGGATACCGATGTTGATGACCTGCTCGACTTCCTGGCCCGCGACGGTAAAACAAGTGCCATCCTCCTTTATCTGGAGCACCTCAGTGACGCACGTCGCTTTGTTTCTGCCTCACGCAGCGCTTCCCGTAATAAACCGATTCTGGTGATCAAGAGTGGTCGCAGCCGTGAAGCGCAGGCGCTGCTGGGCACCCACAGTGGTCTGGATGCTGCCTGGGATGCGGCCATTCAGCGTGCCGGATTGCTGCGGGTACAGGATACCCATGAGCTGTTCTCCGCTGTTGAATCGCTAAGCCATATGCGGCCACTGCGCGGCGACAGGCTGATGATCATCAGTAATGGTGCGGCGCCCGCCGCGCTGGCGCTGGATGAGCTTTACGCCCGCAATGGGAAACTGGCGCAGCTCAGCGATGAAACGCGTCAGCAGCTTGAGGCTATTTTGCCTGCCGGTGCGGGTCGCGGTAATCCGCTGGATTTAAAAGATGACGCCACCGCTGAGCGCTACGCTGCCTGCACAGAGATCCTGCTCGACAGCCATGAACTTGATGCCTTAATGATCATTCATGCGCCAAGCGCGGTCGCGCCTGCGACTGAAACGGCCGCACATCTGATCGATACTGTGGCCCGCCACCCGCGCGGTAAGCTGGTGACGCTGCTGACCAACTGGAGCGGCGAGTTCTCTTCACAGGCTGCACGTCGTGCCTTTACGCAGGCGGGTATACCCACCTGGCGCACGCCGGAAGGCACCGTAACCGCCTTTATGCATCAGGTTGAGTACCGACGTAATCAGAAGCAGCTGCGCGAGACGCCTGCCCTGCCCGCTACACTGAACCAGGATAGTGCACATGCTCACCAGCTGCTGTCACAGGCGCTGGCGCGTGGCATTACCTCACTGGATACTCACGAAGTGCAGCCGGTGCTGCAGGCTTATGGGCTGGCCACGCTGCCAACCTGGATCGCCAGTGACAGCGCGGCAGCGGTAACCATTGCCGGCCAGATTGGCTATCCGGTGGCGCTAAAGCTGCGTTCACCCGATATCGCCCATAAATCAGAGGTTCAGGGTGTGATGCTCTACCTGCGTAATGCCAGTGAAGTGGAGCATGCCGCCGAAGCCATTTTTGATCGGGTAAAGCAGACGCTGCCGCAGGCGCGTATAGAGGGACTGCTGGTTCAGAGCATGGCCAGCCGGGCGGGCGCGCAGGAATTGCGGGTCGTGGTCGAACAGGATGCACTGTTTGGCCCAATCATTATGCTGGGTGAAGGCGGGGTGGAATGGCAGGCTGATAAACAGGCTGCCGTTGCCCTGCCCCCACTGAATATGACGCTGGCACGCTATCTGGTCATTCAGGCTATTAAGAGCGGAAAAATCCGCAGCCGCAGCGCCCTGAATCCGCTGGATATCTCTGGTTTAAGCCAGCTGCTGGTGCAGGTCTCTGATCTGGTAGTGGATTGCCCGGAGATCCAGCGACTGGATATTCATCCGCTGCTGGCGGCAGGCAATGATTTTACCCTGCTGGATGTCACCCTGACGCTGGCTCCGTTCCACGGCGATAACGAAGCAAGGCTGGCCATTCGCCCTTATCCGCAGCATCTGGAAGAACAGGTAGAGTTAAAAGATGGGCAATTCTGCCTGTTCCGTCCAATCCTGCCAGAGGATGAACCATTATTGCGCGATTTTATCAGCCAGGTGACCAAAGAGGATCTTTACTACCGCTACTTCAGTGAGATCAATGAGTTCACGCATGATGACCTCGCCAATATGACTCAGATCGATTATGACCGCGAGATGGCGATTGTGGCGGTCCGTCAGGATCAGGAACGTCATGAGATCATTGGTGTCACTCGCGCGATCTCTGACGCCGATAACATCGATGCGGAGTTTTCAGTGCTGGTCCGTTCTGACCTGAAAGGGTTAGGCATGGGCCGTCGTCTGCTGGAAAAGATGATCCGCTACACCCGACATCACGGCTTGCAACAATTGAACGGTATCACCATGCCCCATAACCGCGGCATGATTACCCTGGCCCGAAAACTCAATTTTCATGTTGATATTCAACTGGATGACGGTATCGTCAGCCTGAAATTGTCTTTACAGAACGAGATCAACTAACCTTGTACAGAAAGGTAAAAAACGTTCGAATCGACGGAGTTGATGTTATTATTTATGGTTATAACCCTGATTTGATGGCAAAAGGCCATGCAATGAACAGAGAAGAAGTGCACTGTGATGTTGTCTAAATTTAAACGTAATAAACACCAACAACACCTCGCAGAGCTGCCGAAACTGTCACAATCCGTTGCGGATATGTCGACACTTTACTCGCCTGCCGAATTTCGTCAGACGTTGCTGGAGAAGATTGCGGCAGCGCAGACCCGCATCTGTATCGTTGCGCTCTATCTGGAAAACGATGACGCCGGGCGTGCCGTTATGGATGCGCTTTATCATGCGAAGCAGGCGAGACCGGAGCTGGATATCTCGATTCTGGTAGACTGGCATCGTGCGCAGCGTGGCCGAATTGGCGCAGCACGAGGCGTAACCAATGCCGACTGGTATTGCGAAATGGCGACGCGTTATGCCGATATTGCCATCCCGGTTTATGGTATCCCGGTCAATACCCGTGAAGCCCTGGGTGTACTCCATCTTAAAGGTTTCATCATAGATGATACGCTGCTCTACAGCGGCGCCAGCATCAATGATGTTTACCTGCATCAGCATGACAAGTATCGTTATGATCGCTACCAGGTTATCCGCAATTCGCAGCTGACCGATACCATGTATGACTGGATCACGCTCAATCTGAAGCCAGCAGAAGCGGTTAACCGGCTCGATTTCGCTGAGCGCCCTTCCAGCCCCGAAATTAAAAATGAGACGCGCCAGTTCCGTCAGGATCTGCGTGGCTTCAATTATCAGTTTGAAGGGAATGCCGGCAACGATGAACTGGCAGTTACACCGCTGGTCGGTCTGGGTAAGCATAGCCTGCTCAATAAAACCATTTTCCATCTGATGCCGTGTGCAGAACAGAAGCTGATTATCTGTACCCCCTACTTCAACATGCCCGCCTTGCTGGTACGTAATATCATTCATCTTCTGCGCCAGGGAAAGCAGGTTGAGATCATCGTCGGCGATAAAACAGCCAATGACTTCTATATTGCGCCTGATCAGCCGTTCAAAATCATAGGCGCGCTGCCTTACCTGTATGAAATCAATCTGCGTCGCTTTATGAGCCGTTTGCACTACTACGTTACGACCGATCAGCTGGTCGTGAGACTGTGGAAGGATGGCGAGAACAGTTATCACCTTAAAGGAATGTGGGTTGATGACGAATGGCAGCTGATTACCGGTAATAACCTCAATCCACGTGCCTGGCGGCTCGATCTGGAAAATGCCGTGCTGATCCACGATCCTCATCAGGAGTTAGCGGCTCAGCGTGAGAAGGAATTGACGTTAATCCGGCAGAACACGACGGTAGTGACGCATTTCCGTGAGCTAGAGAGTATTGCTGATTACCCGGCCAAGGTGCGCAAGCTCATTCGCCGTCTGCGCCGGATACGTATCGATCGCCTGATCAGCCGGATTCTTTAATCACTGCGGTCAATAAGGCATCCATTATGCGAAGTGTGCTGCTTGCTGTGCTGTTGTTTCGTTAAGTTCTGGGGCGGGAAAAGAGCTGTATGACAGCCGCCCGAATGGCAGCGGCTGGAGCTGGAAAGATTTCGCTGGGATGCCGCCGGTGCAGCCAGCGGCATTGCTCTCTGGAATCTGAGCCAGTAGCTATTTTAAAGCTTAATCCCCTTACCACGCTTGTGCAGCAACAGCGACACCAGAAACGCCACCGCGCCCATCGCAGAGACATACCAGAAGAAGGTAGTCTCGATCCCCTGCTTCTTCATCAGCAACGCTACATACTCTGCCGAACCCCCGAAGATCGCATTCGCGACGGCGTAGGAGAGCCCGACACCCAGTGCACGCACCTGTGGCGGGAACATTTCGGCTTTAAGAATGCCGCTGATGGCCGTGTAGAAGCTGGTGATCAGCAAGGCCAGCATAATCAACAGGAAAGCCACGCCGGGACTTTGCACGTTTTGCAGCAGGGTCAGAATTGGCACCGTACAGATCGCCGCAGCTGCGCCAAAGATCATCATCGAAGTGCGACGACCAATTTTATCTGACAGCGCACCGATAATTGGCTGAATCAGCATAAAGACCAGCAGCGCACCGGTCATCAGCCCGCTGGCTGTTTTAGGATCCATACCCGACGTGTTAACCAGATACTTCTGCATGTAGGTGGTGAAGGTGTAAAAACTCAGGGAACCGCCCGCGGTAAAACCCAGCACCATCAGGAAAGGACGGGTATGATTGCGCAGCAATCCGATTACGCTTCCCGCATCGCGATGTTCCCGGCTGGTCTTGTCTGACGTTTCTTCCAGAGAGCGCCGTAGCCACAATGCTACAACCGCGAGCAGTGCGCCGAGGAAGAACGGAATTCGCCAGCCCCAGCTGCGCAGTTCTGCATCAGTAAGCAGGAATTGTAGCACCACTACGGTCAGTACCGCCGCTAACTGACCACCAATCAGCGTGACATACTGGAATGAGGCGTAGAATCCTTTGCGTCCTTCCAAAGCCACTTCGCTCATGTAGGTTGCGCTGGTCCCATATTCCCCACCTACCGATAATCCCTGAAACATACGCGCCAGCAGCAGAATGACGGGAGCCGCCACGCCGATCGTTGCGTAACCCGGCAGGCAGGCGATGACCAGTGACCCGAAACACATCATGCAGACCGAAACCAGCATCGAATTTTTTCGGCCATGTTTGTCACCGATATAGCCGAACAGCCAGCCACCAATCGGACGCATCAAAAATCCGGCCGCAAAAACGCCCGCCGTCTGCAACAACTGCGTGGTGGTATCTCCCTGCGGGAAGAATATGTGCGCAAAGTAGAGCGAGAAGAATGAATAGACATAGAAGTCGAACCACTCGACCAGGTTGCCCGATGACGCGCCAACAATAGCCCAGATGCGTTTCCTGGTATCATCCGGCTGAATTTTATTATTTGTTGTTGTCATGCCTTACCTCTGTTCCTTGCTGATCAACAGCGTTTAAAGGATTGAGTAAAGCATTTAAGTCTACCAGAGGTAAAGGCGGGGTAATCTGAGATGAATATTGTGAGCCATATCGCCAATTATCGAAAAATCAGCGGGTTGCTGGCGATGCCGTAAGACCATATGAGGTGATGAGGGTTGCAGAAAGTGGGTTTGTGGTCAATGTTTCTGCTCAAAAGAGCAAAATTCAGACGTAAAAAAGCCCCGCACTGCGTGCGGGGCTTCTTCACTTATTTAATGCCTGGCAGTTCCCTACTCTCGCATGGGGAGGCCCCACACTACCATCGGCGCTACGGCGTTTCACTTCTGAGTTCGGCATGGGGTCAGGTGGGACCACCGCGCTACAGCCGCCAGGCAAATCTTGGTGCACGAAACGAATCTTTTACGCCATGACCGCGTTGCCATCGCTCAGCCACACCGGTCACATACCTCAGTATGCTCCCGCTGATGTCTTCGCTCTGCGCCTTGTCACGCCGCAAAATCTTTCGTTTCCGCTAATTTTATCCGGAATAAGCTGAAAATCGTGTCTCTCAAAAACGCCTCTGGCGTTGTAAGGTTAAGCCTCACGGGTCATTAGTACCGGTTAGCTC
>NZ_JANZNP010000011.1:0-238650 GCF_025153065.1 Pantoea sp. XY16 | reverse complement strand
GAGCGGTAGTTCAGTTGGTTAGAATACCTGCCTGTCACGCAGGGGGTCGCGGGTTCGAGCCCCGTCCGTTCCGCCACCCTATTAGGGGCGTAGTTCAATTGGTAGAGCACCGGTCTCCAAAACCGGGTGTTGGGGGTTCGAGTCCCTCCGCCCCTGCCAGAAAACGATCCTTTGCTTCGGCAAAGGATTTTTTTTTGCCTTCATAAAGGCAAAAAAGAAGAACCAGTTAAATCTAACTGGTCTCATCTCTTCCCTGCTTGCTTCTCTACCTGCCAATCTTTAGCTGTTTTGCCTGACCAGAATCGGGAATTTAAGCAGCTGCCGGATATGCGCCTGCTGATCGCTGTTCTGCAACCAGACAGCATAGAGCGGACGAACGGCGACGGGCGTATCCGGGATCACCATCAACTCATTGTAAACACTTTGCCAGAAGTCAGGCAGGAACGCGCACGCTCCGGTGGTATGCAGCAGTTCACGGGTAACATGCGCCGACGTTGTGGTCAGTACTGGCACATCATCAGCGCCGGAAAGATAACTCTGATGCTGATGAAAATCTGCTCCCCATTCCAGTTTAATGTAATCATATTTTTCGCGTTTCTCGCTCTGCCGGGCGCAGAACAGCGCCAGTGAGATATGACCAATCTGCTGACTGGTTAACTCATCCATCTTAGGCGCTTCAGTGGTGATCAACAGATCCAGCTGGCGTTCATGGAGCTGCTTAACCAGCAGGTGTCGTTGTGCCACGCGCGCTTCTAAATGCAGGCTTTCACGATTCTCATAAAGCGTCTGTAGCCACGGCGTCAGATAAGCCTCCCATAGCGATGCACTGGCACCGATCGAAAGCTCATGATGCTGTTGAGTGTGGGAAACCTCCTTCTTTGCCATCATCCATGTGCTCATCAGGCTTTCAGCATAGGGAAGCAGGCGTTCTCCAGCCGCCGTCAGACGTATGTTATTGCGATGCCGTGTAAAAAGGTTAACGCCAAGCTGATTCTCTAACTGGCGGATGCGAAAACTGACAGCAGATTGCGTAAGGTAAAGTGCTTCTGCAGCACGCCCGAAATGGCGTGTTCTGCTCACTTCCAGGAAAGTTTTCAGTAATTCCGTATCCACAGCGTTCTCCCAAAAAATGTTTGTCGTATAGATTTAAATGTTTTGTTTTACACTCTGTCAAGCCTATCTAATACTCCGCGCCATTAACAGCACGGCATTAGAAAATCAGGAGCGTGTAACATGGCGGAAAGCTTCTCAACAGAGAATCGTTTCTTTGATAACAAACATTACCCGCGTGGTTTCTCACGCCACGGTGACTTTACTATTAAAGAAGCTCAGCTTCTTGAACGCCACGGTTTCGCCTTTAATGAGCTGGATTTATCAAAGCGTGAGCCTGCAACAGAAGAAGAACGTCTGTTTATTGAAGTGTGTCGTGGCGTGCGTGAGCCGCAAACGGAAGCTGAACGTGTATGGTCTAAATATATGACCCGCATTAAGCGTCCTAAGCGTTTTCATACGCTGTCCGGCGGTAAACCGCAGATGGACACCGTCGAAGACTTTACCGACAGCGACGATTAACAGAGAAGGGGCGAAAGCCCCTTTTTTATTGCAGGCTGTTATGCAGATGAATCATTAAACGATCAATCGTGCGATAACTGACAGCCTCCTGCAGATGATGCCGACTGACGTCTGCTTCTCCCGCCAGATCGGCCACGGTACGCGCCACCTTCAAAATCCGCTGCCATGCCCGTACAGATAAACCCAGTTTCTCCAGTACTGACTCCAGCCACTCCGCATCCTCTTTAGCTGGCTGACACCAGCGCATAATCTCCGCATTGTTTAAATGCGCATTAATTTTGCCTGCACGGGTCAGCTGAATCTCCCGCGCTGCGACCACCCGATGACGAACCCGTTCAGACGTTTCTGCTACAGGGCGTTGACCGCTAAGCATTCCACCCGGAAGTAGGGGCACCTCCAGCGAAAGATCAAAACGATCGAGAAAAGGGCCGGACAGCTTGCTGAGATAACGCAGCACCTGCTGAGGTGAGGTACGGTTATGCTGTCCCTGATAATGTCCGGTTGGACTTGGATTCATTGCAGCAATCAGCTGAAATCGTGCCGGATAGGTGACTTTTGCGCGCGCACGTGAAATAGCGATGACCCCCGACTCTAATGGCTCGCGCAGAGAGTCCAGCACCTTACGATCAAATTCCGGCAACTCATCCAGAAACAGCACGCCGTTATGCGCCAGTGAGATCTCGCCCGGCCGTGGTAGTGATCCGCCACCAATCAAAGCATAGAGAGATGCACTGTGATGAGGTGATCTGAAAGGCCGACTGCGCCATTGTCGGTGCAGAGTACTGCTAGTGTTCACGAGACTGGCGATTGCTGCGCATTCCAGTGCTTCCTGATCGGTTAAAGAAGGCATGATGCCGGGCAGCCGGGTGGCAAGCATTGTTTTACCGGTGCCAGGCGGGCCAATCAGCAACAGGTTATGCCCGCCAGCCGCCGTGATCTCCAGTGCTCTGCGTCCCTGTTCCTGACCAATGATATCTGCGAGATCGTCAGCAGGCGGCTCGCCCTGATGATCAGGGGACTGAGCTGTCGGTAATGTGAGTTCATTACGCAGAAAGGCACACACGTTGCTGAGATGAGATGCAACCAGTGAAGACCCCTGACGGATAAGTCCGGCATCCGCCTGATTCTCAGCAGAGAGAACCATCTGCCGTCCAGCCTGAATTGCCACCATGGCCGCCGGAATCGCGCCCTGTACACCGCACAGCGCGCCGTCGAGTGCCAGTTCACCCAGAAACTCGTAGTGCGTCAGCTTGTCGGCAGGAAGCTGCTCAGAGGCGACCAGAATGGCGATCGCCATAGGTAAGTCATACCGTCCGCCCTCTTTAGGAAGATCCGCGGGTGCCAGATTAATGGTGACCCGCTTTGCCGGAAAGGTGAAACCGCTGTTGATAATAGCGCTGCGTACCCGCTCACGCGCTTCTTTGACCGTGGTTTCCGGCAGACCTACCAGGGTTAAGGCAGGCAGGCCATTACTGATATGTGCCTCAATGGTCACCAGCGGGGCGTCCACCCCCAGTGCTGCCCGGGTCAGAACTTTTGACAATGACATACTCGCTCCTTGTTACCGTCAGTCTGGTGACTGCATCAAAGAAAAGCCATGACATCATCAGTATGGTTCGGGCCATCGCACACCCCATCGAAAGTTGTTTCATGGCGTTTTAAAATGCTGTGCGACAGTACGCAAATCCATCAAAATATTATTACGTCACTAAAGTGATGAATAATTATCATCATGTAATTATTTCTTGTATTACAAATCGATAGGTTACGATTCCGCGTCACGCACGAAAATAAATCTGTAAAAAAAGTTGTGCGATGACCCCTGACTATGATAACTCTGTAGGCATTACTTCGAACACGAAAAAGAATTGAACAACACATGAAAGCCCTTCTACAAGTGATTAGCCTGGTCGTGATTAGCGTGGTGGTGGTTATTAACCTACCGTGCGGGGCAACGCTTGGAGAAAGAAAGGCTTAAAAATCAAGCCTCGAATCCGAAAAAACCCCCGCACCGAAAGGTCCGGGGGTTTTTTTTCGACCCGAGGAAATATCAGTAAATCCACAAGGAACAAACAATGAACAGTAGCATAAAATTCTGTTGTTCCGGTCAGGACACAGGAGAATAGCGATGACAGGTGCACAGTGGGTAGTTCAGGCTTTACGCGCGCAGGGTGTTGATACCGTATTTGGTTACCCTGGCGGCGCCATCATGCCGGTATACGACGCGCTCTATGACGGCGGCGTGGAACACCTGTTGTGTCGTCACGAGCAGGGCGCTGTAATGGCGGCAATCGGATATGCCCGTTCAACCGGCAAAACCGGCGTCTGTATCGCCACTTCCGGCCCCGGCGCGACTAACCTGATCACCGGTCTGGCGGATGCGATGATGGATTCGGTACCGGTCGTGGCGGTAACGGGTCAGGTCACCTCGGCCTTCATCGGCACCGATGCTTTCCAGGAGATCGACGTACTGGGACTCTCACTGGCCTGCACCAAGCACAGCTTCCTGGTTGAATCGCTGGATGAATTACCCGCTATCATGGCGGAAGCTTTTGCGCTGGCGCAGTCGGGCCGTCCGGGTCCGGTACTGGTTGATATCCCGAAAGATATTCAGATTGCACAGGGTGAACCCGCACCGCATCTGGTTCCGGTTGAAGAAGGAAATGCGCTGCCACATCAGGCGATTGACCACGCACGTGCACTGATGGCGCAGGCCAGAAAGCCAATGCTCTACGTTGGCGGCGGTGTCGGTCTGGCTCAGGCGGTTCCGGCACTGCGCAAGCTGGCAGACGAGACCGGCATTCCGGCGGTTGCTACTCTGAAAGGACTGGGCAGCGTGGACCCGCAAAGTGACGTCTATCTCGGTATGCTGGGGATGCACGGTACCAAAGCCGCTAACCTGGCCGTACAGGCGTGTGACCTGCTGATCGCGGTCGGTGCCCGTTTCGATGATCGCGTGACCGGCAAGCTGGATACCTTTGCACCGCACGCCAGCGTGATTCATCTCGATATCGATCCCGCTGAGTTAAACAAATTACGCCGCGCTCATGTCTCCCTGCAGGGCGATCTCAACGAACTGCTGTCCGCACTGAGTCAGCCTTTGTCTATCAACGCCTGGCGCGATGAGGTGCAGGCACTGAAAGCCAGCCACGCATGGCGCTACGACCATCCGGGCGAAGCGATCTATGCGCCGCTGCTGCTGAAGCAACTTTCCGATCGCAAACCGGCGAATACCGTGGTCACCACCGACGTCGGTCAGCATCAGATGTGGACGGCGCAGCACATGGCATTTAACGCACCGGAGAATTTCATCACCTCCAGCGGCTTAGGCACCATGGGCTTTGGTTTGCCTGCTGCCATTGGTGCGCAGGTTGCACGCCCGGACGATACGGTTATCTGTGTCTCCGGTGATGGCTCCATCATGATGAACATTCAGGAGCTGGGCACCATCAAGCGCGGCAGGCTGCCGGTCAAAATCGTACTGATGGATAACCAGCGTCTGGGTATGGTACGCCAGTGGCAACAGCTCTTTTTTGACGGTCGCTACAGCGAAACCAACCTGTCCGATAATCCCGATTTCCTCACGCTGGCCAGCGCGTTCAACATCCCCGGCCAGCGCATTACCCGTAAAGATCAGGTCGACGCCGCCCTTGATGCTCTGCTGAACAGCGAAGGTCCTTACTTCCTGCATGTTGCAATTGATGAGCATGAAAACGTCTGGCCACTGGTACCGCCGGGTGCCAGCAATGCAAACATGATGGAGAAAACCGTATGAACCAGCATCAATTGTCTATCGAAGCCCGTTTCCGCCCTGAAATATTAGAGCGCATTTTACGCGTCGTGCGTCACCGCGGTTTTCAGGTCTGTTCTATGAACATGGCCTCAGTCGCCAACGCAGAAAACATTAATATTGAAATGACCGTTGCCAGCCAGCGCTCCGTCGATTTACTGTCTTCGCAGTTAAGTAAATTGATCGACGTTGCATGCGTTCAGATTCAACAACAGACAACACAACAAATCCGCGCGTAGCCGCGAGAGGGAATAACAATGAGCACGAAGAAAGCAGACTTTATTTGGTTCAATGGCGAGATGGTTAAGTGGGAAGAGGCGAAGGTCAGCGTCATGTCCCACGCCTTGCACTATGGTACGTCGGTATTTGAAGGCGTGCGCTGCTACGACTCTCACAAAGGACCGGTTGTGTTCCGTCATCGTGAACACATGCAACGTCTGCATGACTCCGCCAAAATCTATCGTTTCCCGATTAAAAGCAGCGTTGATGAGCTGATGGAAGCGTGCCGCGAAGTCATCCGCGTGAACAAACTGAAAAGTGCTTATATCCGTCCGCTGGCCTTTGTCGGCGATGTGGGCCTGGGCGTGAACCCGCCAGACGGCTTCACAACTGACGTGATCATTGCCGCCTTCCCGTGGGGCGCGTACCTGGGCGCTGAAGCGCTGGAGAATGGCATTGACGCGATGGTCTCTTCATGGAACCGCGTGGCGCCAAACACTCTGCCAACTGCTGCTAAAGCGGGTGGTAACTACCTCTCCTCACTGCTGGTGGGTAGCGAAGCCCGTCGTCATGGCTATCAGGAAGGCATTGCGCTGGATACCAATGGCCTGATCTCAGAAGGGGCAGGCGAAAACCTGTTTGAAGTTAAAGATGGTGTGCTCTATACCCCGCCATTTACCTCTTCGGCACTGCCGGGCATCACCCGCGATGCCATCATCACGCTGGCGCGTGATATGGGCATTGAAGTGCGTGAGCAGACTCTGTCGCGTGAATCTCTCTACCTGGCTGACGAAGTCTTTATGTCGGGCACCGCCGCAGAAATCACACCGGTGCGCAGCGTCGACCGCATTCAGGTGGGCGAAGGCAAGCGTGGTCCGGTGACTAAACGCATTCAGGAGGCCTTCTTTGGTCTCTTCACCGGCGAAACCGAAGACAAATGGGGCTGGTTAGATCCGGTTAACCCATAATCAGATACAGCGCGGGCGTCATCTGACGTCCGCGAGCTTATTCTTACTGGAGTAAATAGAGCATGCCTAAGTACCGTTCCGCCACTACCACCCACGGCCGCAACATGGCGGGTGCCCGTGCCTTATGGCGCGCGACAGGAATGACCGACGACGATTTCGGCAAGCCGATTATCGCTGTGGTTAACTCATTCACCCAATTTGTCCCTGGCCACGTTCACCTCCGCGACCTGGGTAAACTCGTCGCTGAGCAGATTGAAGCGGCGGGTGGTGTGGCTAAAGAGTTCAACACCATCGCGGTGGATGACGGTATTGCCATGGGTCATGGCGGCATGCTGTATTCACTGCCTTCGCGTGAGCTGATTGCTGACTCGGTCGAGTACATGGTTAATGCGCACTGCGCCGACGCCATGGTCTGCATCTCCAACTGTGACAAAATCACCCCAGGCATGCTGATGGCGTCTCTGCGCCTTAATATTCCGGTGATCTTCGTTTCAGGCGGCCCGATGGAAGCGGGTAAAACCAAGCTTTCTGATCAGATCATCAAGCTGGACCTGGTCGATGCGATGATTCAGGGTGCGAACCCGAACGTCAGCGATGCCGACAGCGATCAGATCGAACGCTCTGCCTGTCCGACCTGCGGCTCCTGCTCCGGCATGTTCACCGCCAACTCGATGAACTGCCTGACCGAAGCACTCGGCCTGTCGCAGCCTGGCAACGGTTCACTGCTGGCCACGCACGCTGATCGCAAAGAGCTGTTCATCAATGCCGGTAAGCGCATCGTCAGTCTCACCAAGCGCTACTACGAGCAGGATGACGTCAACATGCTGCCGCGCAACATCGCGAACAAGGCCGCCTTCGAGAACGCCATGATGCTGGATATCGCCATGGGCGGCTCCACCAACACCGTGCTGCACCTGCTGGCGGCGGCCCAGGAAGGCGACATCGACTTCAATATCTCCGACATCGATCGCCTGTCACGTAAAGTGCCTCAGCTTTGTAAAGTCGCGCCAAGTACCCCGAAATACCACATGGAAGATGTGCATCGCGCAGGTGGTGTTTTCGCCATTCTCGGCGAGCTGGATCGTGCCGGCCTGTTCGACAGCAGCGCCCGTAATATCCTGCAGCAGACCATGCGTGAAACGCTGGATCAGTACGACATCATGCTGACCAAAGATCAGGCGGTAAAAGATACGTTCCGCGCCGGTCCGGCGGGCATCCGTACCACCCAGGCATTCTCGCAGAACTGCCGCTGGGACACGCTGGATGATGACCGTGCCGAAGGCTGCATCCGCACCCGCGAAAACGCGTACTCGCAGGATGGCGGTCTGGCCGTGCTGTACGGCAACATCGCCGAAGATGGCTGTATCGTTAAAACAGCGGGCGTAGACAAAGAGATCCTGACCTTCACCGGCCCGGCCAAAGTCTATGAAAGCCAGGATGACGCGGTAGAAGCGATTCTGGGCGGCAAAGTCGTGGCAGGCGACGTAGTTGTCATCCGCTACGAAGGGCCAAAAGGCGGGCCGGGCATGCAGGAAATGCTCTATCCGACCACCTATCTGAAATCGATGGGTCTGGGTAAAAGTTGCGCTCTGATCACCGACGGTCGTTTCTCTGGTGGCACATCGGGCCTCTCTATCGGTCACGCTTCGCCTGAAGCGGCCAACGGCGGCACCATTGCGCTGGTCAAAGATGGCGACACCATTGAGATCGATATCCCGAACCGCGGCATCAAACTCGCTGTGCCGGATAACGAACTGCATGCCCGCCGTGAAGAGCAGCAGGCACGTGGCGATGCGGCATATACGCCGGTCAATCGTCAGCGTGAAGTCTCCTTTGCGCTGCGTGCTTACGCATTACTCGCGACCAGTGCTGACAAAGGCGCCGTTCGCGATAAGAGCAAGCTGGGAGGCTAAACATGGCCGAGTCTCAACCGCTACCCGACGCGCCTTGCGGCGCCGAGTATTTGCATGCAGTGCTGCGTTCACCGGTGTATGAAGTGGCACAGGTGACGCCGCTGCAGGTTATGGAAAAAATTTCATCGCGTCTCGGCAACACCATTCTGGTAAAGCGGGAAGATCGTCAGCCGGTGCACAGTTTCAAGGTGCGCGGTGCCTACGCAATGATTGCCGGTCTGAGCGAAGAGCAGAAAGCGCGCGGCGTAGTGACGGCTTCGGCCGGTAACCATGCGCAGGGCGTGGCGCTCTCCGCGACGAAGCTGGGCATTAAGTCACTGATTGTGATGCCGCTGGCGACCGCAGACATCAAGGTTGATGCAGTGCGCGCATTTGGCGGTGAGGCTTTTCTGTTTGGGGCCAACTTTGACGAGGCGAAAGCCAAAGCGATAGAGCTCGCTGAACAGCGCGGCTACACCTTCGTTCCGCCGTTTGACCATCCGGCTGTGATTGCCGGACAGGGCACGCTGGCGATGGAGCTGTTGCAGCAGGATGCGCACCTCGACCGGGTCTTTGTGCCGGTTGGTGGTGGCGGTCTGGCAGCGGGCGTCGCTGTATTGATCAAGCAGTTGATGCCGCAGATCAAAGTGATTGCGGTGGAGTCAGAAGATTCAGCCTGCCTGAAAGCGGCGCTGGATGCCGGTCATCCGGTCGATCTGCCACGCGTCGGGCTGTTTGCCGAAGGGGTGGCGGTGAAGCGGATTGGCAGCGAAACCTTCCGGCTCTGTCAGGCCTACATCGATGACATCATCACCGTCGACAGCGATGCCATTTGCGCTGCGATGAAAGATCTGTTCGAAGATGTTCGTGCCGTGGCGGAACCGTCTGGTGCGCTGGCGCTGGCGGGCATGAAGAAGTATATCCAGCAGCACGAGATCAAAGGCGAGCGGCTGGCGCATGTCTTGTCCGGTGCCAACGTCAACTTCCACGGCCTGCGTTACGTCTCCGAGCGTTGCGAGCTGGGCGAACAGCGTGAAGCGCTGCTGGCTGTAACGATCCCGGAACAGCAGGGCAGCTTCCTGCGTTTCTGTCAGACGCTGGGCGGACGTTCCATCACCGAGTTCAACTATCGTTACGCCGATGCGGACAAAGCCTGCATCTTTGTTGGTGTACGTCTGACCCGTGGCGTGGAAGAGCGCAGCGAAATCATAAGCGAACTTACGCGCGGCGGTTATCAGGTGGTCGATCTCTCAGATGATGAAATGGCGAAATTGCATGTGCGTTACATGGTGGGCGGACGTCCCTCCAAGCCGCTGCGTGAACGGCTCTTCAGCTTCGAATTCCCGGAGGCGCCTGGCGCGTTGCTGAAGTTCCTGCAAACGCTGGGCACCCACTGGAATATCTCGCTGTTTCACTACCGTAGCCACGGCACCGATTATGGTCGTGTGCTGGCGGCTTTTGAGCTCGGCAGCGATGAACCGCGTTTTGAGGAGCATCTCACCGATCTGGGTTACGACTTTCACGACGAAAGCCAGAACCCGGCGTTCCGCTTCTTCCTGTCAGGCCACTGATTACAGCTGGCTCCAGAAAGCACTGATCAGCGGCTCTCCGAGCCGCTTTTTTTGCACGCAGATACCGAGTTCGAACGGCGCAACAGACTCCACATTCTCCAGCATCAGCACGCGGTTCCGCACCGGGTCCGGGCTGTTCTCCAGCACGACATCCGGCAACAGCGCAATACCGCAACCCAGCGCTACCATTGAGACTATCGCCTCATGCCCCGATACCGTGGCGTAAATCACCGGATTCGGGATGCGCTGGCGGCGGAACCAGAGATCGATACGCCGTCGTGCGGGTCCCTGCACCGGCAGGATAAACGGAATTTTTGACCAGTCGGGCTGCGGCTGGGTGGCCTGTGTGCGGACGGCACAGGGTAATGCAGGCGCAATCAGCACCAGCGGAATCAGCCCCAGTGGCATAAAATCAATGCTGGCGGGCAAAGTTTCAGGACGGCCGGCAATAGCCAGATCGGCATCGCCGGAGTGCACTTTTTCTACCGCATCCGCAGCATCACCGGTATCCAGTTTAATTTCGACCTGCGGATGTTCGGCACGAAAGCGGTCGAGGATCGGCGGCAGATGGCTGTAGGCCGCCGTTACCGAACAGAACAGGCGCAGTTCGCCGCTGAGTGACGGACCGTTAAGATCCATCACATGACGCAGTTGCTGATATTGCAACAGGGTCTGCTGGGCAAACTGACGCAGGCGTTCACCCGCTTCCGTCAGCGTCACGGTGCGGTTATCGCGCAGAAACAGCGCATGGCCGACATCGTCTTCAAGCCGCTGGATCTGGCGTGACAGCGTGGAAGGGCTGACGTGCATCGCACGCGCCGTGCGCCCGAAGTGGCAGCTTTCTGCCAGATGAAGAAACAGTTTCAGATCCCGTAAATCCATGTGCGCGTCGCCTCTGGGTGGTGTTGCATTTATTGCAATGTGACGTTGTTAATATATCAATTTAAGCAACAGAATTCCTGTCATATGATGGGGTCATTCGCGGCGTTGCATGACACGCCGTTCCTGAACAAAAAAAGCAAACACAACCTTACCGGAGTACCCATGGCTAACTATTTCAACACATTGAACCTGCGCAACCAGTTGGCGCAATTAGGCAAATGTCGTTTCATGGCGCGTGAAGAATTCGCGGATGGTGCCAGTTTCCTGAAAGGCAAAAAAGTCGTTATCGTTGGCTGTGGTGCGCAGGGCCTGAACCAGGGTCTGAACATGCGTGATTCAGGTCTGGATGTCGCCTATGCACTGCGTGCCGAAGCGATTGCTGAGAAACGCCCTTCATGGCGTAAAGCGACCGATAACGGTTTTAAAGTGGGTACTTACGAAGATCTGATCCCGCAGGCGGACCTGGTCGTTAACCTGACGCCAGACAAGCAGCACTCCGCAGTAGTTCAGGCTGTTCAGCCGCTGATGAAAGATGGCGCTGCGCTGGGTTACTCGCACGGTTTCAACATCGTTGAAGTGGGCGAAAGCATCCGTAAAGACATCACTGTTGTGATGGTGGCACCGAAGTGCCCGGGTACAGAAGTCCGTGAAGAGTATAAACGCGGCTTTGGTGTTCCGACGCTGATCGCGGTTCACCCGGAAAACGATCCAAAAGGTGAAGGCATGGCGATTGCCAAAGCCTGGGCAGCAGCGACCGGCGGCGATCGTGCTGGCGTGCTGGAATCTTCCTTCGTTGCAGAAGTGAAATCTGACCTGATGGGTGAGCAGACCATCCTGTGTGGCATGCTGCAGGCCGGTTCACTGCTCTGCTTCGATAAGCTGGTGGCTGAAGGTACGGATCCGGCTTACGCAGAAAAACTGATTCAGTTCGGCTGGGAAACCATCACCGAGTCACTGAAGTTTGGTGGCATCACCCTGATGATGGATCGTCTCTCTAACCCGGCGAAACTGCGCGCTTATGCGCTGTCAGAGCAGTTGAAAACCATCATGGCGCCGCTGTTCCAGAAGCATATGGATGACATCATCTCCGGCGAATTCTCTTCCGGCATGATGGCTGACTGGGCGAACGATGATAAAAACCTGCTGACCTGGCGTGAAGAGACCGGCCAGACCGCATTCGAAACTGCCTCACAGTATGAAGGCAAAATCGAAGAGCAGGAGTACTACGATAAAGGTGTTGTAATGGTTGCGATGGTGAAAGCGGGCGTTGAGCTGGCGTTTGAAACCATGGTAGATGCCGGCATCATCGAAGAGTCTGCTTACTACGAATCCCTGCATGAGCTGCCGTTGATCGCGAACACCATCGCCCGTAAGCGTCTGTATGAAATGAACGTGGTGATCTCTGATACCGCTGAATATGGTAACTACCTGTTCTCCTTCGCTGCGGTGCCGTTGCTGAAAGAGTTCATGACCACACTGCAGCCGGGCGATCTGGGTAAAGCGGTGGAAGGTACGCAGGTCGACAACGCACAGCTGCGTGACGTTAACGAAGCCGTTCGCCAGCACCCGATTGAAACCGTTGGCCGCAAACTGCGTGGCTACATGACCGACATGAAGCGTATCGCTGTCGCGGGCTAATAACCGTCATCACAGTTTTCAGCAAAACAAACCCCGGCTTGCCGGGGTTTTTTGTTTGGGAACACTACCTGAGAAGTTCGCTGGTGGAACGGTGCCTGCACTGCCTGCTTCGCTGTAAGACCGAGCCTGCACGGGCAATACGGTCAGATCGGAAAGACGCAAAACCCGCCATCCCTGGCATGCTCTGCCCGCGCCATCCATGGCGCGGGACGCTTTCCTCCTCTGACCATATTGCCAGCGCCCTGAGCTATTTTATTGTTGGAAGAGTTATCACAGCCCACGTTTGTAACTTTGAGCACAATTCAGATTTTCTAAACAGACAGCCAACATGGTTAAAGCGATGGGAGCATACGCCTGTAGCAAAGCATAGCGGGCCAGGGACGGCCCGCGCTGAGCCCGCCATGGATGGCGTCTTTTGCGTCTTTGCGAAAGGCGTATGCTCCCTGAGCCTATTGCATGACCACAAGGCTATGCTTTTAAACTCCTCAGTGTCGAAGTATGTTCCCTAAGCTGCCTTAGATTTATTGAACCCAGCCCATAAAAAAACCCGGCGGCTGCCGGGTTTCACTGATCTTCATCTAACAGGATTAAACGTCATACAACGTCTGGTGACGCGTCTCTTTACAGGCCAGCAACGCGATCAGCGTCAGCACCGCCATCGATGCCAGATACAGCCCCACCGCCTGCAGACCATAATTGGCATTCAGCCAGGTCGCGATGTAAGGCGCAACAGAGGCTCCCAGAATCGAGGAGAGATTATAGGAGAACGAGGCGCCGGTATAACGCACTTCGGTCGGGAACAGCTCCGGCAGCAGCGCGCCCATCGGGCCAAACGTCAGCCCCATAATGCTCAGACCCAGCAGCAGAAACGCCATCACCAGCGCCTGTGAACCGGAACCCAGCATCGTTGGGAACAGGAACGAAAACGCGATAATCATCAGCGTAATGGTAATCATCGTCTTGCGACGACCAAAACGGTCGGCCAGCAAACCGGCAATCGGCACCATCACACCAAAACCAATCACCGCCAGCATCAGCATCCACAACATACTGTTACGCGGAATGCCCAGACCTGCTGGTGATGGTGTGGTGCCATAGCTCATCGAATAGACGGTCATGATATAGAACAGCGTATAGGTCGCCAGCATGATAAAAGTGCCGAGAATCGTGGCGGTCAGATGCTTGCTCAGCAGCGCCGCAATCGGCACCCGAACCTGCTTCTTCTCTTTCTGCACTTTGGCAAACACCGGACTCTCATGCAGCGACACGCGCACATACAGGCCAATCAGCACCAGCACGGCGGAGAGAATAAACGGCACGCGCCAGCCCCACTGCATAAACTGCTCGTCGGTCAGCAGCCAGGAGAGCAGCAGAAAAGTCCCGTTAGCGAAGAAAAAGCCAATCGGTGCACCCAGCTGAGGGAATGAACCATAGAGCGCACGCTTCTTCGCCGGGGCATTTTCCGTCGCCAGCAGCGCCGCGCCGCCCCATTCACCGCCCAGTCCCAGCCCCTGACCAAAACGCGCCAGCGCCAGCAGCAGCGGTGCCATCACGCCAATCGTCTCATAGCCTGGCAGCAGCCCAATGACCACCGTAGAGATCCCCATAGTCAGCAGCGAGGCAACCAGCGTGGCTTTACGCCCGACGCGATCGCCAAAGTGACCAAATACGGCGGAGCCAATCGGACGTGCGATAAAGGCGATAGCAAAAGTGGCCAGCGACTGTAGCGTGGCGACCGTGGCATCACCCTGCGGGAAGAAAATGTGCGGAAAAACAATCACTGCCGCAGTGGCATAAATATAAAAGTCGAAGAACTCGATGGCGGTACCGACCAGCGAGGCAATCACCACTTTACTGCGTGAGTTAACCGGTGTGGGATCCTGCTGTTTGTCGAGTGTGTCTGTGAGGGAGGCTTGCATAACTGTTTCTTATTTGTAAATACAGACAAAGAATCTTACGCATCTGCCAGAGCGCATTCAATGATGAAAACCCGCGCCGCGTCTGGCTTCAGAGGGCAAAAAGAGGATAATTTCTGTGGTGTGACGAATGCCGGGTGATACCGGGGTAAACCGGACGATATCTGGCGGGATACTCTAAGAAAGGGCTAAATAAAAGTGACCCCTCAGCTATTCATCCTGTTATCGGGTGAAAAAATAGCCGGGGGGTGACATTTTCCGCTGTTGTTAACGAATTACGATGCTTTGCGGCGGGATGCGCTGCCCGCTTCCGGCATCTGCGGGTCATCTTTATATTTGGCTGTGGCGATCCACGCTGCACAGAACAGCGTCAGGCGGGCGAAGAAATAGAAGAACGCCATCAGGCCAAGCACAGAACCAAAGGCTGCACCAGAAGGTGAGGTTGCCAGCTTCGGCAGCGTCAGCGTCATCACAAACTTAATCACCTCAAAGCCGATTGCCGCCAGCAGGGTGCCGCGGAACAGCGCTTTCTTGCGCGGCTTATGACGCGGCAAAATCCAGAAAATCCAGAGGAACAACAGGTAGTTTGCCAGAACGGAAATGGACGTGGCGATAATGGTCAGGGCAGGGCGTAACCACTCAATGCCATCCAGCCCCAGCGCACTCACGATGGTCGCCTGAGCAGAACCGGCTACCGAGGTCAGCGACAGCGTAATCACCAGCGCCAGCATCAGACCCGTCAATGACAGGAAGTCGCGAATATAACGTTTCCAGATCTTCTCTTTGTCATCCGGTTTGCGTTCCCAGACGTCGCGCGACTGGGCGCGGATCGCTTCACGCAGATTACCCATCCAGTTAAGGCCGGAGTAGAGCGCCAGCAGTAAACCAGTGATACCCACGGTGGCACGCTGCTGAATGGCGGTGTTCACCGTATTCTTCAGCGTGGTAGCCAGCGTCGGGTCACTGATGCTGCTGACGATTTTGTTGATGATATCGGTCAGCAGATCCTGATTCGATGCCAGCACAAAACCCACGGCGGCGAACGAGACCATCAGAATGGGGATCAGTGATAAAAACGAGAAATAAGTAATAGCCGCGCCAAACTGGCTGCCGAGCCGGTCATTAAAGCGGTCCAGAGCGCGAATAAAATGCGCCACCGCCGGAATAGACTGGAACCAGGTGGCGAAGCGTGACACGCGAACAATCGACTCATCCACGGTGTGATTGCCGGTTTTAATATCGATAAGCGGCTTTTCTGGCTGCATATCCTGCGGGTTTTCCTGCTTGTCTGTCATAGACCTTCACTGTCCTGTTTATCATTAAAATCAAAGTATAGCCGCTCAGGTGACGTACTCCTGTAACACCTGAGTCAGCCACTCCATAAATACCCTTACGCGGCGTGCCACATTGCGCCGGTGCGGATAGAGCAGATGGATCGGCATCGGTCTGGCGGGAAAGCGATGCAGCACTTCCACCAGCTCGCCCCTTTCCAGTAATGACTGAATCCCGGCGGCGGGCACCTGAATAATCCCCAGCCCTGCCAGGCAGGCGGCGCGATAAGTTTCCGTACTGTTCACCGTCACCACGCCACCGGTATGAACGTAATGGCACTGCCTGCCATCGAAATATTCAAAGCCGGGTGAGGCCTGGCCGAGCTGCTGGCTGTAATGCACCATCGCATGCTGCGACAGCTCTTCCAGCCGGATTGGCATGCCGAAACGCGAAAGGTAGCCAGGGCTGGCGCAGTTGATCAAGGTATGAGTACCAATTTTTCGCGCAATCAGACCTGAATCCTTCAGCTCACCGACCCGGATGACGCAGTCAAATCCTTCACGGATCACATCCACCTGACGGTCGCTGCTGCTCAGCTCAATTTCCACGCCCGGGTAGTGTTGCAGAAATTCCGGCAGCCTTGGCAGGATAAAACCGGTGGCCATCGCCACTGACATGTCGACCCGGAGTTTACCGCTGAGCGAGGCGGGCTCGTGCTGAAACAGGCTGTCCATATCGTCAATCATCGACAACAGATCCAGACAGCGGTCGTAATAGACCAGGCCATCCTGGGTTAGTTGCACCCGGCGCGTGGTGCGATGCAGCAAACGTGTTGCCATTTGATTCTCCAGCGCCTGAATCTGCCGCGATACGCTGCCTTTGGGGACGCCTAAACTCTCTGCCGCGCGGGTAAAACTGCCCATTTCGGCCACCCGCACAAACACCTGCATTGCGTGAATTTTGTCCATGTTGTTCACCGATTGTTGTTTTTATTGAAACAGTGATGCGCATTTAACCCTGTTTATAGATCAATAATTCGCGAATATCCTTAAACCGTGTTCAATTTTTCAACAGGTGTGAGCGATGAATCAGAAAGTAGCGTTAATTACCGGTGGAAACCGTGGTTTAGGCCGGAATGGAGCCTTAAAACTGGCTGCGAGAGGCACAGATATCATTCTGACGTACCGCAGCCATGCCGATGAGGCGCAGGCGGTTGTAAAGGAAATTGAAGCACTGGGACGACGCGCCGTGGCGCTGGCGCTGGATGTCGGCGACACCGGGCAGTTTGATCGCTTTGTTGGCGAAGTGAAAGAGGTATTGCAGCTGCAGTGGCAACGAGAGCGCTTTGACTATTTAGTGAACAACGCCGGGCACGGACATTACAAGCCGTTTACCGACACCACCGAAGCGGAATTTGATGCGCTGGTGAATGTGCATTTCAAAGGGCCTTACTTCCTGACCCAGAAGCTATTGCCGCTGATTAACGACGGGGGGCGCATCCTGAATATCTCCAGCGGTCTGACCCGTCTGGTTTATCCGGGCTCCGCAACCTATGCGTCGATGAAAGGGGCGATGGAAGTCCTGACGCGCTATCAGGCGAAAGAGCTGGGTGAACGCCGCATTCGCGTCAATATTCTGGCACCAGGCGCAATAGAGACTGACTTTGGCGGAGGACGGGTACGCGATACCCGCGAGATTAACGACCAGATTGCCGGGCTGACGGCGCTGGGTCGGGTCGGACTGCCGGATGATATCGGCGACGCTATCAGCGCGATCCTTAGCGATGAAACGGGCTGGATCACCGCGCAGCGCATTGAAGCGTCAGGCGGGCAGGGGATTTAACCCCGGGCGGCGTCGCGAAAAACACGACGCCGCCGCATTTTACAGCGTAATAGTGCCGTCGATGACGGTCACGGTATTGCCGCTAATCCAGATGGTCTCACCGGCAAAGGTCACATTCACCCGACCAGCACGCTGCAGGGCCGTGCCCTGGCGAACGCGATAGGGGGTGGTTTGCCCCGCCGCGGCAAAGTAGCGCGCCAGACAGGCGTTGGCACTGCCGGTGACCGGATCTTCGGTCAGACTGCCATTCTCTACCAGCAGGCCGCGCACTTCATACTGCTCAGGCTCGTCCGCAGGCAGACGACCAAAGGGCATGATGCCCGAGACACCCGCATGCTGAATCAGTCGCTGCAATTCACTGACATCGGGCTGCAGCGCCAGTACCGCTTCAGCGCTAATCATCGGAATGAGCAGCCAGCGAATCCCCATGTCCACTATCGTCGGACTTTGCGTCAGATCGAACGCATCGCAGTTTAAGGCGTTACTCATCCGCGCATCCTGCCAGGGCATCAGCGTGGCAGCCGGCGCGGCAAAGGCCAGGTCCGCGTCACCTATCTTCACCGTCACGTTACCGACGCCGCACTCCTGCACGATTTCACCCGGTGTGCGGGTTGGCCAGCCCGCCTCCAGCAGCGCATGGGCGGTGCCCAGCGTCGGATGACCGGCAAACGGCAGTTCCCCTTCAACGGTAAAAATACGCACCCGATAGTCCGCCTCTTCGTGCTGTGGCGGAAGGACAAAGGTGGTTTCCGACAGGTTTGTCCAGCGGGCAATCGCCGCCAGCTGGCTGTCGCTTAACCCCTGAGCATCCATGATCACCGCCAGCGGATTGCCGTTAAAGGCTGATGAGGTAAACACATCGACTTGCTTAAACGCGACCTTCATTGTGACTCCTTACTGTGGCTTTAGTGTGGCCTTTTCTCTGCCGGATGATTGCTTATAACAGCTAACAGCGTTATCAATAAGTTAAAGATTTTATCGGAGACTGTGAATGCTGACGATCCTGGGACGCGCCTCCTCAATCAACGTGCGCAAAGTATTATGGCTGTGTGACGAGCTGGAACTCGATTACCAGCGCGAAGAGTGGGGCGATGGCTTCCGTTCAACGCACCTGCCCGAATTCATGGCACTCAACCCGAATGCGATGGTGCCGGTGCTGAAAGATGGTGACTTTGTGATGTGGGAATCCAACGCCATTCTGCGCTATCTGTCGAACGCCTATGGCGGTGAATGGCTTTATCCTCTGCATCCGCAGACGCGTGCACCTGTCGATCAGTGGATGGACTGGCAATCCACCGAACTCAACACCTCATGGCGTTACGCCTTTATGTCGCTGGTGCGAAACTCACCGGCCCACCAGGACCCGCGACTGTTGGCTGCGGCCAGCAAAGGCTGGGCGCACACTATGAGCATTCTCAATCAGCAGCTGGAAAAAACCGGGCGCTACGTCGCCGGACGCAATTTTACCCTGGCAGACATTCCGATTGGCCTGGCGGTAAACCGCTGGTTTGAAACCCCGCTCGATCATCCCGACTATCCGGCGGTGCGCACCTATTACGAGCGCCTGACTGAACGTCGCGGCTATACCGTCTGGGGCCGCAACGGTACACCCTGAGCCTGGCCGCACGACACGCCTGCCAGTTCACAGGCGAGTTCACCTGCGCGCTGAATCGCCCGGGTATAGCGCGCATCAAACGGATAGCAGCAGGAGAGACGCAGCGCATGGTTGTAGCGCTCACTCAGCGAATAGAGCGCGCCAGGCGTGACGCAAATCTGCTCCTGCAGCAGTCGATCAAACATCTCTGTGGTATTCACGCCGCCCGGTAACTCAACCCAGAAAACAAATCCACCGCGTGGCAGCGTCGCGCGGGTTCCCACCGGGAAGTAACGGGCGATCAGACCGCGCGCCTCATCCAGATTGGCCGCGTAGCGACGGCGTAGCGTGCGCAGATGATGGTCATAACCGCCGGACGCAAGAAACTCCGCCAGCGTTTCCGAGAGCAGGGCGGATTCGGCCATCGACGACACTGCTTTCAGTCGGGCAATCGCATCATGAAAACGACCTGCGGCGGTCCAGCCAAGTCGGAAATCGGGTGCCACGGTTTTGGTGAAGCTGGTGCAGTAGATCACCCAGCCATCGCGATCAAAGGCTTTCACGGCGGGTGAGAGCGGCCAGTCGAACTGCAACTCGTCATAAAGCCCATCTTCAATCAGCGGAACGTGGTAAGTATTCACTAACTTAGCCAGCCGCTTCTTATTCTCCAGCGACATGCCGCAGCCCAGCGGGTTCTGCACGCTGGGCATCGCAATCAGTGCCTTAATACGCTGCTCCCGAAGCAGCATCTCCAGCGCATCCAGCGACAGGCCATGCTGCGGATCGGTAGGGATTTCCAGCGCCTTCAGGCCCAGCGACGCCAGCAGGGGGAAGAGGAAAAAGTAGGTCGGCGACTCCAGCCCAACGCAGTCGCCGGGCTGCGTCACCGCCCGCAGCGCCAGTTGTAAAGCCTCCATGCAACCATGGGTCAGGGTGATCTCATCGGCGGTGAGCGTTTGCCCGGCGTGCAGCGCCCGTCGCGCAATCTCCTCCCGTAAGCGCTCACTACCGGGTGGAAGTGCATAGCGCCCGATGATGTTGGGATGACGGCGCAGCAGTGAGGCGGTAATCCGGGCGATGCGCGCCGCCGGAAACAGCTCGCTGTCCTGCGGGCAGGCCAGGGAAATATTGGTGTAGTCGGGATGATTCTGCGCTGCAAACACCTTATCGATCAGGTCGAGCTTACCGCTGCTGGGGTCGCGTACCCGGGCTTTATGCTGACCGTGACGGGTTACAGCCGGCAACACGCCGCGCACGTAGTAGCCCGACTGCGGCCGCGCCTCAATCAGCCCGCGATCTTCCAGCATCTGCCAGGCATTCAGCACCGTATTGACGCTGACCTGGTGTGACTGCGCGACACGGCGGATCGCCGGCAGGCGTTTACCGGGTTTCAGCGTGCCCTGATGGATGGCCTCAGCGAAGCTGTCTGCGAGCTGCTGATAGAGCGGCTGATTGGAAGCAGGAGTAAGGGACACAGAAGCCTCCGGCGTGGATGGGTACAATTGCTGTTAACGGGAACTGTAACCATTACAATAGTGATTTTGTGTCACTGTTACCATCTCTTTCTCCGCCGTAGCATAGAACGCTGTCCACTTTCAGGAGAGCCACGATGCTCGATCCCTCTTTCTTCAGTTACGTTACCGTGATGTCGATTACGCCAGGCCCGAACAATCTGTTGCTGGCGACATCCGGGGTCAATTTTGGCATGCGGCGGACCCTGCCGATGGTGTTTGGCATTCTGGTGGGCTGCGCGGTACAGACAGTGATTGCCGGGATGGCATTGGAGGTGTTGCTGCACTGGATGGCGGCGATTCGCCTGCCGCTGACGCTGGCAGGCTGTACCTATCTGATGTGGTTATCCTGGAAAATTTTTCGCGCCGGTGCACCGGAAGCGCGAACCCGGGCACAGCCGATGACGCTGGTGGGCGGTGCCTGCTTCCAGGCCATCAACCCCAAAGCCTGGCTGATGGCCACCAACGTCGCGCTGCTTTACAGCGGCAGTAGCGGTGTGCTGACGGTGATGATCGCCTTTATGCTGCTCAATCTGCCCTGCATCCTGATCTGGGCTGCGCTGGGCGATCGCCTGCGCAGCCATCTGCAGATTGCCTGGAAGCGTCAGCTGTTTAACAGCCTGATGGCGCTGTCACTGGTGGCGACGACCGTCTGGATGCTGACCGACGCGCTGCTGGCCGCTTAATCAGGTGCACCGGGTGCGGTGGCCGACGGCCATTTCCAGTTCTGCACCTCCGGCAAATCTTCGCCATGTTCACGGACATAGCGATGATGCTCCGCCAGACGCTGCTGTAAATCCTCCAGCAGTTCCGGATGTGTATCGGCCAGTCCCGGCACGCGCAGAATCGCCTCCTGCGCGAGATGATAGCGGTCAAGCTCGTTCAGCACCGTCATATCAAATGGCGTGGTGGTGGTTCCCTCTTCATTGAAGCCGCGCACATGGAAGTTGCGGTGATTGGTACGGGAATAGGTCAGGCGATGGATCAGCGTCGGATAGCCGTGGAAGGCAAAGATCACCGGTTTATCCTGGGTAAACAGCGCATCGAACTCCGCATCAGATTTGCCATGCGGATGCTGCTCTTCCGGCTGTAACGCCAGCAGGTCGACTACATTCACCACGCGGATGCGCAGTCCGGGCAGCATCTCGCGCAGCAGATCGACCGCCGCCATCGTTTCCATAGTTGGGACATCACCGGCACAGGCCATCACCACATCCGGCTGTTCATTCTCCGGCGTAGTGCCCGCCCAGCGCCACTCACCCATACCCGCTTCACAATGTGTCACGGCGCTGGCCATATCCAGCCACTGCGGCGCAGGCTGTTTACCCGCCACAATCACATTGATCCGGTCCCAGGTGCGCAGGCAGTGATCGCCAACCCACAGCAGCGTATTGGCATCGGGCGGCAGGTAGATGCGCACGATGTCCGCTTTCTTGTTAGCGACGTGATCGATAAAGCCCGGATCCTGATGGCTGTAGCCATTGTGGTCCTGCCGCCAGACATGGGACGAGAGCAGATAGTTCAGCGACGAGATCGGTTTACGCCAGCCCAGTTTGCGCGAGACTTTCAGCCACTTGGCGTGCTGGTTAAACATCGAATCGACGATGTGAATAAAAGCCTCATAGCAGTTGAACAGTCCGTGGCGGCCGGTCAGCAGATAGCCTTCCAGCCAGCCCTGACACTGATGCTCACTGAGAATTTCCATCACCCGGCCATCCCGCGCCAGCTGCTCATCATAAGGCTCGGTTCGTTCCAGCCAGGTGCGGCTGGTCACGTCGAAGACGGGTGTCAGGCGGTTAGAGGCGGTTTCATCCGGGCCAAACAGGCGGAAATTATCGCGGTTACGCTGGAACAGCACGCTGAGATAGCGGCCCAGATGCTCGGTGGCCTGCGCCATCTCCGTACCTGGCTCGCTGACATCGCAGGCAAACTCTGCGATCCCGGGCGTATCCAGCTCACGACGCAGCAGGCCGCCATTGGCATACGGTGAAGCGCCCATGCGCTTATCGCCCTCTGGTGCCAGCGCCTGCAGTTCCGGCTTCAGGCGACCCTGCTCATCAAACAGGTCGTCAGGCTGATAGCTGCGCATCCACGTCTCAAGGATCTGGCGATGACCGTCATCTTCACGACAGGCCGCGACCGGCACCTGATGCGCCCGCCAGAAATCCTCCACTTTCTTGCCGTCGACCGTTTTTGGGCCGGTCCAGCCTTTGGGGCTGCGCAGAATAATCATCGGCCAGCGCGGCACGTCAGTGCTGGCGTTGCCGCTGCGCGCCTCTCGCTGATACTGAGCAATCTTACTGAAGGCGTTATCCAGTGCCTCCGCCATCAGCGGATGCATTTTTTCCGGTTCATGTCCGCAGACAAATATCGGCTCATAGCCGTAGCCACTGAACAGCTGGTGCAGGTCTTCGTCGCTGCTGCGACCCAGCAGCGTCGGGTTGGCAATCTTATAGCCATTCAGATGCAGAATCGGCAGCACCGCACCGTCACGTTCAGGGTTGAGGAATTTGATGCCGTGCCAGCTTGAGGCCAGCGGCCCGGTCTCGGCTTCACCGTCGCCAATCACGCATGGTACCACCAGATCGGGATTATCGAAAGCGGCACCAAAGGCATGGGAGAGCGAATAGCCCAGCTCACCGCCTTCATTAATCGAGCCGGGCGTTTCTGGCGCGGCGTGGCTGGGAATGCCGCCCGGAAAAGAAAACTGCTTAAACAGGCGCTGCATGCCCGCCGCATCCTGAGAGATGTGCGGATAAATCTCGCTGTAGCTGCCCTCCAGCCAGGTATTTGCCACCATGCCAGGGCCGCCGTGTCCTGGCCCGCAGATGTAGATCATATTCAGGTTCTGTTTGCGGATAACACGGTTGAGATGAGCGTAGATAAAATTCAGCCCTGGCGTGGTGCCCCAGTGGCCCAGCAGACGCGGTTTGATGTGCTCCGGTTTGAGCGGTTCGCGTAACAGTGGGTTATCCATCAGGTAAATCTGTCCGACGGAGAGGTAGTTCGCTGCCCGCCAGTAGCGGTCGAGCAGGGTAAATTCGGGTGACGCAGGGGAGTAAGACATGCGGGTTCCTCCTGATCGTGCAGCTAAAAGATGCCTTAACCCTAATAGAGAATGCCCGAATCGACCAGGTAACCGGCCAATAAAAAAGGCCCCGCAACCGGATTGACCCTTAAAGCTGCTCACCCAGCAGAGTCATCTTTGAACCTATCTCTTAAAATAGCGAACCGACAAGCCTGAAAATGAAAGACCTGAGTCCGGTTGAATACCGAACCCAGGCCCTCAAAGCGCCTTAATATAAACTGTCCAGCTTTAAAGCGTTAATCGATTAAGTAAGATTTTTAAAAGGTGATATTTTAATTCTGCAAACAGCGATTTTATTTACCATATAGCTTGTAATTTATCAGTCCTGTTAATACTCCGGTTATCACTATTTTGATTGAGTCTTTTATCGTTGGTAAACCATCAATAAAATAGACCATTAAAAATAATGCTAAAATGATGAGCAGCGTATCTAAAAAAACTCTCTGTACCGGTTTCATTACCACCAGCAGGTTAGTCCGTAAGTGAAAGCCGCGCCTGTCGCATCCGTAGCTGCTCCGACAATCCATCCTGGCACCAGTCCGATTCCAGGAACGATTACGGCACCGCTCATTGAGCCCGGCACGCCGGAGGCTATTACAGATTGAAACATATCTGTAGTTAAATCTTTTACATTACATTGGTTAAACTTCGCAGTCATAACCTGAGCAATCTCCAGATTAACATCGAATCTGTAAGATTCGGCTCCGACACCAGAGACATATTTTACTTCTAAAATATTTAATCCTTTTATGAAAATCCTTTTTAAATAATGAGCCTGGAGAAAATAACAAAATGACATATTCCTTAATGTGACGCAGAGCTCATATTTTTATCGTAATTTTACGATTATCAGACAGGAGGATTTATATCATTGGGCGTCACACTATTCATATCACAGACAGGAATCTGTCCGGGTAATATTATTCAGGGATACAGTATCTGCACGCTGGATTCGGCGTATTTATACCGTAATCAGTTTAAATGAATTGATGACGTGAAGCGGGCGATCTACGAATAGGTTCATGATGAAATAACGCGCGGATAAGCCTGAAACGGAAAGGCATGGGTCCGGTTAGGTACCGGACCCAGGCCCTGAAAGCGGCTTAATATAAACTGCCCGGTTTGCTGGGGCAATTCAGATGCAAAGCCTTCTGTTCTTCAGTGGCACATTACTTGCCGACGACGAAGGCGGTTTCCCGTCCTTCATCGTTGGCCGCCATCGGGGTGACCGGCGAGTAATCGAGATGCAGAATGCGGCTGGTTTCAGCTAACACTTTCTCTGTCAGCGCCACGTCGCCGTTCAGTTTGCGACCCCAGGAAGGGATCACCGCGCGGATTTTGTTCTGCCATTCCGGCGAAGCCATCTGCTCAGGACAGACCTTGTGCAGCAGCTCCAGCATGATCGGTGCCGCCGTAGACGCACCTGGCGAGGCACCCAGCAGCGCTGAAATCGTGCCATCCTGTGAAGCGACCACTTCGGTGCCCAGACGCAACACGGCGCCCTCTTTTTCATCTTTCTTGATGATCTGCACACGCTGACCGGCAGTGACTAACTGCCAGTCCTCCTGCTTCGCCTGCGGCACATAGGCGCGCAGCGCGTCCATCCGGTCGCGATCGCTTTGCAGCACCTGATCCATCAGGTATTTCACCAGATCAAAACTTTTCAGCCCCACTTTCACCATTGGCAGCATATTGCTGCTGTTCAGCGAAGTGAACATATCCATCAGCGAACCCTGCTTCAGGAACTTAGTCGAGAAGGTGGCGAATGGGCCAAACAGCAGCACCTGCTTGCCATCCAGCACGCGGGTGTCGACATGCGGCACAGACATCGGCGGCGCACCGACGCTGGCTTTACCGTAGACCTTGGCCATGTGCTGCGCGACGACCTGCGGATTTTCTGTGACCAGGAACGAACCGCCCACCGGGAAACCGGCATAGCCGTTGGCTTCCGGGATACCCGCCTTCTGGAGAAGCGGTAACGCCGCGCCGCCCGCACCGATAAAGATTTTACCTGCCGTCAGTGTGCGACGCGTGCCGCTGTTCAGACACTGCAGCGTCACCTGCCAGCGACCGTCGGCGAGCTGCTTCAGCTCACGCACTTCCTGACGCAGACGCAGCTGGAAATTCGCTTTCTTCTCTAACGAGGCAATCAGCTGACGGGTGATTTCACCGAAGTTCACGTCGGTGCCCATCTCCGTCCAGGTCGCGGCCACTTTCTGACTGCGGTCACGGCCATTCATCACCAGCGGGATCCAGCGGGCAATCTGCTGCGGATCTTCGGAGTAGGCCATGCCACGGAACAGGGTGCTCTTCTGCAGCGCCTTAAAGCGCTTGCGCAGGAAGTCGACATTGTCGTCACCCCAGACAAAGCTCATGTGCGGCGTGCTGTGAATAAAGCTTTCAGGGTTGCGCAGGTTGCCTTTCTGGACCTGATAAGCCCAGAACTGGCGGGAAATCTGAAACGATTCGTTGATCGTCACCGCTTTGGAGATGTCGATGCTGCCATCCGCCTGCTGAGGCGTATAGTTCAGCTCTGCCAGCGCCGCATGACCGGTGCCCGCGTTATTCCAGCCGTTGGACGACTCTTCGGCCACGCTATCCAGCCGCTCCACCATTTCGATGGACCAGTCCGGCTCTAAATCCTGCAGCCACGCGCCGAGGGTGGCGCTCATCACACCTGCGCCAATCAGCAGCACGTCAACGTCTTTGCGCTCCTGCGCGGTAGTAGTGGTGTCCTTTGCCATGGCACTCATCGCGAGCGCAAGGTTTACAGCTGAATTGCTCATGAGGCGACATCTCCTCTTCTGTTGACCTGAAGCCCAACAGTTTCGCAGGCGAAATAGTCACGCTTCTTTCGAGCGCGTTGCGCTATTTCTCTAAGGTTAAGTCTCAGGTATAGGGTTAAGCGGTGATAACGCGTTAACTGAACGTTATGCTTAGTCATCCGAATATAACATTCTCGCATCTGAATTAAACATTTGTTTATTTTTTAAATGCAGAAATGATTCAGCATAAGAATTAATCATCAGGGGCGGTGGCGTATTAGCGGTTTTTTAGAGATAAGTCAGTGAGTTAACTGAAAGTGTATGTTGCGAGAAAGCCCCATGCTGGTGCAGGGCCGGAATGGATATGAACCGTGCGGAATTATTTAATTCGCTGAAATTTAGCGATTTATTATGCAGCAAGGAATAACGGGAATCGGGTGATGAGAGCCTGAAAAGCTGCTCGTGTAAAAATAATGTTACATTTTTGTGAGTCTGAAAATGCGCGCGCACCGGCGCACGCATCGGATTCACTTATGACTGATTCGCGCTGGCTGGCAGCTTTTTCAGACTTATCGCCATGCGGTTATAGGTGTTCATCAGGCCAATTGCGATGTTCAGATCGACAATACTTTTCTCGCTAAATTGCTCTTTTAATGTGGCATAGCAGGCATCCGGCGCGCCCTGCTGAGCAATCAGCGTCAGGCATTCAGCCCAGTGCAGGGCCGCCTTCTCTTTATCACTGAACAGCGTGCCGGATTCCTGCCAGACCGAGGTCAATACAATCTTATCCCAACTCATGCCTGATTTATTCAGCGCTTTGGTATGTAAATCAATGCAGTAGGCGCAGCCGTTAATCTGCGATATGCGCAGGAACAGCAGTTCCAGTAAAGTGAGCGGCAGATCGGTTTGCGCCAGATAACTGTATACGCCGCCCAGCGCTTTCATGCCTGCCGGTGCTGCACTGTGGAAATCGATACGTTCGCTCATCTTGTTGCCTCCTGGGATTGATGAGGCGATTTTCGTCCTTTCAATGGAGCAGATAAAGTGCCAAAAAATGAGAGTCTGACTGGTCCATCGCTGCTTTCCACGCTGACACTCCAGCGCGGTACGTCACGTGGCCTCAGCGAACAGCTACGCCAGCTGATTGAACAGGCGATTGGAGAAGGGCGCTTACAGCCCGGTGCGCGTCTGCCCTCCTGTCGCGATCTGGCGGTGCAGCTCGGCGTGGCGCGCGGCACGGTACGTGCCAGCTATGACATGCTGGTCGATGGTCAGTTTCTGCAGGCCAGAGGTGCGGCGGGTACCTTCGTCAGCCCATTACCGCCGTTGAAACCGGTCAGCGTCGATGCTGAACGCCAGCTGCTGGAGGGTGCAGAGGGGTATGAAGCGCCACCGCTGATCTTCCAGATGGGCATTCCTGCCAGCGATGCATTCCCGGCCAAAGTCTGGCTGCGCATTCTGCAGCGTCAGACGCGCATGCAGGTCAGCAGACCGGCCAGCTATCCCGATCCACGCGGCAGCTTAGCGTTGCGGCAGGCGCTGGTGGCCTACCTTGCGGTGGCACGCGGCCTGCGCTGTCAGACGGACCAGATTATTATTACCAGCGGCTATGCGGGCGCGATGGGCCTGATTGGCCTTGCGATGGATTTTCAGGGCAAAACGGCCTGGCTGGAAGATCCCGGATTCTGGGTGGCGCGTCGCGCGGTTGACGCGCTGCGCGTTACGCCGGTTGCCGTGCCGGTTGATGCCGAAGGGTTGCAGGTGGAGGCCGGGATGGCCCGCGCGCCGGATGCCGCTTTTGCGCTGGTGACACCAGGACAGCAGGCACCGCTTGGCATGACCATGAGTCTGGCACGCCGCCATGCATTGCTGAGCTGGGCCAGTCGCGAGCAGCGCTGGATTATCGAAGATGACTATCTCGGCGAGCTTCAGCCCGGTAATCGCGCGGCTCCGGCACTGGCCGCGCTCGACAGCGAGGGACGCGTATTGCACATCGGTACCTTCAGTAAGACGCTGACGCCGCAACTGCGGCTCGGTTTTATCGTGGTTCCGACGGCGCTGACGGCCCGCTTCGGCGAGGTGTGCGCATTACTTGCGCCAGCCTCTTCGGGATTGCTGCACAATGCGGTAGCGGAGTTTCTGCGGGAAGGTCACTTTATGCGGCATCTGCGGCGCATGAAGCGCGTCTATCAGGAGCGGCTGGAGCAGATGATCGCGGCGCTCCATCCTCACTTTCCCGATCTGCAACGTGCCGGGCTGGCGGTGATTGTCCGCTTACCCGCCGGTACGCCGGATGAGGTGATTGCCCTGCAGGCAGCAGAGTGGGGCATGGCGCCGTCGCCGCTGTCGATCTGGTATCAGCAGGCGGATCAGCGCGGGGCGGGCCTGCTGCTGGGGGCGGCACATCTGCCACGTGAAGGTTATGCGCGCAGTGCCGAACGGCTAAAAGCGCTGGTCGATGCGCAGGCGGTCAGCTCCTGAACCAGCGACGCCAGACAAAGCGGATCACAAAAAACTCCAGTGCGCCCAGCAGCAAAAACCAGACGCAAAACACCACCGTGTAGAGCTGATTCAGATCCTGCAGATGAAACATCTGCAACAGGTGCTGCGCCACCGTCACGCTAAAGGCGGGTGCGGGCAGCAGCAGCGCCGAGAGAAAGCCCAGCAGCAAAATGCCACCTGGCACGATCAACGTCTCAAAAGGGTTATTCATAACCGGTTTCCCATATTTATCAGCCCGGCATTTTCAGGTAATCGGCGACAGGGTTCAATGGTGGCGTGCGCCAAAGCGCCATCCCGCAGCCCGAACCGGCCAGGTCAGACCGAAGAAAATGCTTTGCCACCATCGACTTAGCGGCATTCATAGCGAATGATAAGAGTTATAGCCTTTGCTATACTTAAATCCCTGATTTTACTGTCTTTTTATCTTCAGGTTTGCATGGTAGACTGCGCCCACTTTTTCATAACTGAACACTTTGTGTGGTGAATTCAGCGTGAATTGCCGCTTTTTCGCCCCAGGTGAATAAATCATGACCTTTATTGCCACTTTAATTCTTGCGCTGGGTATGTCGATGGACGCGTTTGCCGCTGCGCTGGGCAAAGGTGCCACACTGCATCGTCCTGGTTTTAAAGAAGCGCTGCGTACCGGTCTGATCTTTGGCTCCATTGAAGCGCTGACTCCACTGATTGGCTGGGCGCTTGGCCTGGCCGCCAGCCGTTATATCATGGCATGGGATCACTGGGTTGCCTTCAGCCTGCTGGCGTTTCTCGGTGGCCGTATGATGATGGAAGGTTTCCGTAAGACGGCCGTCACCGAACCCTGCGAAGCCCCGCAAAGCCACGGCTTTATGGTACTGGCAACTACCGCCGTCGCGACCAGCCTCGATGCGCTGGCTGTCGGTGTCGGACTGGCTTTCCTGCAGGTGAATATCATTACCACCGCGCTGACCATTGGTGCCGCCACCACGGTGATGGCGACGACAGGCGTATTAGTCGGTCGCTTTATCGGTCCGGTGCTGGGAAAATGGGCGGAAGTGCTGGGTGGCGTGGTCTTAATCGCCGTAGGCTCCACCATTCTGTTGCAGCATCTCGGCTACACCGCCTAGTGCTTTTGCACATAAAAGCGGCATTTTTGTGATCTGGTTCAAATTTATTTGCTGTTAAAACGCACAGACGCTATACTTTTTCAGTATATCTTCAACTAAATTTGAACAGGTATTTCATGAAACGCATCATTAAACACGTATTCCGCGCTTACGTTGAGACGTTCAAACACGTACCGCCGGGTGCCATGTACTAAGTACCCTGTAAGAAACCCTCGATAATCGCGGTCAGGGATCGACCTGTGATTATCACCTTTTCTGCTTTTTCTGCCTTTGCTTCTGCTGATTTAAACCCGCGTTTTTGCACTTCGGGTGCATCTGACTGGCTGCTAACACTCTCCTTCTGATTCCCCCGTTATATGCCGCTTTATGGCGACGAAACTGCTTCTGTAACTGGCGGTGACGTACCCGCTGAAATCCCCATCAATCTGCGCGCAATGGGAAAGCCTTCACGTTCAATGGAATCAGAAGCCCCCGGAATGAAGCTGAATGCCCGCCTGAAACGGTCTGCTAACCACAAACCCAGTGCGCTATCCGGCAGCGGTGAGTGACTTTTGCGGGTGGATAAGCAGAAAAATGCGTCAATTTTCGCCCGGCAAAAACGCGCCTGTCTTAAATCGCATCGGCCACAAATTCAATAAATGTCCGTACTTTCGAATTGAGTGCCGAACGTTCGGTGACACAGGCATAGATATTCATGGGCAGGGACTCAATGGTGCTCTCGCCACTGTGACCTGACCAGGACAAAGGCCTTAGCAGACCGCTGTCTATCAGTGGCTGAGCAACAAAGCTTGCCAGACGGGCAATGCCGCCGCCGTTTATGGCTATTTTGGCAATAATATCAATATCATCGCTGATAAAACTGGGGTTAGGTTTTGCATTAACAGGCTGTCCGTTGACCATAAACGTCCATGGCAGAAACCGTCTGTCGGTGGGATAGCGGAAAACCAGGCAGGCGTGCTGGCTAAGTTCTCCAGGCGTCTGAGGCGTGCCAGCGCGATCAAGGTAAGCGGGAGCCGCACAGAATATAAAGGGTAACGATGCGATTTTTCTGGCGATGAGTTGATCATTCAGCTGTGCTTCGATGCGGATACTGACATCGACGCCTTCCAGGCGATGATCGACGTTGCGATCGGTACTGATCAGTTCAATATCTATATCGGGGAAAGACGCTTTGAAAGCGGGCATAAGGGGAGCCAGAACGTACCGACCAAACGCGGCTGTCGTAGCGATACAAAGTGGCCCCTGCGGTTTGGTTTCATTCGCTGCAGCCTGAGAGGCGAGTTCGATATCATGTGGGATGTGACGGACTTTCTCGAAATAGCGTTTACCGTTTTCCGTTAAGGTCATGCTGCGGGTGGTACGCGATAGCAGTCGCACGCCCAGATGCGCTTCAAGACGGGAAAGACTCTGGCTGACTGCTGCCGGACTCATACCTTTAGCGCGTGCCGCCGCTGCAATACTGCCGTTTTCCACCACGCGGATAAAAGTGCTAATCAGCCCTAAAATGTCCATCATATCCTCAACGGTTAATTCGTCAATTTTACTTAATAACGATTAAAGCATAACCGCTCTACACCCCCCCGCATAAGCTTGTTAAGTTAGCCGCAGTCTTCTCTACTTTTGTTAAACAGGATATTCAGATGACTGATGCTGCAACAAAAAAAACCTTACGAACCCGTTTGCCGGTGCGCACGGCACCTTACATATTTGCGTTTTACATGGCGATCATCATGGCGTTCCTGATGAGTCTGGTTATCACGTTAGCCGAATTCGGAATGGGACCTCATTACATGACAAATGTGATGAATGCTTACCAGGTCGCCATGCCAGCCGCTTTCTTTTGCATACTGGTTGTCCGTCCTGTTGTTATCCGGCTCGTAGGATTAACCGTTCACGGTCACTGAGACAGTCAGCATGCTCAAAATGGGCGGACAGATAGGGTTTAGCCCGCTTCTCGCTCATCGCGGCAGGCTGCTTCTGCACCAGAATGGAGGCGGGTGACAAACCTCCAGCATTTCAGATGCAGGGTGAGGGCGGGCGGGCCGTCCGGATACTGACCGGTATCAGGATGAAAGATACCGAAGAGCCGGGCGTACGACATGCAGCAGGTAACGCTCACAGATAAGCAGGACGAGAAAACCCTTTCGCTGGCCGTGCGGAAATTTTTAGGCGATGTAACATTACTGGCTCTGTTTTATTGTTAAGCATCAACGTTAAATCGGCACCGTCATTATGACAGGATTTGCCTGCTCCTCTTCGCACACAGCGGGGCCTGAAGCACTTCCTGAGTAGTCAAAATATAACGGCCATTCAGCCATCTGAGCGTTTAAATGGTTAAAATAAATAAACTTATACATTGCTAAATTATTATCGCTATGTCTTAATGCGTCATCGGTTTGGAACACAGACCTTATGAAAGCAGTTTTAGTAAAGTAGTCCTCAGTTCAAGTGTTATCCACAGATATCCTTCTTCGAGAGCCTCCTCCTAAGTGCCCAATAAGTAAATCTCTAACTACAGGCCATCTTCGCCGCTCTTAGTGGCTAATCGATTAAGGAAATATCTATGTCTGACAAAATGACTGGTTTAGTAAAATGGTTTAATTCAGATAAAGGTTTTGGCTTTATCACTCCCGATGATGGCAGCAAAGATGTATTCGTGCATTTCTCTGCTATCCAGGGTGATAACTACAAAACGCTTGATGAAGGTCAGAAAGTCTCCTTCACCATTGAAAATGGCGCCAAAGGCCCTGCAGCCGGCAACGTCACAGCGCAGTAAGCCGCGCTCATTATCAGCGACGCTTACAATAGCGATGAAGACATAAGTCTGAGCAGATAAGCTCTGCTGATAATAAAATAAACCCGCTCAGTGCGGGTTTTTTATTGCCTGAAATTCGTATTATCTTTCGCATTAATTCTGGTCTGCTGACCTGCTACGTATTTATTCGTCCACCTCGATGTTAATCCTCTCTTCATAAGCCCTGCCCGTTATGAAATGTCAGGTTAAACCATCGGGCAAAAGCCATCACGCGCCTTTTGAAATCAGCGATGTTCCACTGAGGTGTATTACTGATTGCCAGCAAGTAATCCATTTCTTTTGCTAACGCTGGATATCGGGCATCGAATGTAAAGCGATACTCCTCGGGTGTTTCAGTCATTGCCTTCCCGCTTACACCAGACAGATCTCCCGCCAGAGTTCATCACCCGCAATGCCAGCTTCTTCTTATGCGAAACCCCATACTTATTTCACACCATCACGCGGATAACCCGCCTGCTGCCCGATCCCGTCCTACACTGAATTATTCTCCCCAAATCAGGAGCAGCGGATGATCCAGAAGCATCAACGAAAACAGGCAGCGATTGTGGCAGGCGTGGGATTAGGTGTGGCGGCTACGCTTTGGGGTATGAAACGCTGGCAGCAGCTGAAGCAGACACCGCCAGTGTCGCCGCGCAGTCATCACGCCGGGCTGGCGGGTTATTTTCAGCAGGTAGGCGACTGGCGTATGTTTACCCGCGTCACGCCCAATGAAGATAGGGGACTGCCGGTGGTACTGGTTCACGGTCTGGTAATGTCGGGCCGGGCGATGGAACCGCTGGCGCTGGCTCTGGGCCGCGACTATCACGTGCTGGTGCCGGATCTGCCCGGTTTTGGGGCCAGTGCGCTGCCTGCTTCTGCGCCGATCATGTCCGTGGATGAGCAGGCTGAGGCGCTCTGGCTCTGGCTACAGCACAACGGGTTTCAGCGTGCTATCTGGGTCGGGAACTCGTTTGGGTGTCAGATTCTGGCGGCACTGGCGGTGAAATACCCGCAGGCAGTGGCGGGGCTGGTGTTGCAGGGGCCGACGGTCGATCGTCATGCCCGCAGCCTGCCGCGTCAGTTGTGGCGCAGCTGGTGTAATGGCCGACTGGAGTCGCGTCGTCCGCCGGGGCCGCTGGCCCGTATCGATTACGCTAAAGCGGGGCTATGGCGTGCCTTTGGCACGATGCGCGCCATGATGCGCGATCGCATCGAACATCGTCTGACTTACATCACTGCGCCGACGCTGCTGCTGCGCGGCTCGCGCGATCCCATCTGTCGGGCGCGCTGGCTGGATGAGCTTGCTGCCCTGATGCCACACAGCGAACGCCTGACGCTGCGCGACGGCACCCATACGCTGCACTACGTCTATCCGTGGAGTTTCTGCAACGCCATTCGCCCCTTCCTGGCGCGTATTCAGCAGGAGAATCAGCATGAATAAACCGCCCAAGGGCATCGCCCGTTTTGACTCGGCAGCTGCCATGCTGCTGGCGCTGGCCAATGCGCTCCACGATCGACCCTTTGCCAGTCCGAGCCAGTCACCGACGCTTGACCGGCTGTTACCCTCATTGAACCGTCTGCCGACCGGGCTGCGTGAGTGGGGCTATGCGCTGGGTGGCATGGCAGAAGGTATCAGCCTGCGTCAGGCGGGCGAGCTGGATGTGGAAGGCATCGCAGAATGGATGGTCAGCGAGTACCCGCAGCAGGACTATCCGGCGGCGTTTATTGGCTCATCGAACGGCGCGCTGGTGCATCTGGCGTCGGCGATGGGCGTGCCCTGGCTGCCGCAGACCTTTCTCTGTCCGGTGCGGGCGACTAACAGCGATCCCGATGATGCGATGGCGAGCTTTGAGCAGGGCAAAGAGATAGCCGCAGCCCTGCTGGCCGCCTGGCCGAGGCTGGCGGTGCACCATATGCATGACCCGAATCAGGATCGCCTGATGCTCGACCAGATGCGCTATTTCCGGCTGAAACTGCGCGAATTGCCGCTGGCTTTTAATGAGTTTCTGATGGGGAGCCTGCCCGCGGGTTCAACGCTGTTTATCAACCACTGCACCCGCCAGTGGCCGGTGACTCGCACCAGCGATCGCTCGTTTTTCCAGTTTGGCGCACTTGGTGGCGCAACCGAAAAAGAGTATTTACAGGGTGGCCCGCGGGTAGCGGAATATCTGGCGAGTTACGGCATTGATCGTGAGCGCTGGACGCCGCCTGACATCACCGACCACGTACCGGAAGCGGAGTGGGGCCTGGATGGTTATCTGATTTCCCCGCTGAAAAAACTGGCGGCGGCGCAGAACTGGAAACTGATGGAGATTCGTTACGAAGACCCGGAAGCGATGAGTTATGTGGTGGCGGAGATTTATCGCGACTGGTATCTGGCAGCGGGCATTTTACCGACCCGGCTGACGGTGGACAGCTTCCTGTTAATGGATCCCTGGTGTACCCAGCAGCAGCAGGCAATACCGTTCTGGCTGGTATTCTGCACCGAACCGTCCGCTGCAGCGCTGCAGCGCTTCCTGGAAAAACAGCCGCCGTTCCGCAACATTGACATGATGCTCTTTTCTCACGGCACCGACAGTATCGGGCTGGCGGAGATTGATCGCTGGCGGGCGCTGCTCTCTTATGCGCGTGATGAGGGGGTATTGATCGGGGTGGATGAAGCGCGTTTCCCGCGTGACTTTGCGACGTTTGCCCGCTTCGACTCGGCACTGCGTGAACGGGCACCGCTGTTGCCACCGCCACCTCCTCTGAGTACAGAGAAGGTGATGACGGGCATTAAACGTTACGGTGCGAAATATGGCGTCACCCTGACGGCGCTGACGTAGCCGCCGTCAGTTGTGATTATTCGCCGTCGGTAATTGGCTGGCGCACCAGCAGCAGGTAGGCGAGTGCGCCAACCAGCGTCACACAGGCGCAAATCATCAGCGCCAGGCTGAACGATTTGGTGGTGTCGAGCACCCAGCCGGTGATGACGGGCGCGAACGAGGCGAAGATAAAGCTGGCGAAGTTCTGGATGCTGCCGACCGAGGCGGTCATGCGGGCGGTGACGTTGGCGTGGATAAGCCCCCAGCACGACGTTCCGGCAAAGTGGATGCAGAACAGCGCCATCCCGATCAGCGTCACAGCGCTGGTCGTGTCGGTCGCGCGGGTCACCACCGCGGTAAACCCGGCGGACAGCAGCATCCCGCTGACGATGCAGACTTTGCGGGTTTTTACCGCGTTAAAGCCGCGACGCACCAGTGAATCAACCACGTAGCCATTCAGCAGCATGCCCGCCGCACCAAACAGGAACGGAATCGCCGCCAGCAGGCCGGTACTTTTCAGGTCGAGATGATAGGTCGACTGCAGGTAGCCCGGCAGCCAGGCGATGTAGAGCCACGCAGTGTAGTTGATGCCGCTGAAGCCAATCATCATGCCCCACATGGTGCGCTGCTTAAACAGGCCGCGCCACTCTCTGAAGCTGATTGGCTCTTTACGCGAGGCGACGCTGCCCGCCTGCAGATAGTGGATCTCTTCGGCGCTCAGGGTGTTGTTATCGCGGTCGCGATAAATCATATACCAGCCGATCGCGAGGAACATGCCGAGGATACCGATGGTGACAAACATGCCACGCCAGCCCATCACCAGCATCATCGCCGCCAGAATCGGCGGGGCCACTGACAGCCCAATCATCGACGCCGCATTGAACATCCCCATCGGCATGCCGCGATCTTTAATGTTGAACCAGTCGTTGATCACTTTTACGCCGCACGGGTTCATCGGCGCTTCGCCAATGCCGAGGCCGATGCGCACCAGTACAAACTGGGTGAAGTTATGCACCAGACCAGAAGCCGCCTGGAACAGCGACCAGATGAACATGCCGATACCGAGCATAATGCGCGGGCCTTTACGATCCAGCAGCGCACCGCACGGCAGCTGCGCCAGACCATACGCCAGTGAAAATGCAGAGAGCAGGAGGCCGATTTCGGTGGCGCTCAGCCCCATCTCCTCGCGTATGGTCATATTCGCTACCGACAGCGAGCTGCGATCCAGATAGTTGATGATGGCGGCGAACAGCAGCAGCAGCATCGCCGTGATCTGCACCTTACGGATGCGCGGTGAACGCACCACATCGCTGCGCATCGGCACAAAGTCCTGGCCTGGTGGCGTGTCGCCGGTCACGCTGTCGCGGCCGGTTACTGAAGTCTTTTCCATTGCACTCTCCCGAAACTGGGTACTTATCGTTATGGTGAGAAGGGGTCTGCGCGCAGCGGCAAAAGGCCGCCGTGACGTTGCAGTCGAGACTAAGAGCAAAGGGTTAAGGATGTTGCAAAGATGTTTCTGAAGCGTGCGGGAGATAATGCTTTGTGGTTTTTAATCGGTTTTTAATTGTACTGACTGATTGAGCGCACCATTGAGGTTTTGGCGGTCGCCAGATGGTTATGCAAGGCACAGAGCGCATCGATATCCTGACGGCCAATCAGCGCGGTGAGAATCGCCATATGCTCCTCCAGCGCCACAATATTTCGCTGCTTGAGATCGCTCTCATCCCACTGATAATGCGAGTGAAAGATCACCGAGATAATCTCCAGCGACTGATTGAAAAACGGGTTGTTAGCGGCGGATAAAATCAGCGAATGCATCTGGCGGTCCAGCGCAGCAAAATGACGATAGTTGCTGGCAATGGTGTCGCGCATTGATCGGTGACGATCCAGCAGATCCCGCGCCTGCACCCAGCGTTCATCGCTGGCGGGCAGATTAAGGAAGCGGCTCAGGGCGTGGGTTTCCAGCATCTCGCGCAGTTCAAACAGCTTCTCGGCGTAATCCTGCGTGAACTTCTTCATCCGCCACTGACCGCGTTTCACCGGCTCCAGCAGGTCATAGCGCATAAAGCGCAGCAGAAACTCGCGTACCACTACCGGACTGACCTTCACATGCTGCGCCAGTTGCAGCTCGCTGAAGGTGTCGCCCGGCACCAGCTGCCGCTGATTAATCATATTAAAAAACATCTGCTCGAAGTGGCTGGCCTGCTGCTCAATCGGCGGCGCTAATGCGCTAAAGCCGTCATCATCGCGAGGTTCGCGTACGATAACGTAAGTCTGATCGACTTTATCCAGCACGCCGCACTGGTGCAGATAGTGCAGGGTATGGCGCACCGTGGTGCGGCTGATGTTGAACATCTCCGCCAGCGCGGCCTGTGGCGGCAATGGTGAACAGATATGACGCTGAGCAATGCTCTCCAGCATCTGGTTGATCACATTCTGACGCAAATTCTGGCTGCGACTCATCTCACTCTCCGGTTTTTTATGCATTAAAAACCATTCAAAGCCCAAAAAAATCGCCGTACTTCACACTTCCCGCAAACGAACGCCGCGCCGCAAGCAGGATTCGCCATAACTGCCAGCAGGACAACCGGAGAATCACCATGACAACAATGAAAGCACTGGTCATCGCTGAACCACGTAAGATGGTTTGGGCCACTCGCGACACCCCAACGCCTGCCGCTGGCGAGGCGCTGATAAAAATACTGACTGCCGGGATCTGCGGCACTGACATTCACGCCTGGTCCGGCAATCAGCCGTTCTTCAGTTATCCACGGGTGCTGGGCCATGAAATCTGTGCTGAAGTAATGGCGCTGGGCAGTGGCGCGGAAGGCTTTCAGCCCGGCCAGCGGGTGGCGCTCATGCCCTACATCTCCTGCCTGCAGTGCGACGCCTGCCAGAGCGGCAAGACCAACTGCTGTGAGCAGATCTCAGTCATTGGTGTGCATCAGGATGGCGGTTTCTGTGACTACCTGAGCGTGCCGGTCAGCACCCTGCTGGCGGTGGATGAGGTGGCACCGGAAGCGGCCGCGCTGATTGAGCCGTTTGCCATCAGTGCCCATGCGGTGCGGCGTGCCGGTATTGTGGCGGATGAGCAGGTGCTGGTGGTGGGCGCCGGACCGATTGGGCTGGGTGTCGCCGCCATTGCCGCCGCCAGCGGCGCGCAGGTGGTGGTGGCGGATACCAGCGAATTCCGTCGCCAGCATGTTGCGGACCAGCTCGGGCTGGCGACACTGAATCCGGCTGATGAGGCCTTCGATAGTGCGTTGCGCGAGCAGTTTGGTAGCCGTCTGGCGCTGAAAGTGATCGACGCCACCGGCAGCCCGGCGGCGATGAACAATGCGGTCAACCTGATGCGGCACGGCGGCACGATTGTCTATGTCGGTCTGCACAAAGGCGATCTGGTCATCCCGGACAGTGAATTCCATAAAAAAGAGGCCACGCTGAGGGGCAGCCGCAACGCCACCCGCGAAGATTTTGATCGGGTGCGTGCGTTAATGGCCAGCGGCCAGCTGCGCGCCGACATGATGCTGAATCACCATCTGGCTTTCTCCACGCTGGATGAAACCTTTGAGGCGCAGGTCATCAACAACCGCGAACTGATCAAAGGCGTCATTCACTTCGATCGGTAACCGGATTCAGGGCGCGGTGAGGGTCTCAAAGAAGTGCGCCCGCACCGCGTCGGCATCCACGCCGAGCGCAATACGCTGGGCGGGCAGACCGGCAAACGGATCGGCTCGTGATGCGAGCGCGCTAAGTTTACGCACCGTCTGACCGCAGGCGATGCCCTCTGTGATCACCCGCAGCGGGCTTTCAGTAAGCGTAAAGGCCTGTGGCAGCGTCAGCCACGCCACCGCCAGGGTGTCGTGCAGCGCCATACCCTCGAATCCCTCTTTCTCCAGACTGTAAGCCAGGTAAGGGCGACAGATAGCGCTCAGCACCGGCTGATTCAGACGCTGCACCTCATCGCCGCTGATCAGCACTTTGTGCGTGACATCCAGCGGGATCACCACCACGTTCAGCGCCGAGGCGAGTACCTGATCGGCGGCGTGCGGATCTTTCCAGATATTGAATTCACTGAAGGGCGTCACGTTGCCGCTGTGGCCGTCGGTGCCAAACGCACCGCCCATAATCACCAGCTCTTTCACCAGCGGAATAATATCCGGTGCCTGATTAATGGCCGTGGCGATATTGGTCAGTGGGCCAATCGCCACCAGGGTGATCTGATGCGGCTGCGCCCGCACGCTGTCGATAATAAACTGCACCGCGCCCGGTGCCTGATCGCTAAAAGCATTATCAAACGCATCGCCCAGCCCATCTTCACCGTGCAGCCTGGCGGGCGCAGAGGCGGCCAGCGCCAGCGGCCGTGAACAGCCGCGATAGACCGCCGCGCTGATCGCCATTTTGTCGCAGAATAGACGGGCATTTTTCACCGCCTGACCCACCGCCACGTTGCCAGATACGGTGGTAATCCCCAGCAGATGCTGCGTCCGCGCCGCATAAGCCAGCGCAAAGGCGTCATCCACGCCGATATCAGTATCAAAAATCAGGGTACGCATAGGCTCTCCGCAACAGGCTGTAAACCTTCAGCATTACCCCGGCAATAGCAACATCGTCAAGTGATTCAGCCGCCCTGCGCGCACTATTGCCAGCCTGAAACGGGCGTCGTATTATCACCGGCTCAAGGTGATGGCGTGCCACCTTTCCCAACCGCCGGTGGGCTTAACACCGGCTGATGACGCCTGACACTCAATCCTTTCGCGGGAGCTGAGGTGTCAGGCGCAGTTTATCTCTGCCTCTCTCCCCAGCCCCGCATTACTCTGTAATCAGGAGCAAGACATGTTTAAACCGTTACTGGCTGTGATGATCGGCGGCTCTGCCGGCTGCGTACTGCGCTGGCTGTTCGCGATGCGTTTTAATGCACTCTTTCCCAACCTGCCGCCCGGCACGCTGCTGGTGAATCTGATCGGCGGTCTGGTAATCGGCGGGGCGATGGCCTGGTTTGTTCGCCATCCCGACATTGACCCGATCTGGAAACTGCTGATCGTCACCGGACTCTGCGGCGGGCTGACGACCTTCTCCTCTTTCACCGCGGAGTTAATGGGGTTGCTACAATCAGGGAAGTATTTCTGGGCGATGGCCAGCGCGCTGGTGCATGTGATTGGCTCGCTGCTGATGGCGTTTGCCGGTTTCGCACTGGTCACGCTGCTGGGCTGACCCGGTGCGCGTCATACCGCTTAAGGGATACTGATTTCGGGCGTGTGCGCCGTGGATTGGATAATGCGCGGCGCTGACGCTGAACCTCACCGATTATTCCGGACGATTAAGGAGCCGAGCAATGCGAACCAACCCCACATTCCTTAACCTGGTGTTGTTAAACGGTGAACCCGGCCAGAAGCTGCAGGCGGCGCGTGACGCCGGTTTCGATCAGGTGGAGATCTGGCGCGAGGATGTCGACGCATATGAAGGCGGTGCGGCAGCACTGGCTGAAATCAGTGCACGACAGGGACCTGGCTTTACCAATCTGCAGGTGCTGCGTGATTTCACCGGCGCACCCAGTGCGTTGCGATCTCAGAAGCGCGAAGAGCTGCGTCAGTTTATACAGATTGCCCAGGCGCTGGGCTGTGACACCCTCCAGGCACCGGCCAGCACCCGTGAGGATTGCTGTGCCGATCAGATTGATGATGACCTGCGCTGGATGGCCTCGGAAGCTGCGCGCTACAACATGCGCATTATGTATGAGCCGATGGCCTGGTGCAGCGTAGATAACACGCTGCCGCTGGCGTGGCAGCGATTGCAGCGACTCGATCAGCCCAATATCGGGCTGGTGATCGATCTGTTCCACATCTGCGCGCTGGGCGGTGACGCCTCCCATCTGGACGGCATTCCTGCCGATCGCATCTATGAAGTACAGCTGTGTGATATGGCCGCCGTTCCCGCACAGGATAAGCAGAGCCTGATGGCGATGGCAAAGCATCAGCGTCTGCTGCCCGGCGATGGGATTATCGATGTTGAACGCTTTGTCGATAAGCTCAAAAGCGCGGGCTATCAGGGGCCGGTGGGAATCGAAGTCTTTAATGATGCGCTGAAACGCCTGCCGCCCGACGTGGCTGCCCGCCATGCCTGGCAGGCGTTAACGCGCTGCTGGGGTTAATCCTGTAAGCACTGCCCAATAAACGCGGCGGCGTGCATGGCACCCTGAGCGGAAATGGTGTGGCCGGTGGCGGGTTCAAAGAGCGCGTCGACCGGCACTGCCGCGGCTCGCAGCCGGGCCGCCGCAGATTCGCTCTCCTGCCATGGGATGACTTCATCGGCCTGACCGTGGATCAGCAACGCGGGCACATGAGCCTGCGGGGTTAGTTCACCGTCAACCGCCAGACGACCAGAAAAGGCGACCACGCCCGCCAGCGGATAACGGCCAGACGCCAGCGCATCCAGCGCCATGATCGACCCCTGAGAGAAGCCCACCAGCACCACATCCTGCCAGCGGTCGGCAAAGTCGTGCTGCGCGACGATGTCGCTGAGGGTCGTATCAAACGCGGCCCGTGCCGCCCGAACCCGACCAGGCCGGTTCTCTGGCGTCACGTCTGCCAGGCTGAACCACTGCCAGCCAAAACCGGCGGGAAAACGTTCAGGCGCATTGGGCGAGGCAAAAACCACATCCGGCAACAGCGTCGCCCAGTGACGGCCAATCGGTGCCAGATCGTCGCCGTTACTGCCCACGCCATGCAGAAAAATCACCAGTGCTTTTGCCATCATTGCTCCTTTTATAAACCGTATTCACTCAGATCAGGCCCGGCCGGAACAATGCCATTCGGGTTCAGCGCCTTGATCGAGTAGTAACCCTGTTTGATATGGTCAATGTTGACCGTTTCACGTATGCCAGAGACCGACAACATGCTCTTAAGATAGCGATTCAGCAGCGTATAGTCGCGGATCCGGCGCAGGTTGCATTTGAACAGGCCATGGTAGGCGACGTCAAAGCGAATCAGGGTCACAAACAGCCGGATGTCGGTTTCCGTCAGCCGTTCACCCAGCAGGAAAGTACGACCATCGCTGAGCAGCGCCTCCAGTTCATCGAGCTGGCTGAAAATGTCATTAAACGCCTGCTGATAGCTGACGGAGGTGGTGGCGAAACCCGCGCGATAAACACCGTTATTCAGACGCGGATAGAGGCTCTCATTCAGCGCATCAATCTCCGCACGCAGCGCAGCGGGATAAAGGTCGATGCGGTTATCGGCCAGATCGCCGAAGCCGCTGTTAAACATACGCACAATGTCCGCAGACTCGTTGCTGACGATGGTAGCGGTTTTTTTGTCCCACAACACCGGCACGGTGGCCCGGCCCGTGTAGTCGGGCGCGACGCGGGTATAGATTTCATGCAGATACTGCGCGTTATTCAGCGGGTCCTGCTGTGCGCCGGGTAAATTGCCAAAGCGCCAGCCCTGAGCACCGAGCTGCGGTTCAACCACCGTCACGCTAATCAGCGACTCCAGCCCTTTGAGCTTGCGGGCAATTAACGCGCGCGACGCCCACGGACAGATCAGCGCCACATAGAGGTGGTAGCGATCGGGTTCGGCGGCGAATGCCGTGGAGCCATCGCTGCTGATAAAGCCCCGGAAACCCGACGTCTGACGGACAAACCCGCCCTGTTTATCGGTAGCCTGCACCGGATGCCAGTCACTACTCCATTTACCTTCTACTAACATTGCGCGACTCCTCTCTGTTTTGAGAAGCAGCTTAACTGATGACTAAACAGGTGATAATCCGGTTGTAAAGACAATCATTTCTTCCATTATGGACGGAATCAGGCGGGCGGGAAGCGGGTAAAGTGAGTGACCAGGAAGTCGATGAGCAGGCGCGCGCGATGCGCCAGATGACGGGCGGGCGGATAAACCGCAAACAGGCCCAGCGGCGGCGTGTCGAAGTTATCCAGCAGCCGGACAACATCGCCCTGTTGCAGCGCGGGAGCGGCGATGAAACCGGGCAGACGCGCAATACCTAATCCGGCGACGGCCGCCTGCAGACAGGCTTCGGTGTTGGCAAAGCGCAGACGGCCACGGACCGGCACGGTGACGATCTCACCATCATCGCCGGCAAACGGCCAGTGCCAGGGATCGCGGAAATTGGTGTCGATAATGCACTGGTGCTGCGCCATTTCCCGCCAGTGCTGTGGCGTACCGAACTGCTCAAGATAGATCGGTGACGCAGCAATGCGAACATGCACTTCGCCCAGCTTACGCGCGACCAGACTGCTGTCGCTGAGGTTACCGATGCGGATCGCCATATCAAATCCCTCATCGACGATGTTAACGGCCCGGTCTGAAAAACTGACATCCAGTTCAATCAGCGGATAGCGCCGGGCAAACGCCACCAGTACCTGAGAGAGCACCGCCGTGCCAAAGGAGCCCGGCGCGCTGATTTTCAGCCGGCCGGTAGGGGTGGTGGCGCTTTCCCGCACGCTGGCATCCAGCGTCTCAAATGCATCGAGCAGGTTTTTAACCCGCTCGTAATAGCTGCGGCCAACGTCGGTGGGCGAGAGGGCGCGCGTACTGCGCTTAAACAGCTGGACGCCGAGCTGATGCTCCAGCTTTGAAACCAGTTTAGAAGCCTGACTGCTGCTGGTACCGAGGCGCAACGCCGCTGCCGAAAAGCTGCCGGTTTCCAGCACCGTGACAAACATCCGGTCACAATCGAGTCGATCCATGGCGAAGTCCTGAAAGGGTAAAGTCGCAGTATAGAAGCTGCGGCCAGGCGTTGCAGCCTTCACATTGCGTGCCTTAACCCTTTCGCTGGCGGGGAAAACCTGCTTGACTGACGCTCTGCCCGACGTTCTCTGGAGTAATTCATGTCGCTGATTCACCTGACGTCACTGGCGGCGATCCCGGCCGCCGAGTGGGATGCGCTGTTGCCTGATGACCAGCCGTTTTTGCGCCACGCTTTTCTGCTCACTTTAGAAGAGAGTGGCAGCGTGCGGTTTGAGGCGGGCTGGCAGCCTGATCACATGCTGTGGCGGGAAAAGGGCGTGACCCGCGCCGCGCTGCCGGGCTACCAGAAATATCATTCACAGGGCGAGTATGTCTTTGATCACGCCTGGGCGGATGCCAGCCAGCGCGCCGGGATCCGCTATTACCCGAAATGGCTGGGGGCGATTCCCTTCAGCCCGGTCAGCGGCGCGCGCCTGCTGGGTGACACATCCGCTGCGACGCAGCTGCTGTCGGCTCTGCCGGAGAGCCTGTTGCAGCACGGCTTAAGCGGTGCACACATCAACTTTACCGATGCGCAGGCTAACCAGCTGCTGGCCGATCAGCCCGACTGGCTCTCCCGGCTCGGCTGTCAGTATCACTGGCATAACCGTGGCTACCGCGATTTTCAGGATTTCCTGGATACGCTGATGTCGCGCAAGCGCAAGCAGCTGCGTAAAGAGCGTGAGCAGGTGGCGCAAAGCGGCTTTGAGTTTGACCGCTACCTGGGCTACCAGCTGCGCGAAGATCAGTGGGATTTTGTCTATACCTGTTACGCCAACACCTACGCGGTGCGCGGCCAGCGGCCCTACCTGACGCGCAACTTCTTCAGCCTGCTGGCGGAGCGGATGCCGCAGAATATTATGGTGGTGATCGCCCGCTTACAGCAGCAACCGGCGGCGATGGCCTTTTATCTGCGTGACAGCAACACGCTCTATGGCCGTTACTGGGGTTGTCTGGCGGAGTTTGACCGGCTGCACTTCGAAACCTGTTTCTATCAGGGGATGGATTTAGCGATTGATGAAGGGCTGACGCGGTTTGATGCAGGCGCGCAGGGCGAGCACAAACTGGTGCGCGGCTTTGAGCCGCAGATTACCCACTCCTGGCACTATCTGCTGCATCCGGGCCTGCGCGATGCCGTGGCAGATTTTCTGGTGCAGGAGCGGGAAGGCGTGCGCGGCTGGGCGGAAGAAGCACGCGACGCCTTACCCTATCGACGCGGCGATTAATCGACGCCGACAAAACCCCCGGTCTGATGCTGCCAGAGCCGGGCATAGAGACCGTTTTGCGCCAGCAGCTCGTGATGGCTGCCCATCTCGGCAATGCCGCCTTTATCCAGCACCACCAGCCGATCCATCTTCGCGATGGTCGACAGGCGGTGCGCGATGGCGATAACGGTTTTACCCTGCATCAGTGACTCCAGGCTCTCCTGAATCGCCGCTTCCACTTCAGAGTCGAGCGCCGAGGTGGCCTCATCCATGATCAGAATCGGCGCATCCTTCAGCAGCACGCGGGCTATCGCCACACGCTGACGCTGACCGCCCGACAGTTTCACGCCGCGCTCGCCCACATGCGCGTCCAGCCCGGTGCGGCCCAGTGAGTCAGAGAGCAGCGGGATAAACTCATCGGCGCGGGCGCGGTGAATCGCAAGCTGCAGCTCCTCTTCGCTGGCGTCGGGACGACCATAGAGCAGGTTTTCACGGATTGAGCGGTGCAGCAGCGAGGTGTCCTGGGTGATCATGCCAATCTGGCTGCGCAGGCTCTCCTGCGTCACGGCGGCGATATCCTGATCGTCGATCACAATCCGCCCCGCGTTCAGGTCATAGAGGCGCAGCAGCAGGTTCACCAGCGTCGATTTACCGGCGCCCGAGGGACCAATCAGCCCAATCTTCTCGCCAGGTTTGATGTCGAGGTTAAAGCCGTTAATCACCTGACGGCCACCGCCATAATCGAAGCGCACATCCTCAAAACGGATGTTGCCGCGCGTCACCTTAAGCTGCTTCGCCTGCGGCGCATCCTGCACGCTCAGCGGCTGCGCGATGGTTTTCAGGCCATCCTGTACCGTACCAATATTTTCGAAGATGCCGTTGACCACCCACATGATCCAGCCGGACATATTCACCAGGCGGATGACCAGACCTGTCGCCAGCGCAATCGCCCCGACGCTAATCAGCGACTGGCTCCATAACCACAGCGCCAGCCCGGAGGTCGAGACAATCAGCAGGCCATTCAGCGCCGACAGGGTCAGATCCATGCTGGTGACCATGCGGCCGGCGTTCTGGGTTTTTTCGGTCTGCTCCTGAATCGCCTCACGCGCATACTGCCGTTCCAGATCGCTGTGGGCGAACAGCTTGATGGTGGCGATGTTGGTGTAGCCGTCAACAATGGTGCCCATCAGCTTTGAGCGTGCTTCCGAGGAGACCACCGAACGTGCTTTGACGCGCGGCACAAAGAAACGCAGCGAGGCGCTGTAGGCCACCATCCAGATAATCAGCGGGATCATCAGCCGCCAGTCGGCACCGGCAAACAGCACCAGCGAGGTTACCGCGTAGATCAGTACGTGCCAGATGGCATCCACCAACTGCACCGCGGAATCGCGCAGAGAACTGCCGGTCAGCATAATGCGCTGGGCGATGCGACCCGCGAAATCGTTCTGGAAGAAATTGAGGCTCTGGCGCAGCACGTAGTTGTGATTCTGCCAGCGGATCATGCTGGTCATGCTCGGGCTGATGCTCTGATGCACCAGCATGTCGTGCAGGGCGATAAAAATCGGCCGCAGGATCAGCGCCACCGCCACCATCCACAGCAGTATCGGCCAGTTATCCCGAAACAGGCTTGCGGGCGTGGAGTGATTGACCATGTCGATAATGCGGCTCAGATAGCTGAACAGCGACACTTCAATCAGGGCTGACGCCAGTCCCACTACCAGCAGTGCCGCGAAACTCGGCCAGACCTGCCGCAGATAATAGAGGTAAAACGACCAGACCGTTGAGGGGGGCGAGTCGGTGGGCGCGTCATGAAATATATTGATAAAACGCTCAAAACGGCGATACAACATAGCGATACTCTTTCCGTCCGGTAAAGAGCTACAGCTTAGTGCATGAACCCCGTTCAGCTAAAAGGAGAAAATATGGAAATCATTATTCGGGCACGGGAACCGCAGGATGCCGCCGCCTATCAGCGACTCTACAGTCATCCCGATGTCTATCCCTGGACGCTGCAGCTACCGTTTCCCAGCGTCGCCACCTGGGAGAAAAAAATCGCCAGAATGGATGCCGAGGGGTTTATCGCCTTTGTCGCGGAGATCGAGGGCGTGCTGGCCGGTGAGCTGACGCTGTTTGTGGATAACAAGCCGCGCACCCGCCACTGCATCAGCTTTGGGCTGGGCGTGCATCCCGATTACGCCGGTCGCGGCGTCGGTGAGCGCCTGATCCGCACCGCGCTCGACTATTCCCGCAACTGGCTGGGGATTACGCGTATGGCGCTGGAGGTGTTTCACGACAATGAACGGGCGTTGCGGCTCTATGAGCGGCTGGGCTTTGAGCGTGAAGGGGTGATGCGCCAGGCCGCCCTGCGCGACGGTCAGCTGCGCGATGTGGTGATGATGGCGAAGCTGCTGCACGAGAAGTGATAACCGGAGCGGCAGCGTTGCCGCTCCGCTTTTTATTACGGATTTTTATTGCTGTAGTGCTGCATGTTCTGCTGCGTTACCAGTTCAAACGGAATCCACTGGTGGGAATCGACTTTTTCCCCTTTGATCATCTGCTGCGCCACCTCGACCGATTTTTTGCCCTGACCCACGGCATCCTGGAACACGGTGACGGCCAGTTTGCCGCTTGCCAGGGCTTTCAGGCCATCCGGCGTGGCATCAATGCCGCCCACCAGAATGGTCTTCTTCGGCTTCGCCTGCGCAATCGCCATTGTCGCACCAATCGCCATTTCGTCATTGTTGGCGGCGACAATATCGATCTCTTCGCCGTTCGACAGCCAGCTGAGCATTAAATCCATGCCCTCATTACGCGAATAGTTGGCGGTCTGCTTCAGCACCACTTTCATGTCGGGATACTTTGCCACCACCTGCTCCACATCTTTGGTGCGCTGCAGCGCACCCGCATCGCTGAGGTTACCGATGATAATGGCGACCTTGCCACGATAACCCGCCTGCTTCGCCAGCGCTTCCATCTGCAACGTACCCGACTCGCGTTCGTCAGAGCCGACAAATACCACGCCTGGCGGCAGGGTTTTATCGCCCGGTGTGCGGTTAACGTAGACCAGCGGAATGTGAGCCTGCTGCGCCAGCCTGGTCAGGGCAGGGGTGCTGGCGGAGTCGACAGGATCGACGATAATCGCGTCTACGCCGGCGCTGATAAAGCTCTGCACCTGATCGGTCTGACGACCGACGTCGCCGCGTGCATCTTCGAACTGCGCATCCAACTGACGCGCTTTCGCCTCTTTTTCAATCGACTGGCGAATAATGGTCAGGAAGTTCTGGTCGAAAAAAGCCATCGAGACGCCAATCTTCTCTGCCAGCGCCGACGTAGAAAGAGAGAGCAGACAGAGTAATGCCCATGCGCGTGTTTTCATTGCGGACTCCAGAGGTTGCTGTTTGGAATGGATATTTCATTTATTATAAAAATGGATAAAGAGGATCATCTGCAGCTTAGAAATTGCCGTCAGGTTTGACAAGCCGCCTTTTTCACTCTTGCTGGCGTCGCCACACTTTGCTGAAAATTCGTCGCGTCATAGCTGTCAGCGCCGGTTAAAACCCCGATCGGGTGCACACTCTGCGGCAAAGCGCCGCAGCTTTTTGCGCTTTTGTGCAGCGCCGCACGGGCAGTTGTGGCGGTTGCCAGAAAATCGCTGAATCGGACCCGTCGATCTCAACATCCGCACAATGACCCTTAGTTAGCCTCCTATCTATATTTCCAGAAGCGGGAAATCTCAGCGTTATTCCTGAAAAAAACCTTGTGGCACAACCTGCCGCTTTTTAAGGAATTCAGCTCATGCCTAAAGATGTAACGCCTCAACGGACCACCCATGTCCGCATCGGGATCCTCTGCCTGATCCTGTTTCTGTCGGTCGTGGCTTATGCCGACCGTTCGATCCTCTCGATCTCCGGATCGGCGATCAAAGAGGAGTTCGGCCTGTCAGCGATCCAGCTGGGACTGATCCTCTCTGCCTTCAGCTGGGCCTATGTCATCGGTCAGATCCCCGGCGGACTGTTCCTTGACCGCTTCGGAGCCAAAAAAGTGTATGGCGTCACGCTGGCGCTCTGGTCGGTCTCGACGCTGGCGATGGGATTTGTGGGTGAGTTCTCCAGCGGTATGACCGGCGCGCTGATGCTGATGTTTGGTCTGCGCTTTATGCTGGGACTCATTGAGGCACCCAGCTTTCCCGCCAATGCGCGCGTGGTGATTATGTGGTTCCCTGGCGCTGAGCGGGGCCGGGCATCATCGCTGTTCAGTTCGGCGCAATATTTTGCCGTCGCCATCTTCTCACCGCTGTCAGGCTGGCTGGTGTCGCGCTTCGGCTGGGAGTGGCCGTTCTTTGTGCTGGGCGGCATCGGCCTGCTGGCGGTGTTTGTCTGGGCAGCCTGGATGCGCGAGCCGCGCAACCATCCCGGCGTGTCGGAAAGTGAACTGCGCCACATCATTAATGGCGGCGCGATGGTGGATATCGACGCGGCGCAGACCCTGAAGGCCCGACCACCGGTCAGCAAAGCGATGTTCAGAAAGCTGCTCACTAATCGCATGCTCTGGTGCGCCTATCTTGGCCAGTACTGCATCATCGCGCTCAGCTACTTCTTCATTACCTGGTTCCCGATCTATCTGGTGCAGGCGCGCGGCATGAACATTATGGAGGCGGGCTTCGCCACCGTTGCTCCGGCGCTGTTTGGTTTTCTCGGCGGGATCAGCGGCGGTTACCTGTCAGATAAATTAATCGCCCGGGGCTGGAGCGTCTCCTGGGCGCGTAAAACCCCCTATATCGTCGGCATGCTGATGGCGTCGAGCCTGGTGCTGGCGGCGATTATTCCCGGTAACGGCGGCATCATCGCCATTATGTCCTTCGCCTTTTTCGGCAAAGGCATCGCGGCGGGCGCAGGCACCTGGACAGTGATCAGCGACACCGCACCGAAAGAGGCAGTGGGTCTGGCGGGTGCCATTTTTAACGGCATTGGCAACATTGCCGGTTTCACCACGCCGCTGCTGTTCGGCATCATCGTCGGGCTGACCGGCAGCTACAGCATCGGGCTGGCGTTTGTGGCGGCACACTGCGTGGTTGCGGCGCTGCTGTTCCTGCTGGTGATGGGACCGATTGAACGCGTGGGCGAAGAGACCGAACGCCCGGCATCCTATAACAATCAGGAGAAAGAAGATGGCATTAAAGCAATGTAAGGTGCTGATCAGAGGGAAATTCCTGCCGCCGCAGCTGATAGAGAACATTGAAAAGACGTTCACCGCGTTCCGGCTGTGGGAGGCGGACGATGAGAGCGCTTTTCTGGCTGAACAGGGTGCTGCCATCGACATACTGGTCACCAGCGGCAACGCGGTAATGGGGGCATCCGCCGCACTGATCGCGGCATTGCCCAACCTCAAAGCGATCTGCAGCAACGGGGTCGGGTATGACAGCATCGATACGGAAGCCGCCCGGTCGCGCGGCATTGTGGTGACCAACACGCCGGAGGTGCTCAATGATTGCGTCGCGGATCTGGGCATGGCGCTGCTGCTGGATGTGGCGCGCCGCATCAGTGAGGCCGATCGCTTCACACGCGCCGGGCACTGGACGCAGGGCCGCTTTCCGCTGAGCAGCAAAATCGGCGGCAAGGTGTGCGGTATCGTCGGGCTGGGCAATATCGGCCAGGCGGTAGCCAGGCGCGCGCAGGCGTTTGGTATGCAGATTCACTACTACAACCCGCGTTCACGTCCTGACGTGCCCTATACCCGGCATGAGAGCCTGGTGGCGCTGGCGCAGCAGGCCGATTTTCTGGTGCTCACGCTGCCAGGCGGTGCCGCAACGCGCCATATCATTAACGCAGACGTGCTGCAGGCGCTGGGCCCGCAGGGTTATCTGATTAACATCGCGCGCGGCAGCGTGGTGGATCAGCAGGCGCTGGTGGCGGCGCTGGAAACCGGGCAGATCGCCGGTGCCGGGCTGGATGTGTTTGAACAGGAGCCGCAGGTGCCTGACGCCCTGCGCCAGCGCGACAATGTGGTGATTACGCCACATATCGCCAGCAGCACCCGCGAAACCATGGCGGCGATGGCCGGCCTGGTGTTTGAGAACATGCTGGCGTTTGCCCGTGGCGAGCCGGTGCTGACCCGCGTAGTCTAACGACAACAATGACTTAACCATGATGGGCAGAGCGTGAGACAGGACGCTTCTCCTCTGACCACTCGCCCGCGCGCCGCCTCCGCACAAAACAGCCTGAAGAATATTTGTCCAGCTGCCGATATCACCTTACCACCCGCTGATCGTAAGGAGTGATAGCGTGATAAAGCTGATTACCATTGATGAACTGCGCCCTGGGATGTTTATCCACAAGCTGGAGGTCTGGTGGATAAAGGACGAGCGCATTCATAATCAGATGCTGATCACCGATCCACGACAAATCGCCACGTTACGCAGTGAAGGGATCCGCCAGCTCTGGATCGACCTCGATCGATCTGTGCAGGCGCCGATCGCCACCTCGATCGCGAAAAGAACCATTGGGCGTACCCCATTTTTTCAGGAACTGGACCAGGCACAGCTGATCTTTCAGCAGGGCAAACCGAAAGTACTGGCGATGTTCAACGAAGCGCGGCTGGGTAACGGCCTGAAGCTTGATTATATGATGGATCTGGTGGATGACATCGCCGGCTCGATCACGCGTGAACCCTCAGCGATGCTCAGCGTGGCGCGGCTGAAAAATCATGATGACTACACCTATCTGCACTCCATGGCGGTCTGCGGGCTGATGATTGCACTGGGTAAAAAACTCGGGCTGGATGAGCAGCAGCTGCGTCGGGTGGGCATGGGCGGTTTACTGCATGATGTCGGCAAAGCCGCTGTGCCGCTGGCGATCCTGAACAAAGCGGGCAAGCTGACGGAAGAGGAGTTCAGGGTGATGCGCGAGCATCCGGTGGTGGGCACGCAGATGCTGATTGAAGCCGACGCCGATGACGATTTGCTCGATATCGCCCTGCATCATCATGAAAAATATGATGGCAGTGGCTACCCGCACCGTCTGAAAGGGGAAGCGATTTCGTTCTACGCCCGGATGGCAGCGGTGTGTGATGTCTACGATGCTGTCACCTCAACCCGCTCCTATCGCAACGGCTGGACACCGGCAGAGGCGATGCACCAGATGCTGAGCTGGCGCGGCCATTTCGATCCGGGCCTGCTGCACACCTTCGTGCGAACCATCGGCATCTATCCGGTAGGTTCGCTGGTGCGTCTGGCTTCCGGCCGGGTGGCGCTGGTGGTAAAGGCAGGCGAAAAATCGCTGATGCGCCCCTGTGTGCATGTCTTCTGGTCGCTGCACGCCCAGCGCGAAGTGAAACCGGAGGAGCTCGACCTCGGCGACAGTTTCTGCACCGACAGTATTGTGGGCGCAGAGGACAGTGCACTATGGGGTAACGTCGATCTCAATCGTATCTGGGCGCTGGAAGTCGCCTGATTTTTCGCCATTTTTACACTATTTTTACGCCCGCCCGCTGCATTTTAACCCCTTCTTTATACGCCTCCGCGCAAGCTACGCCATAAATCCAATCCTCTGGAGGTTCCTGTGAGCGTGGGCGTAATAACCGGCATTGTGCTGGTGGTGTTGTTACTGGGCTATCTGATCTATGCCCTGTTAAATGCGGAGGCTTTCTGATGGCGGCCAATGCTTTTTTACTCATCGCATTTTATCTGGTGCTGCTGATGGTGCTGGCGCAGCCGCTTGGCCGGGGCCTGGCCGCGTTAGTGGCCGACAAGCCGGTGTTTGCCCGGCTGGAAGCGCCGCTGTGGCGACTGCTGGGCGCGCAGCAATCGGAGATGCGCTGGCCGCACTACCTGCTGGCGATTCTGCTGTTTAATGCGCTGGGTTTCGTGGTGCTGCTGGCAATATTGCTGATGCAGGGCGCGCTGCCGCTGAATCCGCAGCAGCTGCCTGGCCTGAGCTGGCATCTGGCGCTGAACACCGCCGTGAGCTTCGTCACCAACACCAACTGGCAATCCTACAGCGGCGAAAGCACCCTGAGCTATTTCAGTCAGATGGTGGGCCTGACGGTGCAGAACTTCCTCTCAGCCGCAACCGGGATCGCCGTGGCGTTTGCGCTGATCCGTGGCTTCGCTAACCGCAGCGCTGCGACCCTGGGTAACGCCTGGCGCGACCTGACGCGCATCACGCTCTATGTCTTACTGCCGATCAGCCTGCTGGTGGCGCTGTTCTTTGTCAGTCAGGGCAGCATCCAGAACTTCGCACCTTATCACAGCTTCACCACGCTGGAAGGCGTGCAGCAGACACTGTCGATGGGGCCGGTGGCGTCGCAGGAAGCGATCAAAATGCTGGGCACCAACGGTGGCGGCTTCTTTAACGCCAACTCCTCCCATCCATTTGAAAACCCGACGGTGCTGACCAACCTGGTGCAGATGCTGAGCATCTTTCTGATCCCGGCGGCGCTCTGCTTCGCCTTTGGCGAAAGTGTGCGTGACCGTCGTCAGGGCCACATGCTGCTGTGGGCGATGACGCTGATGTTTGTCGCGGCGGTATCGGTCGTCATGTGGGCCGAACTGCAGGGCAACCCGCATTTCCTCCAGCTGGGGGCCGACAGCGCCGTCAACATGGAAGGCAAAGAGACGCGCTTTGGCATTCTTAACAGCAGCCTGTTCGCGGTCATTACCACCGCGGCCTCCTGCGGTGCGGTGAATGCCATGCACGACTCCTTTACTGCGCTGGGTGGCATGGTGCCGATGTGGCTGATGCAGCTGGGCGAAGTGGTGTTTGGCGGCGTCGGTGCCGGTCTCTACGGCATGCTGCTGTTTGTGCTGCTGGCGGTGTTTATCGCCGGGCTGATGATCGGTCGTACCCCGGAATTCCTGGGCAAAAAAATCGACGTCTGGGAGATGAAGATGACCGCGCTGGCGATTCTGGTCACCCCGGCGCTGGTGCTGATCGGCACCGCGCTGGCGATGATGACCGACGCTGGCCGCAGTGCAATGGCGAACCCCGGCATTCATGGCTTCAGCGAAGTGCTCTACGCCGTCTCCTCGGCGGCCAACAACAACGGCAGCGCCTTTGCCGGACTGAGTGCTAACACGCCGTTCTGGAACCTGTTACTGGCGGTCTGCATGCTGCTGGGCCGCTTCGGCATCATCATTCCGGTGATGGCGATTGCCGGTGCGATGGCGGTGAAAAAAGTGCAGCCGGTGGGTAACGGCACGCTGCCAACCCACGGTCCGCTGTTTATCGGACTGCTGATTGGCACGGTGCTGCTGGTGGGTGCACTGACCTTTATTCCTGCTCTGGCGCTGGGCCCGGTGGCTGAGCATCTGCAACTTGTTCAGGGACAATCCTCATGAGTCGTCAACAACAGGCATTATTTGACGCAGCGCTGCTGCGTACCTCGGCCTGGGATGCGGTGAAAAAGCTCGATCCCCGGGTACAGTTCCGTAACCCGGTGATGTTTGTGGTCTGGCTCGGCAGCGTGCTGACTACGCTACTGGCGCTGGCCATGCTGTCTGGCCGCATCAGCGGCAGCGCCAGTTTTACCGGCGCGATTGCGCTCTGGCTCTGGTTCACCGTGCTGTTCGCCAACCTGGCGGAGGCGCTGGCTGAAGGGCGCAGTAAAGCCCAGGCGAGCAGCCTGAAAGGAGTGAAAAAGACCAGCTTTGCCAAAAAACTGTCAGCGGCGCGTTATGGCGCGGAGTGGCAGCAGGTCAGTGCCGATGCGCTGCGCAAAGGCGACGCGGTGCTGGTCGAAGCGGGCGACATTATTCCCTGCGACGGTGAAGTGATAGAGGGTGGTGCCTCCGTGGATGAGAGCGCCATTACCGGTGAATCTGCACCGGTGATCCGTGAGTCAGGCGGTGACTTCGCCTCCGTCACGGGCGGTACGCGTATTCTCTCTGACTGGCTGGTCATTACCTGTAGCGCCAACCCGGGTGAAACCTTCCTTGACCGGATGATCGCCATGGTGGAAGGTGCGAAACGTCGCAAAACCCCGAATGAGATTGCCCTGACCATCCTGCTGGTGTCGCTGACTATCGTGTTCCTGCTGGCGACCGTCACGCTCTGGCCGTTCTCGGCCTGGGGCGGCAAGCCGGTCAGCATCACCGTACTGGTGGCGCTGCTGGTCTGTCTGATCCCCACCACTATCGGCGGGCTGTTGTCGGCGATTGGGGTGGCGGGGATGAGCCGTATGCTGGGTGCGAACGTCATTGCGACCAGCGGACGTGCGGTGGAAGCCGCAGGCGATGTGGATGTGCTGATGCTGGACAAAACCGGCACCATCACGCTGGGTAACCGTCAGGCGACCCAGTTCCTGCCCGCGCCGGGCGTCAGCGAAGAGCAACTGGCCGACGCCGCGCAGCTCGCCTCGCTGGCCGATGAGACACCTGAAGGCCGCAGCATCGTGGTGCTGGCGAAGCAGCGCTTTAATCTGCGTGAACGCGATCTCAGCAGCATGGGCGCCAGCTTTATTCCGTTCTCAGCCCAGACCCGCATGAGTGGCGTAAACGTGCAGGACCGGTTGATCCGCAAGGGTGCGGTCGATGCGGTACGTCGTCATATTGAAGCGAACCATGGCCGTTTCCCTGCCGAGGTCAATGCGCAGGTGGAAGAGGTGGCACGCAGTGGCGGCACGCCACTGGTGGTGTCAGAGGGCGCGAACGTGCTGGGCGTGGTGGCGCTGAAAGATATCGTGAAGGGCGGCATCAAAGAACGCTTTGCCGAACTGCGCAAAATGGGCATTAAAACGGTGATGATCACCGGCGATAACCCGCTGACCGCCGCGGCCATTGCGGCGGAAGCGGGCGTGGATGACTTCCTGTCAGAGGCGACGCCGGAAGCCAAACTGGCGCTGATCCGCCAGTATCAGGCAGAAGGACGGTTAGTGGCGATGACCGGCGACGGCACCAACGATGCGCCTGCCCTGGCGCAGGCGGATGTGGCGGTGGCGATGAACTCCGGTACCCAGGCGGCGAAAGAGGCGGGCAACATGGTCGATCTCGACTCGAACCCGACCAAGCTGCTGGAAGTGGTGCACATCGGTAAACAGATGCTGATGACGCGCGGTTCCCTGACCACCTTCAGTATCGCCAACGACGTGGCGAAATATTTCGCCATCATTCCGGCGGCGTTTGCGGCCACCTATCCGCAGCTCAACATGCTGAACGTGATGCAGCTGCACTCGCCCGCCAGCGCGATTCTGTCGGCGGTGATCTTTAACGCCCTGGTGATTATCTTCCTGATCCCGCTGGCCCTGAAAGGCGTCAGCTACCGTCCGCTGAGTGCTGCTGCGCTGCTGCGCCGCAACCTGCTGATTTACGGTCTGGGTGGCCTGCTGGTGCCGTTTGTCGGCATCAAAGCGATCGATCTGCTGTTAGTGCTTTCAGGCATGGCCTGAGGAGAAAAAAATGAGTCAGTTACGTCCGGCAATTTTACTGTTGTTGTTGCTTACGCTTGTGACCGGCGTGGTTTATCCTTTCCTCACCACCGGGCTGGCGCAATGGCTTTTTCCGGCCCAGGCCAATGGCTCGCTGCTGGAGGAGGAGGGCGTGGCGCACGGATCTGCGCTGATTGGGCAGAACTTTACCCAGCCCGGCTATTTCTGGGGGCGTCCTTCAGCCACCAGTGATAAAGCCTATAATCCGCTGGCCTCGGGCGGCAGTAATCTGGCCGCCAGCAACCCGGCGCTGGATAAAGCGGTGGCCGACCGCATCGCTGTACTGCGGGCCGCCAATCCCCAGGCAGCGGCCGCCGTGCCGGTTGAGCTGGTGACTGCTTCCGCCAGCGGGCTGGACCCGGATATTTCGCCTCAGGCTGCACTGTGGCAGGCTCCGCGTGTCGCTGCCAGCCGCAAGGTGCCGGTGGCACAGGTCGAGGCGCTGATTGAAAAGATGACGCATCGTCCGCTGCTGCCCTTCCTCGGCATACCGACCCTCAATGTGTTGCAGCTGAATATAGCGCTCAACGAACTGTAATGGTGTAAAGGAAGCGATGAACCACGAACCCCAGCGTCCCGATCCCGACGCGCTGCTGCAGGCTAACCGCGAGAGTCATCGCGGACAGCTGAAGATTTACTTTGGTGCCTGTGCGGGCGTGGGCAAAACCTACGCCATGCTGCAGGAGGCACAGCGGCTGCGTGCGCAGGGTCTGGATGTGCTGATCGGCGTGGTAGAGACCCACGACCGGCCGGAAACCGCGCAGCTGCTGACAGGCTTAACCCTGCTGCCGCGGCGCGCAACCGGCCGCTCGCGTCATGCGGAGTTTGATCTTGATGCTGCGCTGGCCCGCCATCCGGCGGTGATCCTGATGGATGAGCTGGCGCATACCAACGTGCAGGGCTCACGCCATCCCAAGCGCTGGCAGGATATCGAGGAGCTGTTGGAAGCGGGCATCGACGTGCTCACCACCGTCAACGTGCAGCATCTTGAGAGCCTCAATGATGTGGTCGGCGGCGTCACCGGCATTCAGGTGCGCGAAACCGTGCCTGATCCCTTTTTCGACAGCGCCAATGAAGTGGTGCTGGTCGATCTGCCGCCCGACGATCTGCGGCAGCGGCTGAAAGAGGGCAAAGTCTACATTGGTGACCGCGCAGAACGCGCCATCGAAAACTTTTTCCGCAAAGGTAACCTGTTCGCCCTGCGTGAGCTGGCCCTGCGTCGCACCGCCGATCGGGTGGATGACCAGATGCGCGCCTGGCGCGATCAGCAGGGACGGGATCGCGTCTGGCACACCCGCGATGCCATTCTGCTCTGTATTGGTGACGACAGCGGCAGTGAAAAGCTGGTGCGCACCGCCGCCCGGCTGGCAGCACGGCTCGGCAGTGAATGGCACGCGGTCTATGTCGAAACGCCGCGGCTTAACCGGCTGCCGGAAGCGCGGCGACGGGCGATTCTGCGTACCTTACAGCTGGCGCAGGAGCTGGGCGCAGAAACCGCCACGCTCTCGGAACCGGATGAAGCGGAAGCGGTGCTGGGCTACGCCCGCGAACACAACCTGGGTAAAATCGTCACTGGCCGTCGCCCGCAGCGGCGCTGGCGGCGTGACAGTTTTGCCGAACGTCTGGGTCAGCTTGGCCCCGATCTCGACCTGCTGGTCGTCGCACTGGATGAGCCGCTGAAGGATGCGCCGCATCCGCTGCCGGATGGCCGCGTCACCAGTGAAAAATGGCGCATTCAGCTGCGTGGCGTGATGATGGCGCTGGTGCTCTGCATCGTCGTCACCGCAGCCGGACAGTCTGTGCTGATCAATTTCGATCCCGCCAACTGTGTGATGATCTACCTGCTGGCGGTCGTGATCGTGGCGCTGCGCTATGGCCGCTGGCCGTCGGTGATCGCTACGGTGATGAACATCATCGCCTTTGACCTCTTCTTTGTGGCCCCCACCGGCACGGTGGCGGTCTCCGATCTGCAATATCTGGTGACCTTTGGCGTGATGCTGGCGGTGGGCGTCATTGTCGGCAATCTCACGGCCGGGGTGCGCTATCAGGCGCGGGTGGCGCGCTACCGCGAACAGCGGGCGCGCCAGCTCTATGAGATGGCGAAATCGCTGGGCAGCGCGCTGACGCCGCAGGATATTGCCGCCACCAGCCAGCGTGTGCTGGATGCCACGTTACAGGCGCGCTGCCTGCTGCTGCTGCCGGATGAGCAGGGCGAGCTGCAACCGGTGGGCGAGGCGTTACCGGCCAGTGAGCCGGATCGTGCGATTGCGAAATGGAGTTACAGCAAAGGCCAGCCTGCGGGTGCGGGCACCGATACCTTACCGGCGGTGCCCTATCAGATCCTGCCGCTGAAAAGTGGCGCGCACTGCCGTGGTTTGCTGGTGGTGGAGCCGCAGAATCTGCGTCAGTTGATGATCCCCGAACAGCAGCGGCTGGTGGAAACCTTTACGGTACTGATTGCCAATGCGCTGGAGCGGATGGCGCTGTCGCACAGCGAGGCAGCCTCCCGTCTCTCGGCAGAGCGGGAACAGCTGCGCAATGCGCTGCTGTCGGCGCTGTCGCACGACCTGCGCACCCCGCTGACCGTGCTGTTTGGGCAGGCGGAAATGCTGATGCTCGATCTGGCCAGCGACAACTCAAAATATGTGCCGCAGGCCAGCCAGATCCGCGAGCAGACGCTGAGCACTATCCGGCTGGTGAGCAATATGCTGGATATGGCGCGCATTCAGTCGGGTGGCCTCAACCTGCGTGAGGAGTGGCTGGCGCTGGAAGAGGTGATCGGCGGGGCGCTGAGCAGCATGGCACCGTCGCTGAAAGGGCATGAGGTTCAGCTCGATCTGCCGGACGATATCGTGCTGATCAAAGGCGATAGTACGCTGCTGGAACGCGTTTTCACTAACCTGATTGAGAACAGCCTGAAGTATGCCGGTAACAGCGCACCACGCGGCATTCGCGCCTGGCGTGCCGCATCACGACTGGAGATTGCGGTCTGGGATAGCGGACCGGGCATTGCCGAAGACGACTTAAGCCGGATATTCGATAAATTCTGGCGGGGCGACAAAGAGTCGGCGGTGCCGGGCGTCGGGCTGGGTCTGGCAATCTGTAAAACCATTATCGAGAGCCACGGCGGTCAGATCTGGGCCGAAAACCGACCCGAAGGGGGCGCGGCATTTCGTCTCTCGCTGCCACTGCCGCCGGTCCCTGAAATTTCTGACGAAGGGCTGAAATAACTTCACAGTTGATCGGTTATACTCCCGGACCTGTTTGATTATTCGTGGGATTGTATGGAACGTTTTACCGAAAACCTGATGTATGCATCGCGCTGGTTGCTGGCCCCGGTTTACATTGGACTTTCGCTGGGATTACTGGCGCTGACCATTAAATTTTTCCAGGAAATTTTCCACCTGCTGCCCAACATTTTCAGCATTGCGGAAAACGATCTGATCCTGCTGCTGCTGTCGCTGGTGGATATGACGCTGGTTGGCGGCCTGCTGGTGATGGTGATGCTGTCGGGTTATGAGAACTTCATCTCCAGGCTCGATATCGACGAAGATAAAGAGAAGCTGAGCTGGCTGGGCAAGATGGACTCCGGCTCGCTGAAAAACAAAGTCGCCGCCTCCATTGTCGCCATCTCCTCGATCCACCTGCTGCGGGTGTTTATGGAAGCGCGCAACGTCGAAAACGACAAGCTGATGTGGTACGTGATTATCCACCTGACCTTTGTGCTCTCCGCCTTTGTGATGGGCTGGCTGGATCAGATGTCGCGCAGCGATAAAAAACCGAAGTAACCTCTCTGGCGGCCCGCTGAGGCGGGCGCCTGCTTTACCCTTTCCGCTCTGCTCCCCCTGAACGACCCGCTGGCTGTGAGGCCGGACGTGTGCCCGCCAGCTGCGGCATCACCTCTTTGATCATGGCAAAAAAGTGTTGCAGCCTGGCCGGGTAGTAACTCGCCCAGGGATAAGTCAGCCACACCGGCAGCGGCGGGGCCTGCCAGGCGGGCATCAGCTGAACCAGACTGCCATCCGCTAAATCGTCCTGTACCGCCCACGAGGAGACAATCGCCGCGCCCATCCCGGCCAGCGCCGCTTTGCGCACCGCATATAAACTGTCGCTGCTCAGCCGGGGCGTAATCGCCAGGTTCACCGGCTGGCCGTCGTCAATCTTCTGCAACGCCACTTCATTACGGTAAAAGCTGGTCAGCGCCAGCCACGGCAAATCGCGCAGCTGTTCCACCTGTTCAATCGACGGATGCTGCGCCAGCAGGTGCGGGGCCGCCACCACAATGCGTGGCACTTCGGCTAACAGAATCGCCACGACCGAAGGATCGGTGGGCGCACCGACCTGAATGGCGCAGTCCACGTTCTCCGCCATAAAGTCGGGCGTGCGGTCATTCAGCATCCACTCGATATTGAGACGGGGATAGCGGTGCAGATAGTCCACCAGCGGCGCGATCAGCTGATCCTGACCAAAGGCGTGCGGCGCACGAACCCGCAGCGTACCGACCGGGTCATCGCTGGCACCGGTCAGCTCATCTTCCAGCGCATGCCAGGTCGCCAGCAGCTGCCGTGCCTGGGCGTAGCAGCGTTCGCCATCATCGGTGAGCTTCAGCGCATGGGTGGTGCGCAGGATCAGCTTGAGGCCCAGCCGCTGCTCCAGGGTCTGCAAGCGACGGCTGACGGTAGGCTGTGTCGTGCCGAGCTGGGCCGCGGCGGCGGACAAGCTGCCGCTCTCGACAATACGGATAAACGTCTGCATCAGGTCGATGCGATCGCTGCTGTTAGGGTTGTTCATACGTACCACGCATAACGGTTTTGCCTGATGTCAGTCTACCGCGTATAACCGTGATGCGCTTTAATGATGTGACGAAATGATGAGGATTACAGCATGTCAGCCATACAGACTCAGACGCAAAATGAATCGCTCTCCACACCGCTGGTGTTTACCCTGGCCGCCGGAGCCGGGCTCAGCGTCGCATCGATTTACTACAGCCAGCCGATGCTGGATATCATCAGTAAGCAGTTCAATGCGGGTATCGGCGCAGTCGGCATGGTGCCGATGCTGACCCAGGCGGGCTATGCGCTGGGTATTCTGCTGCTGGCCCCGCTGGGCGATCGTCATGATCGTCGCACCATTATCTTTATCAAAGGTTTACTGCTGGTCGCGGCGCTGTTGCTGTGTGGTTTTTCCGGCGGACTCAGCGCGCTGCTGGTTGCCAGTTTTATCACCGGGCTGACCGCCACCGTGGCGCAGGACATTGTGCCCGCGTCGGCGGCGCTGGCGCCGGAACGCAGCCGGGGTAAAACAGTCGGCACGGTGATGACCGGGCTGCTGGTGGGCATCCTACTGTCGCGGGTGGTCAGCGGGGTGGTGGCAGAGTATTTCGGCTGGCGCACCATGTATATGATCGCCGCCCTGGCGGTGCTGCTGATTACGCTGACGCTGTGGCGGGTGTTGCCGCGCTTCGCGCCGGGCTCTTCGGTGAGCTATCCGCGCCTGTTGCTGTCGCTGGTGCATCTGTGGCGTCACCATCAGACGCTGCGCCGGGCTGCGCTGGCTCAGGGTCTGCTTTCTGTCGCCTTCAGCGCCTTCTGGTCAACGCTGGCGTTAATGCTCAGCGACCGCTTTCATCTGGACAGTGCGGTGGCCGGTGCCTTTGGTTTAGCCGGTGCAGCAGGTGCCATGGCAGCCCCGCTGGCGGGCAGTTTCGCTGACCGCATTGGTCCGGCAAGGGTTACGCAGGCCGGTGCCGCGCTGGTGACGATCTCTTTTGCACTGATGTTTCTGCTGCCGCTGCTGCCCATGCCCGCGCAGCTGGCGCTGATTGTCCTCTGCACCATCGGCTTTGATTTAGGGGTGCAGGCCACGCTGGTGGCGCATCAGACACTGGTCTATGGCCTGGCACCCGAAGCGCGCAGCCGCCTGAATGCGCTGCTGTTTACCGTGGTGTTTATCGGTATGGCTACCGGTGCGGCAGTGGGGAGTCTGGCGCTGGCGCACTGGGGCTGGAATGGCGTGGTTGCGCTCGCCACCCTGGCCGGTGCCGCCGCGCTGGCGGTTCGCTTCGCCAGTCGTCACCTGAAAAACTGACATCGCGCCCGTCAAAAAATGTGCCAGGCTTATTCATAAACCCGAAATATTCTGGAGTGTTATGAACTTTTTAGCCTGGACAGCAGCGACGGGCGGCCTCTTGCTGCTGATGTCGCTGGCTGCCGGTTGGATTCACCGGGGGCCAGTTACCTCATTTGGTCTGTTTCTGATTGCGGGCATTCTCTGCGGCCCCTGGGGATTTGACCTCATCCACGTCGATATCGTGACCCATTCCGAAGCGGTGGCCCATATCACCGAAATCACCATGGCGGCCTCGCTGTTTATCACCGGACTTAAGCTGCGTCTGCCACTGCAGAATAACTGCTGGCAAACCGGGCTGAAACTGGCGTTTCCTGCCATGCTGTTCACCGTCGCCGCGATGACCCTGCTGGCGCATTTCCTGGTGGGATTAGACTGGCCGATTGCGCTGGCATTTGGTGCGATAGTGGCGCCGACCGATCCGGTGCTGGCGAGCTTAATCTCGGTCAACGATGCGCAGGATGATGATTCGCTGCGCGTGGCGATCTCCAGCGAAGCGGGCATGAACGATGGCTCCGCGCTGCCGCTGCTGATACTGGCGCTGCTGCTGTTCAATGGCGAGAGCCTGAATGGTGCGATGCTGGCCCACTGGGGGGCGGTCGAGGTGCTCTGGGCGATTGGCGGCGGTTTGACTATTGGTTATGTGCTAGGGCAGTTGATCGGCCTGCTGGCGACCCGACTGCGCAATGCCAATGGCGACGTCGCACCCAATGATTTTCTGGCGCTGGCGCTGATAGCCCTCAGTTATTCACTGGTAGAAGGGCTGGGCGCCTCCGGTTTCCTGGCCGCCTTTGCCGCAGGACTGGGATTACGCCGCGCCGAGCTGGGCGTGTTCCGTCGCCATCAGCCGGACGATCTCTCTGACGATGAGCGCGTGTTGCCCTCTGAGGCGCTGGTGAATCCCAACATACGCCTGGCGCATCAGGGCAACAACAATATGGTGAAGTCGATTGGGTTTGTAGTAGGCGACGCGCTCTCTTTTGGCGATACTATTGAACGTTTACTGGCGGCTGGCATGATGGTGGTGCTGGGCGTCACACTGGCGCAGCACTGGAACATCTACGGCGTGCTGATTGGCCTGGTGCTGTTTGCCGTAGTACGACCGCTGGCCGTCTGGCTGGTGACGCTGCGCGCCGGACTGCCGCTGGGGCAGCGCCTGCTGATCGGCTGGCTGGGCATCCGGGGGATTGGTAGCCTGAACTACATCGCCTATGCCTGGACGCACGGTATGCAAGGCCCGCAGATGGAAATTATGACGAATATAGCGTTAACGCTGGTGGTCTGCAGCGTGGTGGTTCACGGCACCACGGTGACGCCGCTGCTGAACTGGCGTCAGAAGCGCCTCGAAGCCCTTCAGCGCAAGGTTTAACCCGAACGAACAGGAGTTAAAAATGAAAGTGACTCAGATAGTGCTGCTAAGCCTCCTTGCCTCCGGCAGCGCGCTGGCAGCGGATGACGCTGATACTGAACAGAATGTCTATGCCAGCCAGTTGTGCCACATTGTCAGCGGTGAGAAAAAAGTCGCCACGGCGGATCACTATGTCGAGCAAATGAAATCGACCGTGGCGGGCGGCCAGTCACCATCGGCGATGAATCAGCCGGAATTTGATGAAGAGTCTGCGCGTGAAGTGGCCAGTGCCTGGCTGCAACTTGGCGACGATGAGCGGGCCAAACTGCGCGTCAACGAACAGCAGTGTGAACAGGCCGTGATGGCACAATTCCAGCAGGAAGATTAAGCCCGCCGGATAAGATAATAACGCGCCTGACGGGCGCGTTTTTTTATGGCTTTTCAGGGGCCATTGCGTACATAATCGCCATCCATGGCACCAGACTTGCATCTGTTCATTCTTCGGTAGCCTGCCGCAATGGCTTGCTCATTACTCTGGCATCACACAACAGGCATTATGATTACGCGTCGACGCTTTATTCTCGGCACGGGAGCGCTCGGGCTCTCCATGACCACCGGCAAATTATTTGCCCGTGATGACATTATTCCCCTCTGGCCGGACGATCCGCCCGGCGGCGGCGGCCCATCCGGCCAGTTGCATATTAACAGCAGCGGTTCCTGGTCAAATATCGTCAGCCCGGCGATTCAGCGCTTTAAACCGGAAAATCCCAATGGCGAAGCGGTATTAATCGCCGCTGGCGGCGGTTATCGCTGGATCGGCATGGGACGTGAAGCCTGGCCGGTGGCGCGCTGGCTGAACGCCAGTGGCTATACCGCTTATGTGCTCAGCTACCGGTTACCGCATGAGAAGTGGCAGGCGGGGCGGCTGGCCCCCTTGCAGGATGCGCAGCGCGCCATCCGGCTGGTGCGCTCTTTTGAGCGTAAGGTGCATGTGCTGGGCTTCTCGGCAGGCGGACATCTGCTGGGGCTGGCGGCGGCGCGGCCAGACTTTGAATCTTATCCGGCCATCGATCCGCTGGATGAAGTGGTGCCGAAAGTCGATAGCGTCGGCCTGATCTATCCGGTCATCACCCTGGAAGCGCCTTATCAGCACACCAACACGCATCTGATGATGGTCGGCAAAAATGCCACGCCGCAGGATGAGGCGAACTGGTCAGTGCAGAACTTCGTGACCCGGCAATATCCGCCGACGTTTCTGGCGCAGGCCGAGGACGATCACACCTCCAATCCGTTTAACACCGAACTGATGCGCGACACCTGTCGCCGTAACCGCGTGCCGGTTGAGCTGATTCAGATCAGCAAAGGCGGACATGGATTCGGTCTTGGTAAAGCGGGAACGCCTGCGGCGTTGTGGGATCAGGCGTATGTACGCTGGCTGGATCGCGTAAGCTAAGTTGCACTGACGCGGTTCTGCACTGCACAGTCAGAAAGCGGATGTGAATGCGGTATAAAAAAACAGGCGACCTTAAGTCGCCTGTTTTGTTTCCGAAGCCCGGTGCGGGTTAACGCATCGTCACAAACTCTTCCGCTGCGGTCGGGTGGATCGCCACGGTGTTATCGAAGTCTTTCTTGGTCGCGCCCATTTTCAGCGCCACGGCGAAGCCCTGCAGCATCTCATCCATACCGAATCCGATGCCGTGAATGCCGACGATCTTCTCATCGGCACCCACACAGACCAGCTTCATGCGGCACGGCTGACGATGCTGGGTGACCGCGGTGTACATCGCGGTAAACGACGATTTATAAACCTTCACCTGGTCATCACCATACTGTTCGCGCGCCTGCGGCTCGGTCAATCCTACGGTGCCAATCGGCGGATGGCTGAACACCACGGTCGGCACGTTGCTGTAATCCAGATGCTCGTCCGGCTTGTTGTTAAACAGACGCTCAGAGAGACGACGGCCCGCGGCCACCGCAACCGGCGTCAGCTCAACCGCACCGGTGTTGTCGCCCACAGCGTAGACGCCTGACACATTGGTGTTCTGGAATTTATCGACGCTGATATAGCCTTTATCGTTCAGCGCCACGCCCGCAGCCTGAATATTGAGGTTGTCCGTTTCAGGCTCACGGCCAATCGCCCAGACAAGGCAATCCACAGTATAGTCGCTGCCATTTTCCAGCTGCAGCGTCAGGCTGCCATCGCTGTTTTTGATCACAGCCTTAGGAATGGCTTCGGTGTGCAGCGCCGGGCCTTCAGTGTTCATCACTTCGACCAGCGTCTCGGTGAGCAGCGGGTCGAAGCTGCGCAGCGGCGCGTGTTTACGCACGAACAGGTGGGTTTCCGATCCCAGCGCATTCACCACGCCCGCCAGTTCGACCGCGATGTAGCCCGCGCCGACAACCGCGGTGCGTTTAGGCAGCGCGTCCAGCTCGAAAAAGCCGTCAGAATCGATGCCGTACTCCGCACCCGGAATAGAAGGATGAACCGGGCGACCGCCAGTGGCGATCAGAATGTGGTTAGCCGTAATAATCTCGCCGTTGACCTCAACGCTGTGCGCATCGACAAAGCGGGCAAAGCCTTTGATCACTTCTACTTTGTTTTTACCCAGCACGTTGTCATAAGAGCTGTGGATGCGATCGATATAGGCGCTGCGGTTTTTGACCAGCGTGGCCCAGTCGAAGCGATTGACGGTGGTGTCGAAGCCATAATCCGGCCCGTAGAGGTGGATAGCTTCGGCGATTTGCGCGGCGTGCCACATGATTTTTTTCGGCACGCAACCTACGTTCACGCAGGTGCCACCCAGCTCTTTTGCTTCAATCAGGGCGCATTTCTGGCCATACATAGCCGCACGGTTAATCGAGGCGATGCCGCCGCTGCCGCCGCCAATGGCGAGATAGTCGAAATGTCGGGTCATTGAAGTATCCATCCGGTTGCATAAAAAATTGGGGTTGAGTGTAACGCTGCGGGTCGAAATGACGCAAAGTTTGCGCCTATGATTGTAATAGGGTTCTGTTTTTTCACTCGCTTACAGGGAAGCATACCATGCACCTTACTTTTCTTGGCACCGGCGGCGGTGCTCCCAGTCTGCAACGCAACGTGACCTCCATTGCTTTTACCCGTGCGCTGAGTGGTGAAACCTGGCTGTTCGACTGCGGCGAGGGCACACAGTTACAGTTTATGCGCTCCAGCCTGAAACCGGGCAAGCTGGAAAAGATTTTTATTACCCATCTGCATGGCGATCATATTTTTGGGCTGCCGGGCTTACTCACCAGCCGGTCTATGGCCGGACTGACCTCACCGATGACGGTTTATGGGCCCAGAGGATTAAAGACCTTTGTTGAGACGGCGCTGTCGATCAGCGGCTCCTATACCGACTATCTGCTGAACATCGTTGAAATTGAGGCGGGCTGGACGCTGGATGACGGTGAGTTTCGTATCAGTGCCTGGCCGCTGAGCCATCCGGTGGAGTGCTATGGCTATCGCATTGAACAGCACGACAAACCCGGCCTGCTGGATGCCGGGCGGCTGAAAGCCGAAGGGGTGCCCCGCGGACCGTGGTTCCAGCAGCTGAAGCAGGGAGAATGTGTGACGCTGGAGGATGGGCGGGTGGTCAACGGGGCTGACTACCTTGGCCCGGCGACACCCGGCAAAAAGCTGGCCATCTTTGGCGATACGGCACCCACGGAGGTTGCGCTGCAACTGGCGGCAGATGTTGACCTGATGGTGCATGAAACCACGCTGGAGGCGGTGATGATGGAGAAAGCCAACGGGCGCGGGCACTCCACAACCCTGCAGGCGGCGGAGGTGGCAAAGCGTGCCGGGGCAAAGCGGATGATCGCCACCCATTTCAGCTCCCGCTATCTGGCAAAGGACATGAGCCGCCTGCTGGCGGAGTGCCAGACCATTTTCCCCTGCACCGAGCTGGCCTCGGACCTGGCGGTATTTACGGTTTAGTGATGCAGAGCCGGATAGGTAAACAGCAGCAGATGGGTAATATTCAGAGCGAAGTGCAGGGCGGTCGCCAGCCATAAGCGGCCGCTCCAGTGCCACGCCAGACCATAAAGCAGCCCGGCCAGCGTCGCGAAAACCACCAGCAGCACGCCGCCGGTTGCATGCGCCAGCCCGAACACCAGCGCGCTGATTACCAGCGCGGGCATCCCGCCCAGCGCATCCCTCAGCCGCTGTTGCAGATAGCCGCGGAACAGCGCCTCTTCGGTCAGTGAGACAAAGAACAGGTTCGCCAGCATAAACACGGGCAGCCAGGGCGGAAAATGAGGCTCCACGGCCAGGCCGCCCAGCAGCACGGCGCTACCCAGCAGCAGCGGCACGGCGGCGATTAATGCCAGCGCAGCGATCCACGGATAACGTGGCGGACAGGCGCGGGCGCGGAACAGCGTGGGCAGGCAGGCCAGCAGTACAAAGGGGATCAGCGCTTTATCGAAGTTGAAGGAGAAACTGAATGGCAGGCTCTGTGCGCCTGCCTTTACCTCATCGACGACGAGGGGATTGTGAAAGCCCGGAAAAAGATGGAGGAACAATCCCAGCGACATCAGCATCAGCAACGCTTCACTCAGAATATGCTGCCGGGAACGGATTGGGTCAAAGCGGCGCAGCGCGACCAGTGCCGCAATCCCGGCCAGCAGTGGCAGCACCGGCCACGTCAGGACGTCGTGATAAAACCCCAGCAGCGCGGCGAGCGCTAACAACAGTAGCGCCAGCCGCCGGGCGGGTTGCAGCGCGCCCAGTGCGCCTGCCAGCAGAATCCACATAATCGTTTTATTCAGGAACGATCTGGTTCACCACGAAGTGACCGGTACCAGCCGGAACCAGTTTTTTGTGCAGCCATGGCAGCAGAGTATTCATCTGCTGGGCCAGCTTCCACGGCGGGTTAATCACGATCATGCCGGAGGCGGTCATGCCGCGCTGATCGCTGTCCGGACGGGCGGCCAGTTCGATCTGCAGGATATTGCGGATGCCGGTTGCTTCCAGGTCGCGCAGCATGTGTTTGATCTGCTGACGCAACACCACCGGATACCACAGCGCAAAGACGCCGGTGCCAAACCGTTTATGGCCTTCCTGAATGCCTTTCACCACCGCCTGGTAGTCGCTTTTCATCTCATAAGGCGGGTCAATCAGTACCAGACCGCGACGCGACGGCGGTGGCAGTTTCGATTTCAACTGCTGATAACCGTCGGCACGGTCGACGCGCGCGCGGTTATCTTTGCTGAATTCATTGCGCAGCAGCGGATAGTCGCTGGAGTGCAGCTCGGTGAGTTGCAGTCGGTCATCTTCACGCAGCAGATGACGGGCAATCAGCGGGGAACCCGGATAGTAGCGCAGCGAGGGGCCACGATTCAGCGCACCGATCGCGTCAAAATAGGGTTGCAGCAGTTCCGGTGCATCGGGCTGTTGCCAGATACGCGAGATGCCTTCCAGATATTCACCGGTACGCTCGGCGTGCTCGCCGCTCAACTGGTAGCGACCTGCACCCGCATGGGTATCCAGGTAGAAAAACGGTTTCTCTTTCTCTTTCAGCGCCGTGATGATCAGGCTCAGAACGGTATGCTTCAGCACGTCGGCGTGGTTGCCCGCATGGAAGCTATGGCGATAACTCAGCATTGTTTATCCTGTTGAATGTATAAGGTTTTAATTGATGGAAAATCAATTTATACCAATTATTACCTCACGTATTACCCACAGAACGACGCACAGCAACCGACGCAGGAAAAGCATGAGAATCCGCGATTATATCAGGGATGGCCTGGCGATGGGCCAGAAGCGTGATAACAAATCGGGATGACAGGGCGCGGCATCCTGTTACACGCATGCAAACGCAGAAAGCTGCCCGACGCGCCCGCCATAATCGCTGTCATGGTTTAAAAGCAGCGGGCTTTCGGGTAGCCATTCGCGTGTTTCTTCCCCGCCTCATCCTGACCCCCATTGATTTTCACTACACTAAGCCGCATGTTACTTAGATTGCGTTGCGCGACCCGCTGCGCCCCATACATCGATAAAGGACTGCGCTATGACCAATCCGCTACTGACATCTTTTACGCTTCCCCCTTTTTCTGCCATCCAGCCTGAACATGTGGTGCCTGCCGTGACGGAAGTGCTGAGCCAATGCCGCGCAGAAGTCGAAAAAGTTGTGGCGCAGGGTGCGCCCTATACCTGGGATAACCTGGTTCAGCCGCTGGCGGAAACCGACGATCGCCTGAGCCGTATATTCTCCCCGGTCAGCCATCTTAATTCGGTAAAAAACAGCCCGGAGCTGCGTGAAGCTTATGAACAGACGCTGCCGCTGCTCTCCGAATACAGCACCTGGGTCGGTCAGCATGAAGGGCTGTATCAGGCGTATCGCAACCTGAAAGAGGGCGATCAATACGCGGCACTGGATCTGGCGCAGAAGAAAGCGGTTGATAACGCCCTGCGTGATTTCGAACTCTCCGGTATTGGTCTGCCAAAAGATAAACAGCAGCGCTATGGTGAAATCGCCGCGCGCCTCTCTGAGCTGGGTTCGGCTTACAGCAACAACGTGCTCGATGCCACTATGGGCTGGAGCAAGCTGATCACCGATGAAAGCGAGCTGGCCGGTATGCCGGAAAGCGCACTGGCGGCGGCAAAAGCCCAGGCTGAAGCTAAAGAGCAGGAAGGCTGGCTGCTGACGCTGGATATTCCAAGCTACCTGCCAGTCATGACCTACTGCGACAACGCGGCGCTGCGCGAAGAGATGTATCGCGCCTATGCGACACGCGCCTCCGATCAGGGACCGAACGCCGGTAAATGGGACAATGGCCCCATCATGGCGGAAGAGCTGGCGCTGCGTCACGAGCTGGCTCAGCTGCTGGGCTTCGACTCCTACGCGGATAAATCGCTGGCGACCAAAATGGCGCAAAGCCCCTCTCAGGTCATCGACTTCCTTAATGACCTGGCTGAACGCGCGCGTCCGCAGGGTGAAAAAGAGCTGGAGCAGCTGCGCGCTTTCGCGCAGAAAGAGCATGGCGTTGAGCAGCTGAATCCTTGGGATCTCACTTATTACGGTGAAAAGCAGAAGCAGCATCTCTACACCATCAGCGATGAGCAGTTGCGCCCTTACTTCCCGGAAGCGCGCGCGGTCGCCGGTCTGTTCGAAGTGGTGAAACGCATTTACGGTATCACTGCGAAGCAGCGTACCGACGTTGAGGTTTATCATCCTGACGTGAAGTTCTTCGATCTGTTTGATGAAACCGGTGAACTGCGCGGCAGCTTCTATCTCGACCTCTACGCCCGCGAGCACAAACGTGGTGGTGCCTGGATGGATGACTGCGTGGGCCAGATGCGTAAAGCCGATGGCAGCCTGCAGAAGCCCGTTGCTTACCTGACCTGTAACTTTAACCGTCCGGTGAAAGGCAAACCTGCGCTCTTCACCCATGACGAAGTGATTACCCTGTTCCATGAGTTTGGTCACGGCCTGCACCACATGCTGACCCGCATCGAAGCGCCTGGCGTTTCCGGTATCAGCGGTGTGCCGTGGGATGCGGTCGAACTGCCAAGCCAGTTCATGGAAAACTGGTGCTGGGAACCGGATGCGCTGGCGTTTATCTCGGGTCACTTTGAGACCGGTGAACCGCTGCCGAAAGCGTTGCTGGATAAAATGCTGGCCGCCAAGAACTACCAGGCCGCGCTGTTTATCCTGCGTCAGCTGGAGTTCGGCCTGTTCGATTTCCGTCTGCATACCGAGTTTAATCCGGAGAAAGGCGCGCAGATTCTGGAAACCCTGCGCGAAGTGAAAAGCCGCGTAGCGGTTGTTCCGAGTCCGGAGTGGGGCCGTTTCCCACACGCTTTCAGTCATATCTTTGCCGGTGGCTATGCGGCGGGTTACTACAGTTATCTGTGGGCAGATGTGCTGGCGGCAGATGCTTACTCCCGCTTTGAAGAAGAGGGCATCTTCAACCGTGAAACCGGTCAGTCGTTCCTGGATAACATCCTGACACGTGGCGGTTCTGAGGAGCCGATGGAGCTGTTCAAACGCTTCCGTGGCCGTGAGCCGCAGCTTGATGCGATGCTGGAACATTACGGCATTCAGGGATAAGTCGGTTCGTGAAAATCTGTTTGCTCGATGAATCAGGCGCCGGAGACGGCGCCTTATCACGTTTAGCGCAGCGCTGGCAGCTGGAGCACGACGAAGACGCGCTGCTGGCACTGGTGCAGACGCCGACGCACCTTGAGCTGCGCAAGCGTGATGAGCCAAAGCTGGGTGGTATTTTTGTTGATTTCGTCACCGGAGCAATGGCGCATCGCCGTCGCTTCGGCGGTGGACGTGGCGAAGCTGTCGCCAAAGCGGTCGGCATTAAAGGTGGCTATCTGCCGGATGTGGTCGATGCGACGGCCGGACTGGGGCGTGATGCGTTTGTGCTGGCCGCACTCGGCTGCCGGGTGCGGATGCTGGAGCGCCATCCGGTCGTGGCTGCACTGCTGGAAGATGGCCTGCAGCGCGGTTATCAGGATGCGGAAATTGGCCCCTGGCTGCGCGAACGCCTGACGCTGATTCATGCAGCCAGTGCACAGGCGCTGGGCGAGATTACGCCGCAGCCGGATGTGGTCTATCTTGACCCGATGTATCCCCATCGCCAGAAAAGTGCGCTGGTGAAAAAAGAGATGCGGGTCTTTCAGTCGCTGGTCGGTCCGGATGAAGATGCGGATGCGCTACTGGAACCGGCCCGATGGCTGGCGAAGAAACGTATCGTGGTCAAACGGCCAGACTATGCACCGCCGCTGGCGGGTGTCGTGACGCAGGCGGCTGTGGTAACCAAAAGCCATCGCTTTGATATTTATCCGCCGCTGGTCAGTACGCGTTAGGTAATTATCAAGCTGAAGCAGTCACTTCAGGTCATGATAATTTCTCTGCCGGTTATGAACGCATATGTACTCTTAAAGCGAACGGTTTATCATATTGCGCTCAATAAAAAGCCTGTCTGAAACTTATTATCAGGCAGGCTTTAATTATCCGCATGCGCGTTGTCGCGTTAATACGGTGCTACTGATTCGGTCAGGCGGCTAATTTAGTCAGGAAGCCTGAAAATGCATTCAGGAAGCTTTTGGCGAAGTTCAGGCCAATGGCCTTGTAGGTCAGGCCCAGAGTCTGGCCCAGATCAGTGCTTTCCTTGATTGATGCGACGGTGGTGTCAAATAAGCCGGACACTTCAGTCAGTGCGGTATTAACCTCACCCAGAAATTCAGTCAGGCCCGCGCCGCTAACTGCAGCAATTTCTGTCTGGTTGATTTCTCTCATTTTTAATATCCTTATTGGTTTTTTAAAATAATGGGGATCATTATTCTGCTTTATCCGTTGCCTGCGCAGCAGATAAGCGAGCGAAAGATAACGGATAAATTAACCTTTTCCTATAGTAAGATTTTGATAAATTACCCTTTGCTATCAATAAAATTTCTATCATTAGCGACTGGATGAATGAGCAATGTAACAATGGCTTTGAAATTATGTATGGGACGGTAATTACAGCGCTAAAGGGAAGTAATATAAACGGAGATCAGAAATGATAAAGCAGCGGATATTTAGTTTTGTGTAAAGACAGCCTGGAGGATAGGTTTATAAATAAAAATAGATTCCGATGGCGTTGCCCGGGAATCAGGAACTTAAATCGCGGGCCAGAATAAAGCGTAAATATATTCATCCCGATAAAAAGCCGGCTTACACCGGCTTTAATAACAGCGGTTACTCTTCATCTTCATCGCGCAGCGGCACAATCAGCATGTCGATGTGCACGGTGTTGATCAACTGACGGGCTGAAGACATCAGCTTGCTCCAGAAATCCTGGTGATGACCACACACCACCAAATCAACGTCATATTTTTTGATCGCATCAACCAGCACCTGGCCGAGGTCGCCACTGCCGCTCAGCGTCTCACTGATCGGATAGCCCGCAGCATCTGATAATCCTTTCAGTGCCGCATGCGTTTCTTCAGAGATGCGCTTCTGCATATCCCCTAAGTTGACATCAATCAGGCCGGTGTAAAGGTCGGAGTAATTTACATCAACATGAATCAGGGAAATTCTGGCATCGTACGGACGAGCCAGCGAGACGGCCTTATCCACCAGCAACTGACTTTCGGGAGAAAGGTCTACTGCAATCAGGATGTGTTTATAAGCCATGATAAAACTCCTTTCACGAGATTAAGGATGGCATCCGGTGTTCCTGCCGCGTCACAGCTTAGCGAAATCCTTTGCGCGAGCGGGCGATGAGCGCCACCAAAGTGTCTACCTGCGTTGCAGGTGATGATGTTGTTATGTTCTGAGTATAGCCTTCTCTCACTGCAAATGCTGCTGTTGCCGTCTGGCTTATGAATAAGATCAAGGCTATGCCAGATTTACTCGCGCTGAACGAAAATCATCGTTGGAAAAAATGTAAAGAACTCTCCTACACTGAAAAAAGGCGGTCCGGTTCGCAGCCGCTCAGGGGGTCGAAAATTTTCGCAGTCCGGTGATTCAGTGGCTGGTTTTTTCTGCAGGCGGATACGGTGTCTGACGCTGGTTCTGTTGCTGCGATGCCAGCCGGGAGGGGGAGAATATGATCAGCACTATTGCGCTTTTTTGGGCTCTTTGTGTGGTATGTATCGTGAATATGGCGCGCTATTTTTCATCGCTGCGTGCGCTGCTGGCGGTATTACGGGGTTGTGATCCGCTGCTGTATCAGTATGTCGATGGGGCGGGATTCTTCACCTCTCACGGTCAGCCGAGCAAGCAGGTACGGCTGGTCACCTATATCTGGGCAAAGCGCTATCTTGATCATCATGACGATGAGTTTATCCGGCGATGCGAGCGGGTGCGGGGGCAGTTTCTTCTGACCAGTGCGCTGTGCGGACTGGTAGTGATCAGTCTGGTGGCGCTGGCGATCTGGCATTAAAAAAGGGCGACTTGCGTCGCCCTTTTTTAGCTGGCATCACACCAGTTTTAAGGCAATCCAGTAGAGCGAACCTGACAGCAGAATACAGACCGGCAGGGTGAAGATCCACGCCATGGCGATATTCTTGATGGTCCGACTCTGCAGTCCGCCACCGTCAACCAGCATAGTACCGGCTACCGATGAAGAGAGGATGTGCGTTGTGGAGACGGGCATGCCGGTATAGCTGGCGACGCCAATCGACAGCGCTGCTGTTACCTGTGCTGACATGCCCTGTGCATAGGTCATGCCTTTTTTACCAATCTTCTCACCAATGGTGGTGGCAACACGACGCCAGCCAATCATGGTGCCAATGCCCAGCGCCAGCGCGACGGCCACAATAATCCAGATCGGCGCATACTCGATGGTGCCAAGCAGATCGCTTTTCAGCTTATTGAGGAAGCGCTTGTCATCTGGTGAGGTCTCTTCCAGACGGGCCGCTTTATCGGCGGTATCTGAGATACACAGCAGCAGACGACGCATCTGACCGCGCTGATCAACCGTCAGCTGGTCGTAGCTCTGCAGATTATTCAGTAACACCTGAGCACGCTGAACGGCCTGCAGTGCGCGCGCGCTGTCACAGTGGAACTCCTGCGGACTGGTCGCTGGCACTTCTTCCGGCGTTGGCAGCTTAGGCGGTGCCATCTGGATGATGTGGGTCAGCGAGGCGTTATGCTGCTGGTAATACTGCTCCAGGTGATTGACCGCATCGCGGGTACGCGTGATGTCATAACCGGAGGCATTCATATTCACCACGAAACCGGCCGGAGCCACACCAATCAGGACCAGCATGATCAGGCCGATGCCTTTCTGACCGTCATTCGCGCCGTGCGAATAGCTCACGCCAATGGCCGAAACAATCAAGGCAATACGGGTCCAGAACGGCGGCTTTTTCTTGCCGTCGATCTTCTCGCGGTCAGCAGGCGTCATATGAATACGCGCACGTTTTTTGGTATTGCTCCAGTAGCGACGCAGAATGAAGATTAAGCCGCCTGCGATCACCAGGCCAACGATCGGCGACAGAATCAGAGAAAGGAAGATGTTCAGGACTTTCGGGATGTTGAGTGCATCAACCACCGAGGTTCCGCTCATCAGGGCGTTGGTCAGACCGATACCGATAATGGCGCCGATCAGCGTATGGGAGCTGGAGGCCGGCAGACCGAGATACCAGGTGCCGAGGTTCCAGATAATCGCCGCCAGCAGCATAGAAAACACCATGGCGAGACCGTGAGCCGATCCAACATTTAACAACAGATCGGTGGGAAGCATATGAACAATAGCGTAAGCGACACTCAATCCACCGAGTAGCACGCCAAGGAAGTTGAATACACCCGCCATCACCACAGCAAGCTGGGCACGCATGGCACGCGTATAGATGACCGTCGCAACTGCGTTGGCCGTGTCGTGGAAACCGTTGATCGCTTCGTAAAACAATACAAACAGCAGGGCAAGAACCAATAACAGGCTAGTACTGAGGTCTAGACCAGCAAACAGATGTAGCATAAACGTTACGCCATTTTTGGAGGACATGAACGCGGCGCATTATCCGCGACAACGTGCTGTATGGGAAAGGAAAATATAGCGTTAATTTGACCTTTCGTCGTAAAGCTGAAGGGTAACTCAGCTAAAAAGGGTTAGATATTAAGCAGATACAATATGACACATTTACGGCAATTTTTTGACGCTGGCGTCTCGATGAGCAGATCACTACAATCTGCGCCTTTCCAGTTAAGTGAGTGAACCGCAGTGGAACAGTTTGACGTTATCATCATTGGTGCCGGCGCCGCCGGGCTGTTCTGTGCCGCCCAGGCCGGACAGCGAGGTCGCCGGGTGTTACTGCTGGATAACGGCAAAAAGCCGGGACGCAAGATTCTGATGTCTGGCGGTGGCCGCTGCAACTTCACCAATCTCTATACCGAACCAGCGGCCTATCTGTCGCACAATCCTCACTTCTGTAAATCGGCGCTGGCGCGTTATACCCAGTGGGATTTTATGGATCTGGTCAATCGTCACGGGATTGCCTGGCATGAGAAAACCCTGGGTCAGCTCTTCTGTGATGACTCGGCTCAGCAGATTGTCGATCTGCTGCTGGTCGAGTGTGACAAGGGCAATGTCACCCTGCGGCTGCGCAGTGAAGTGCTCAGCGTGGCGCGCGATGAAAGCGGCTACACCCTGCAGCTCAACGGCAGTACGGTTCAGGCGGAGAAGCTGGTCATCGCCAGCGGCGGTCTGTCGATGCCAGGCCTGGGCGCTTCGCCATTCGGCTACAAAATTGCAGAGCAGTTTGGCCTGAGCGTCTTTCCGACGCGCGCGGCGCTGGTGCCCTTTACCCTGCACAAGCCGCTGCTGGAGCAGCTGCAGACGCTGTCAGGCGTCGCGCTGGAAACCACGATTGACGCGCAGGATGGTACCCGCTTCAAAGAGGCGATGCTCTTTACCCACCGCGGCCTCTCCGGCCCGGCGGTGCTGCAAATCTCCAGCTACTGGCTACCCGGAGAATTCGTCACTATCGATCTGTCGCCCGCCACGCCGCTTGAGGCGTTTCTGACGGCGCAGCGTGAAGCACACCCGAATCTCAGCCTGAAGAACAGCCTGGCGAAAATTCTGCCGAAGCGTCTGGTGGAAGTCTTACAGGGGCTGAAGGTGGTGCCGGATATCACCCTGAAGCAGCTCAACAGCAGACAGCAAACCGAACTGGCGCAGACGCTGCACGCCTGGCGCATCCAGCCAAACGGCACAGAGGGCTATCGTACGGCCGAAGTGACGCTGGGTGGCGTGGATACGACGCAGCTCTCCTCGAAAACGATGGAGGCGCGTGCAGTGCCGGGGCTTTACTTTATTGGCGAAGTAGCCGATGTCACCGGCTGGCTGGGTGGCTATAACTTCCAGTGGGCGTGGAGTTCTGCCTGGGCCTGTGCCCAGGCGTTGTAACGCGCGTTTACCAGCGCTGATGCACGTGAGGCGCGATCTTCTCCTGATAGATCTGCTTCAGCGCCGCCATCGTCTCCTCAGAGAGCGCATCGATATCACTGGCGCGGGCATTGGCTTCAGCCTGTTCACGGTTTTTTGCGCCAGGGATCACCACGCTGACATCTTCGTTCATCAGGATCCAGCGCAGCGCAAACATCGCCATGGTGGTGTCGCCCGTCACAAAGCGGCGAATCTCCTCAACCGCTTCCAGCGCCACCTCATACGGCACGCCGGAGAAAGTCTCGCCCTTATCAAACGCTTCACCATTACGGTTAAAGGTGCGATGGTCGTCAGCGGCAAACACGCTGTCGGCACGCATTTTGCCGGTCAACAGGCCTGACGCCAGCGGTACGCGGGCGATAATCGCCACATCCCGGCGTTTCGCCTCACGCAGCAACAGTTCTGCCGGACGCTGGCGGAAAATGTTGTAGATCAGCTGAATCGACGAGACGTTGGGAAATTCCAGTGCCTTCAGGCCTTCTTCGACTTTCTCAACGGAAACGCCGTAGTGACGGATTTTACCGGCCGCCACCATCTCATCCATCACCGCAAACACATCCGGGTTGTAATAGACCTCGGTCGGCGGGCAGTGCAGCTGCACCAAATCCAGCGTCTCAGTCTGCAGATTTTCCCGTGAACGATCGATAAAGGCGTTGAGGTTTTCGGCGTTGTAGCCTTCTGCCACGTGCGGTGAAAGGCGACGCCCCAGCTTGGTGGCGACAAACGGGCGTTCTCCGCCGCGCTGATTCAGTACCTCTGCGATAATCTTTTCGGAACGGCCATCGCCATAGACATCGGCGGTATCAATAAAGGTGATGCCCGCATCCAGCGCGGCGTTCAGCGCGGCTTTGGCATCCTCTATGCTCACTTCTCCCCAGGTTCCGCCAATGGCCCATGCGCCAAAGCCAATTTCAGAGACGCGCTGACCGGTACGGCCCAGTTTTCGTAATTTCATGCAAACCTTCCTCGATGCGTTTCAGACAGGGTGACAGAAAAGGGCTAACCATTGAGCTTAGCGCTTTCCGGCGGAGAGGCGCTTTAACGTTGTCGCACACCAGACGGGTAAAAATACAATGCTGCTACGGCAGGCTGCTGGTTACGTTGAAGATTTCAGCGAAAAGCAGCTCAAGCTGGATAGATACCGCTTCGCTAATTAATTGATTTTAAGAAATTTCACCTGAAATTAAACAGGCGAGAGTGTGGATTCCATCACATACTTCAACTTTCAGGCCAACAATGGGATCGCTATGTTTAAATTTGTTAAGTCGGTCTTCGCCAGTCCCGAGAAGTTCCTGCAGATCATGACCCGTCAGGATATCAACGACTCGATCGCAGAAGGTGAGCGCATCATTATTGATGAAAACGGCAATATCGCGGTCAACACGCTGAGCGAGGAAGTCCAGGAAGATTTCGCCCGCCACGTGAATATGTTAAAGGGAGTGTGAGGTGGGTACCGCAATATTTATGGTGTTGATGGTCAGTGGTTACTGGTACACCAGCCGTGATTTGAATAGCCGCTTTAAAATCCGTCGTTCGTCGGGCTGGGATGTCTATTTCCTGGTCGCGCTTTACGGCTGTATTTTTGTGCTCCAGGGTGTCTTTGCGACCGGTATCGTCTGGTTACTGCTGCTCTGTATCTCCGGCATTGCCAACGCTGTCCAGATGATCCCCGGCGTTCATCTGAAGTGGCAGGTGGAGTTTATGAACTGGAGCTTCCTGGGCATCCAGGCTCCGGTGGTGATCATGCTCGCCTTTGCCATTCTGCTCTGTCTCTATCGCTCAAACTGGGCAGGCAGCGCAAGACTGAATGTCTCCGGTCGTAAAGACCTCTATCAGCGACTGTCACGCTCTAATGGCGTGGAGCAACTGCTGTTTCAGTGCATGGAAGAGGGCGAACTGGCGTGGATTACGCTGAAGTCGCGCCGCATCTACATCGGCATGGTTCATGCCTCGACCTTCGAATATGAAAGCACCAAAAACATCGTGCTGATCCCGATGCTGAGTGGCTATCGCGACAGTAAGACGCTGAAGCTGGCGGTAGAGCATAACTATAGCAAATGGTACGCCGAGCACGAGATTACGCTCGACTCGAAGCCCAAAGATGCGATGTCGTTCCGAAAAGTGATCATGGTGGACCAGATTGAGAGTCTGTCACTGTTTGATCCGGCCAGTGCCACGGCGCTTTCGATGGGACATCCGCAGGAAGTGGAGAAGAGTCAGGGGAATGATGACGATGACAGCCCGGATAATGAAAGCCGGGACGCGCAGGATTAAAAAGCCCGATCGGTTTCCCCTGATGATGTGACTTCATCAGGGGAAACCAATCCCACCTCACACCATATTTTCCGCCGTAAACAGCCGAAACGCCACTTTGCCCGCCTGATACACATCCGGCTGATAGCCGGTTTCGAGATAACTCAGCATCAGATCAATCGCTAAACGGGCATGCTGCTGGGCATGCTGATCCAGGGTAAAGGCCACTTCATCGTTCAGCAGTAGCTGGCGGGTGACATCATAAAGCTCATGGGTGATGTAGGTGCATTTACCCAGCAACTGGTGGGCGCGCAGGGTGTCGCTGACATCACTATTTCCCATGCCGGTGTTATAGACCCCTGCAACTGCCTGCGACGGACGCAGATGGCGGGCCAGCTCACTGCGGATGGTTTCCCGCTGATCCTGACCCGACAGCACCTCACGCAGATGACGCAGTGGCGCACGCTGCTCCATGGCTTCACGGAAGCCAGCGATACGCTGACGGTGGGCGCGATAATCAAAGCGGCCGCTGACCATCAGAATATCGCCGGGCTGGTTCAGGGTTTTACTCATCAGCAGGCCTGCGGTGCGGCCTGCCTGATACTGGTCGATGCCAACATGACACAGGCGGTCAGCGTCGGGCAGATCGGTGACGATGGTGATCACCGGCACATTGCGGCTGCGGCACAGCGCCAGGGCGCGATAGACAGGTGGCGAGTCGTGCGCAAACACAATGATGCCGTCACGGTTACTGCTGCAGGCGATAATGCTTTGCGCCAGCTGCTCAGGCTGCGCTTCGGCCACCAGCGTTTTGTGCAGCTTCAGGCGGCGATAGCCAAGCTGACTGGCGATCTCGCTGAAACAGGTGGTGAGCTGCTGAAAAAAGGATGAGCCGTTATTGCTGAGGAAGACTTCGATTTGCCAGGGATGCTGATACTCCTCTGGCAGCAGACGCCGGAGTCCCGCTTCGCGCGCGGCTTTCAGGACTTTGCGGCTGGTCTCCAGCGAGACGCCGCCGCGCTCATTCAGCACCCGGTCGACCGTCGCAATCCCGACGCCCGCCATTTTTGCCACCACCTCTAAGGTGAGCTTTTTCATTCAGACTCCACGCGTAAACGGGGCTTAGCTGCTGCCTGCCAGACTGTTTATCTCTTCTAACCGGTTAAAAGTAAAAGATAAAGCGATTTAATGATGGAAAACCATCAATGGCATTGCGCCATGAGCTTTTACCCTCAGTGCGGTCGTCAGGTTAAAAAGCACAGCGGGCCGCTGTCCGGACGGAAATACCGTTAAGCTTGTAGCGAGACAATTAACGAGGAGTGAATATGGCGCAGCAAAAAGAAGTTCTGATTATTGGTGCATCACGCGGTATCGGTCTGGCGGTCGTGCAGGCGTTTGCCGGTGAGGGCTGGCAGGTCACGGCCACCCATCGCAGCGGCGTTCCGGAGCAGGGCAACAAGCCAGGTATCGACTGGCAGGCGCTCGATATGACCGACGCATCGGCGGTTCAACAGCTTGCCGGCCAGCTCAGTGGCAAATCGTTCGATGCGATTCTGATCAATGCCGGGATTTCCGGGCCTTCGCACCAGAAGGTGTCGCAGAGTAACGATCAGGAGCTGGCGCAGCTGTTCCTGACTAATGCGATAGCACCGGTTCGCAGCGCAGAGATTCTGCTGCCGCTGCTGAAGCCGGAGGGCGTACTGGCGCTGACCTCATCCCAGCTCGGCAGCCTGAATGAAAATCCGGACGCGCAGATGCCGATTTACTCGGCCAGCAAAGCTGCACTGAATATGCTGAGCCGCACGCTGACCCCCGCAGTTGAAGCACAGAACGGGACGCTGCTGACGCTGCATCCCGGCTGGGTAAAAACAGATATGGGCGGCGAGAGTGCGCCGCTGACGGCAGAAGAGAGTGCGGCCGGTATCGTTCGGCAGTTAACCCAGTGGGGCGGACGCGGGGGCCATCACTACGTCGATTACGCCGGCCAGCAGCTGCAGTGGTAAGCTGAAACGGGGCGGTTACGCCCCGATGTCCCGCAGTGCCTTACCCTTCATCAGGTTGCGTTCAATATGCTCCAGCGTCACATGTTTGGTCTCAGGTACCAGCATCATGGTCAGCACGATAAACACCAGATTGAGTGCACCGTAGAACCAGAAGGTGTTGGCGTTCCCCAACTGATCCAGCATCGTCAGGAAGGTCGCACCCACAATCATGTTGCCGACCCAGTTGGTGGTGGTGGAAGCAGTAATGCCGAAGTCACGCCCTTTCAGCGGCTGAATCTCTGAACAGAGTAGCCAGATCACCGGCCCGGCCGCCATCGCAAAACCAACGATAAACATCAGCAGCATCGCGACTGCAAAGTATTTGCGGAAATCCGTTTCGACGCCGATGTGCAGCAGCGTGCCCAGCACGCCCATGCCCACCGCCATCACCAGAAAACTGGTGGTCAGCATCGGCTTGCGACCCCAGCGATCGACAAAAAAGATGGCAATCAGCGTGGCCAGCATGTTGACCAGCCCGACAATCACCGTGCCCCACATCTGCTCACTGGTGCTGGAGAAACCGGCAATATTGAAGATTTTAGGGGCGTAATACATCACCACATTCATCCCGGTAAACTGCTGCATCACCTGTAGCAGCATCCCCAGCCACACCGCGCGGCGAAAATTGCCATTAGAGCGGAACAGCGACCAGCCGCGCTGTTTCACCTGCAGACTTTCACGGATCTCTTCCAGCTCCTCCCGCGCCTGTTCGCTGCTGTTACGCAGCCGATCCAGCACGCGCTGTGCCTCGTTAAAACGTCCGTGCGCCGCCAGCCAGCGCGGGCTGTTGGGCAAAAACAGCACGCCGATAAACAGGATTACTGCCGGAATAGCGATAACGCCGAGCATTGCGCGCCAGTTGCCACTGTAGCTGAACGCGGTGTCGGAGAGATAAGCGACCACGATGCCGGTAGTCAGCATCAGCTGATACATCGAAATCATTGAGCCACGAATACGTTCCGGCGCAATCTCCGCCAGATAGAGCGGCGCGGTGTAAGAGGCGATGCCTACCGCCAGCCCCAGCATCACACGGGCACAGACCAGCGACTCTACATCGGGTGAAAAGGCGGACCAGAGCGAACCAATGACGAATAGCGTCGCGCCCGCCAGCATACTTTTCTTACGTCCCAGCTTTGAGGACATCCAGCCCGCCGCCAGCGCACCCAGCGCCGCACCAAACATCATCGAACTCACCACCCACTCCTGCTGATGGTTGGTAATCTGCAAATCCTTCGCCAGGAACGGCAAGGCCCCCGCGATGACGCCGATATCCAGACCAAACAGCAGGCCGGACAGCGCCGCCATAAAACAGACGAACCAGGTAAAACGGTTCTGATGATTTCCTGATTTTTTAGCCGCGGCCATGCGAGTCTCCTTGCAGTGATTCAGTGTCAATATTGTTAATGTTATGTAAACATAGTCGATATCAATGTGGGTCCGATCACACTTCAGCTTATCGCTGGGGGCGCACAACATGGCTGCGAAAAGAAAGCATCAGAGATCAGCAGGTTGATGCAGAAACGGGAAACCGCAGCAGGGCACGAATACGCAAAGCAGCCTGCATCAGGTCAGATTTTGCAACTGACCGCCTGCGGCATTACACTTCCGCCTTTCTGCTATTGATTGAAGGTGCTTATGTCTGAACCTTTCCAGCGTCAGCCGCTACCCTTGCCGGGCGGTCATAAAAAAGTTTTACTGCACTCCTGCTGCGCACCCTGTTCGGGGGAAGTGATGGAAGCGATGCTGGCCTCCGGCATTGAATACACCATCTATTTCTACAACCCGAATATTCATCCGCTCAAAGAGTATGAGCTGCGCAAAGAGGAGAATATTCGTTTTGCCGAGAAATTTGGCGTGCCGTTTGTCGATGCTGACTATGACCGGGATAACTGGTTTGAGCGGGCGCGCGGGCTGGAGTGGTCACCGGAACGGGGTGAACGCTGCACCATGTGCTTCGATATGCGCTTTGAGCGCACGGCACTCTATGCCCATGAGAACGGATTCCCGGTAATGACCAGTTGTCTGGGTATTTCACGCTGGAAAGATATGAAGCAGATTAATAGCTGTGGTGTCCGTGCAGCGGCGGCGTATCCGGATCTGATGTACTGGGATTTTAACTGGCGTAAAGGTGGCGGATCGGCGCGCATGATTGAAATCAGTAAGCGCGAAAGTTTCTATCAGCAGGAATATTGCGGCTGCGTCTATTCACTGCGCGACACCAATCGTCATCGCGTCACCCAGGGACGTGAGCGTATTAAGATTGGTGTGCAATATTATCAGCCGGATGAATCCTGATTAACTGATATCGCAGAAAGCATCTGCCTGCGCATAGCCGCGCGCTGAGCGCGTAACAGGCCGGACTGTTACGCCACAGCTCTGCTTTATGCTTCCTGGCCGTACGTAGCTGCACAGCGCGCAGGGGTCGTCAACGTCGGCCATCTGCTGCTTCGCTTCTTCACTCATCAGACGTTTACGGCAGGCGCTTGGCGTGCAGCCCATAATCTGCTTAAACGAGCGGGTAAAAGATTGCTGGCTTTCAAAATGGTATTTCAGTGCCAGGCTGATGATTGGCGTGCGGCTGTTTTTTAAATCATTCACACTGGCGTTAAGTTTTTTCTTACGAATATAGCGCGCCAGTGTTTCATTATGATAACGGGCAAAGAGTTTCTGTAAATACCATTTCGAATACCCGGCTTTTTCTGCAATATCATCCACGCTTAAACGCTGGTCGAGATTATTATTAATCCACTCAGTAATTGAGACGATCACGCTTTCGTTATATCTGTTTTCTTTCATGGCTGTTCTCCCCTGTTTAATTAAGAGGAATTATGAATTATTTATCTTAATGTGCTTATTCTTTGCGTAAAGTTCTTTCAGTATTTGAATCGTTATCTCTGAAGAGATTCATATGAACAGCAGTTATTAATAAAAAGCATGAATTGTAATTGGTTTGTTGGTAATTACAGGCGAGGGATACTCGATCCTGGGCGAATAACAATAAACGCGAGCATATGATTTGGCTTTCGGCCTCGCAGCTAACGCAGCCAGCGTCGATGACATCAACGTCATAGCACGGACCATCAATAGATTTTCTGCCGCGACATGCCAGGCTTACGACTTACCTTTAACCTGGAGAACCCTGGATGAGCCCGACATACGTGTTGAAAAAACCGCTTGCCGCTTTGCTCACCTCGCTGGCTTTATTTGCGCATGCACCTGCCAGTGCCGCTGGTGTGTATGGCGAACAGCTGGAAGGATTTCATTACCCCTATCCTCTGCAGCATTTCGATTTTCAGTCCCAGCAGCAACCGCTGAGTATGGGCTATATGGATGTGAAACCGGCGCAGCGTGCCAACGGCGAAACCGTGGTGCTGATGCACGGTAAAAACTTCTGTGGCGCAACGTGGGAAGAGACCATTCGCGCGCTGACTCAGCAGGGATATCGCGTTATCGCGCCCGACCAGATTGGCTTCTGCAGCTCGACCAAGCCAGCCAGTTACCAGTACAGCTTTCAGCAGCTGGCAGATAACACCCATCAGCTGCTCGCCCGGCTGGGTGTAGAGAAGGCAGTGATTATCGGTCACTCCACGGGCGGAATGCTGGCAACGCGTTATGCGCTGATGTACCCGGAACAGACGCAGAAGCTGGTGCTGGTCAACCCGATTGGGCTGGAGGACTGGAAAGCCAAAGGCGCACCGTGGCGTTCGGTGGATCAGTGGTATCAGCGCGAACTGAAACTCAGCGCGGAGGGCATTAAGAAGTATGAGCAGCAGACCTACTATGTCGGGCGCTGGAAACCTGACTATGACAAGTGGGTCGATATGCTGGCCGGGCTCAACAGCGGGCCGGGACATCAGAAAGTGGCGTGGAACTCCGCGCTTATCTACGACATGATTTTCACGCAGCCGGTATTGTATGAATTTGGCGCTCTGAACGTGCCCACCACGCTGATGATCGGCACCTCAGACACCACAGCCATCGGCAGTGATATCGCTTCTGCAGACGTGAAAGCCCGGCTGGGGAATTATGCGGTGCTGGGGAAAGAGACCGCAGAACGTATTCCGGGCGCGCGCTTAATTGAATTTCCCGGTATGGGACACGCGCCGCAAATGGAAGAACCGGCAAAGTTTAACCAGGCGCTGCTCAACGATCTGGGCCGGCCCTGAAGGGTCAGGTGCTGCGGCACCTGATCTCAAACCGCTACGCGTTTCTGCTTCTTCCTGAGGTACATCTGCTCATCGCTGTCGTGCAGCAACTGCTCCAGCGACTGTGGATGCGCCGCGTCAAACTCCACCACGCCAGACGAGAATTGCAGACGATAACGACGATTCAGACTGACTGACTGCTGTTGCAGATAACGGTCAAACTGCGCGAGCAATGCTTCGCTCTGCTCCTGCTGCAGGCCGTTGAACAGCACCACGAACTCATCGCCGCCCAGACGGGCAAACAGATCGGAGTGCTTAAACACCACCTTCATCGCATCGGCAAAGTCCATCAGCGCGCGGTCGCCTTCACGGTGGCCCAGCGAGTCGTTAATCTGCTTAAATTTGTCGAGATCGAGAAAGGTCAGGCAGGCGGGCCGGTTTTTCATCCGGCACTCATTCAGCACCATCTGCCCCAGCGTCATAAAGCCGCGGCGATTGGTAATCTGGGTCAGCTCATCACAGGTGGCGGTCTGAAAGGCGACCAGTTCCGCTTCAGCCATCGCGGCCAGGTCACGCATCGTGGCCTGATCCTCTTCATTAAACTGGCGCGGTTCACGGCCAATAATACAGAGCGTGCCCATTTTGGCACCGCCCGGCGCACGCAGGGGACAGCCGGCATAAAAGCGAATGTGCGGCTCACCGGTTACCAGCGGATTATCATAAAAACGCGCATCTTTTTGCGCATCTTCAACGATCATGATCTCATCCTGAAGAATGGCGTGGCCGCAAAATGAGATGTTGCGGGGCGATCCTTTAGGTTCATAGCCCTGAGCGGATTTAAACCACTGATGGTCAGCTTCCAGCAGGCTGACTAACGCGATAGGAACGTCATACAGGCGGCGCGCCAGGCGGGTTAAACGATCAAACCGCTCCTCCGCTGGCGTGTTCATTATGTTCAGCGCACGCAACTGCGATAAACGTTGTGCCTCGTCGGCAGGGATTTCAGGTGCTTTCATCTCAGAGACCTTTATTGTTTTAGCTGAAGCCAGGTTCTGGTGTTTGCCTTACGGCGAAGAAGAAGAGCGTGGCATAGCAACCACGCTCTTTATGAGGAGGGGATCAGAGCACTTTTTGTTCTGCGAGATCAAGGGCGAAATAGCTGAAAATCAGGTCCGCACCGGCGCGTTTAATCGCACCGAGGCTTTCAAGCACCACATTGCGCTCATCAATAGCACCGGCCTGCGCGGCAAATTTGATCATCGCGTATTCGCCACTCACCTGATACGCCGCCAGCGGCAGTTCGGTACGTTCACGAATGTCGCGCAGGATATCCAGATAGGCACCTGCCGGCTTCACCATCAATGAATCCGCGCCCTGAGCCGCATCAAGCAACGATTCACGGATCGCTTCACGACGGTTCATCGGGTTCATCTGGTAGGTTTTACGGTCGCCTTTCAGCGCCGTTCCGGCGGCTTCACGGAACGGGCCGTAAAACGATGAAGCGAATTTGGTGGAGTAGGACATGATGGCGGTCTGGGTAAAGCCCGCCGCGTCCAGTGCCCGGCGAATCGCCTCAACCTGACCATCCATCGCCGCTGACGGCGCAATGAAATCCGCACCGGCTGCGGCGGCAACCACCGCCTGTTTACCCAGATTTGCCAGGGTTGCATCGTTATCGACACCATGATCGCAGAGCACGCCACAGTGACCGTGGCTGGTGTATTCGCAGAAGCAGGTGTCAGACATCACAATCATTTCCGGCACGGTGTCTTTGCAGATGCGGGACATGCGTGCCACCAGACCGTTTTCGTTCCAGGCATCGCTGCCGGTCGCGTCGGTATGGTGCGAAATACCAAAGGTCATCACCGAGCGAATGCCCGCTTTGGCGATGCGCTCAATCTCATAGGCGAGACGTTTTTCCGGAATACGCATCACGCCAGGCATCGCCTGAATCGCTTTGTAATCGTCGACTTCTTCTTCAACAAAGATAGGCAGAGCCAGATCGTTCAGGCTCAGAGAAGACTCCTGGAACATTTCACGCATTGAAGCGCTGGCGCGCAATCGTCTTGGGCGCTGGATAAGGGAATAATCAGACATTTTCATTCTTAAGCAGGTGAAAAAAGTGGCTACAGTTTACTCTCTTTGTCTGCGAGGCATGAAGGTTTGTGTGCGGTAATAAGAGGGGAAAAGAACTCTCCCGCCGGGCGGCGGGAGAGCAGAACGATTACTCGTTGATATCCGGATGCTGCTGCACCAGGTTTTTACGTTTCGCTTCCAGGCGGGCAATCTCTTCGTCGATATCTTCGATTTTGTGCTCGATGTTATCGTGATGCTCCTGCAGGATTTCGCGCGCTTCTTCCATGTCTGAGGCGGCCGGCGTGGCACCTTTCAGTGGCTTGTTCGCCGTCTCTTTCATGAACAGACCGGTAATCAGACCAATCACCGCGACCACCATCAGATAGTAGGCTGGCATGTAGAGGTTGTTGGTGGTTTCTACCAGCCAGGCCGCCAGCGTTGGCGTCAGACCGGCAACCAGTACCGAGATGTTAAACGCACTCGCCAGCGCACTGTAGCGGATGTGCGTCGGGAACATCGCAGGCAGTGACGAGGCCATCACACCGGTAAAGGCGTTGAGGATCACCGCCATCAGCAGCAGACCACCAAAAATCAGGCCCAGCACGCCACTGTTGATCATCATGAAGGCGGGAATCGCGAAGACCAGCAGGGCGATACTGCCGATGATGATAAACGGACGGCGGCCGAAACGGTCACTCATCATGCCGATCATCGGCTGAACAAACAGCATACCAATCATGATGGCGATGATAATCATCACGCCGTGATCTTCGCTGTAATGCAGGTTGTGCGACAGGTAGCTCGGCATGTACGTCAGCAACATGTAGTAGGTGACGTTCGTGGCGATAACCAGACCGATACAGGAGAGCAGGCTGCGCCAGTGTTTGGTCGCAATCTCTTTAAATGAAACCTGCGGACCATCCTGCAGGCCTTCACGGTCGCCCTGTTCCAGTTTGTCCACATGCTGCTGGAATGCCGGGGTCTCTTCCAGCGCATGGCGCAGGTAAAGACCGATGATGCCCAGCGGCAGCGCGACGAAGAACGGCAGACGCCAGCCCCACTCAAGGAAGCGCTCTTCCCCGATAATAGAGGAAATCAGCACGACCAGGCCCGCGCCGAGCACAAAGCCCGCAATCGAACCGAAGTCGAGCCAGCTTCCCATAAAGCCGCGTTTACGGTCAGGCGAATATTCGGCCACAAAGATAGACGCACCGGTATATTCACCGCCTACCGAGAAGCCCTGTGCCATCTTGGCTAACAGCAGCAGAATCGGTGCCCAGATGCCGATGGAGGCATAGGAGGGTATCAGGCCGATACAGAACGTACTGACCGACATGATGATGATGGTGATAGAGAGAATTTTCTGACGACCATATTTGTCGCCCAGCATACCGAAGAACAGACCACCTAGCGGACGGATCAGGAAGGGGACAGAGAAGGTACCCAGCGCGGCGATCATCTGCACGCCTGGTGATGCATCCGGGAAGAAGACTTTACCCAGTGCATAGGCCACAAAGCCATAAACACCGAAGTCGAACCACTCCATCGCGTTCCCCAGAGAGGCCGCGGTGATGGCTTTACGTAAACGGGCATCATCGATGATAGTCACATCATCGATCCCAATTGGTTTTACACGCTTCCTACGCAATTTCATAGAATTACCCTGTAATGGAACACGAAAGTCCTCAACGGCGCGAGCCGCGGTGAGTCATCAGACCGCTGCGTTGAGAAATTTAAGCATAGCTTCAAATAAGCGCGGTTTACGCGCTCACTGACACAATAATTACTGTTGTGATTATTGCGAACAGCGACAGAGTATACCGTTTTTGTGTGATATCTGTCATGTTTGGGCTACATACAGGCTATTTTTACCACTGATGCGGCTGATTAGCTGCGAAAAAAATTATCACGCTGCGTGACAACCGCCGTTTTTTTCAGCAAATTGAGGGTGATGCGCGGCGATACCGACGCCGCAGGTGGTTATTCGCTATACAGAGCCGGATGGCAGTAAGCCAGGCGGCTTAACAAAGACGCTTAGACGCCGATATTGCGCGGCGAGCCTGTTAAGTTCAGGGGCGGTTCAGAGGCTGACTGTCTGATGAGTCTCAGAGGCATGATCCGCTTTAACCGGCTGTTCGCCCTGCCTGGCGAGCCAGGCGATCAGCGCCGCGTTGTCCATCGGGCGGGCATAATAATAGCCCTGGATAAAGACTACGCCGCGCCGATGCAGATAGCTGAACTGCAATGCGTTTTCGACGCCTTCCCCCAGGACTTCCAGCTCAAGCTCATGACTGAGCTGAATGATTGCATCCAGTACCGGGGTTCTGCCCTCCAGGGATTCAATCGCGTTGATAAAGCCGCGATCGATCTTCAGATAATCCATCGTAAAGGTCTGTAAATAACTCAGCGAACAGTGACCGGTACCAAAATCATCAATCGCGACTTTCATTCCGCAACCGCGCAGCTGCTCCAGTTTGCGTGCTACCTCAACGCCGTCTTTGATCAGGCTGCGTTCGGTCAGCTCCAGGGTAATCAGGAACTGCTTCTCTTTTACCCGCCCGGCGAAGTGCAGCATATCGTCGACAAAATCCGGATGCTGCAGATGATCGGCCGCTACATTGATAGCCAGATGGAAGCCTGGCTCAACCTGCCACGCCTGCACATCCGCTGCAATTAAATCGAGCAGATGACGGGTCAGCGGCACAATCATGCCTTCCGCTTCAGCGGCACCGATAAAAATATCGGGCCGGATCCCGTTACCGTCCGGTGTTGTCCAGCGCAGCAGTGCCTCTGCGCCGCTGCAGCGCTGCTGTCGGTTGTCATAGACGGGCTGATAGTGCGCCCTGAACTGGCCGCTGGCGATGGCCCGTCGAATCTCATCGCGCCAGGAAATACGTCGTTGCAGCCAGTTCGCCATCAGCATCATCAGCAGAATAGAGAAAATTATCGCCATCGGCATGATGATAAACATCACCTGACGCCATGCCGAGATCAGCTCAGAGGGTGAGGCAATAAGGGTGACAGAGAGCGGATATCGACTGGAGCCGGCCTGATAAATCAGCGGTTCAAACCAGCCGGACAGGGCGATTTGCGGATCGCCAAACGAGATCGGCGCGCCGTCGTTAAACTCCATGCTGAAATGATAGAGATGGGTGCTGCTGATAGCGCGCATAAAATCGATGAGATACTGGCCATCAATCACTGCCCAGAATCCCTCACCATCGGGCAGATCGCGCATAAAAATCACTGCGGGACGATCCGGCACACCTGTGGTTCCTGCAATCGACAGGCTCCACCAGGCTTTTCCGGTGACCGGCGCGTCACGCATGATCATATCGCTCAGAGAACCCGGTTTTGTACCATAGGCTGAAGAGCAGGCAATTCTGTTTTCTTCCATCTTACCGACGGCGCGAAAATAGGGATTCAGCGAACCGATGCGCTGCAACTGGTTTTCAATCTGGCGGCATGACTGATGCTGAAACTGGCGCAGCTCAGTAATCATATCCCACGCGCTGTCGCTCATTCTCTCGGCCTGAGATAATAGGGTGTTTGCCGCGCTCACCTGCTGCTGCCGAACGGTATGGCGCGCATCAAGGGCGGTGAAAAAAATGCCAATAATCAGAGGCAGCACACCGGAGATAATAATCACCAGCCTGGCGTAGTCGCGTTTTCGTTTTAGTAGCGGCACCGCTAAATCCTCTGGATATTATTGGTATTATACGGAGGGGCTAATCAGTGGCGCAGCATAGCATTTCTCCGGGCGGTGCAGATTAGCGTTTTTGCCATCAACTGAACTGACTCAGGTCAATTATCGACCAGACTTTGCATTTAATGACAGGTTGTTTTGCCTTTATTGGTATTCAGCAAAAAAATCAGATGAGCAGGGACGACAGGCGCGGCAAAAGGGCGAATCACTTGCGGTAGCCCGGGGAGACCCTGGCCCGCCTGAGAGCGGGCGCAGGGTAAACGTGTTTCTCAATCAGCAAAATAGATCTGTTTCAGCGCCACTTCAACGCCGCGCAGTTCAGCCAGTCCTTTCAGCCGGCCAATGGCGGAATAACCGGGATTGGTGCGCTTATGCAGGTCGTCCAGCATCTGATGGCCGTGATCGGGACGCATCGGAATCGCTCGCTGATTGCCTGCCTGGCGACGCCGCTGCTCTTCCGCCAGAATGACCCTGATGACACCGACCATATCGACGTCGCCCGCCAGGTGCGCGGCTTCATGGAAGCTGTTGGGGTTATCCTCGCGTTTTGTGGCGCGCAGGTGGACAAAGTTAATGCGGTCGGCATAGGTTTCCGCCATCTCAAGCAGCGCATTGTCGGCACGCACGCCATAGGAACCCGTACAGAAACAGAAACCGTTGTGCAGACTGTCCACGGTGTCCTTCAGCCACTGCATATCTTCCTGGGTAGAGATAATGCGCGGCAGGCCCAGAATCGGGCGCGGTGGATCGTCCGGATGTACTGCCAGTTTAATACCCACCTCTTCGGCAACCGGCACAATGGCGCGCAGGAAAGTCGCCATATGCTCGCGCAGTGTTGCTTTGTCGATGCCGTCATACTGCGCCAGCTGTGCCTGGAACTGCTCCAGCGTGTAACCCTCTTCGGCTCCAGGCAGACCGGCGATAATATTGCGCACCAGCGTGCTTTTCTCTTCAGCGCTCATGGCGGCAAAGCGCTGAGCGGCGGCCTGCTGTTCAGCCGCGCTGTAATCCTGCTCCGCACCCGGACGCTGCAGCAGATAAAGTTCGAAGGCGGCGAAAGCGTCGGCGTCGAAGCGTAGCGCTTTTGCGCCATCCGGCAGCGTCCAGGCGAGATCGGTGCGCGTCCAGTCCAGCACCGGCATAAAGTTGTAGCAGACGGTATCAATGCCGCAGGCGGCCAGATTGCGTATCGACTGCTGATAGCTGGCGATATAGCGAAGGTAGTCACCGCGCTGGGTTTTGATCGCCTCATGAACCGGAATGCTCTCCACTACCGACCAGACCAGACCTTTTTCCGCCAGCAGCGCCTGACGCGCTTTAATCTCCTCAACCGGCCACACTTCGCCGTTAGGGATATGGTGCAGCGCCGTCACAATACCGGTTGCGCCCGCCTGACGGGCATCATCCAGGGAGACCGGGTCGTTCGGACCGTACCATCGCCATGTATGTTCCATTTTTACTCCTCAACTGTGATGCGGCCCAGTGGTCAGGCCGCTGGGCCAAGAGTATGATAGAGGGCAAAACAGGGCCGTGATCCGGATCGCAGCATGACAAACTGCATCCGGCAAGTGAGCGGTTTATGCGGAATAAAAGGAGAAGGTAATGAACCTGCCAGTCATTAAAACGGAGCGCCTGTACCGTCAGATCGCCAACGCCATTATGGCCGGTATCGCGCGCGGTGATTTTGTGGCGGGCGGCCTGTTACCGCCCGAGCGCGAGCTGGCAAAACAGCTGGGTGTCAGCCGTTCGTCAGTGCGTGAAGCATTGATTGCGCTGGAGATGACCGGCTGGGTCGATATCCGTACCGGCAACGGTGTTTACGTCGCTCAGCCACTGCCACAGGCCGCAATCCCGCAGGAGAGTGAAACCTGCAGCCTGCAGGACCTTTTGCAGGCGCGTGAAGCCTTTGAAGGCATGCTGGCAGGATTTGCCGCCCGTAACGGAACCGCCGTGCAGCGGGAGGCACTGCTGGCGCTGACCGCTGAACTGCAGCAGTACAATGAAAACGACGCGGCGTTTCTGGAGCAGGATAAACGCTTTCATCTGCTGATCGGCGAGATGAGTGGCAATGACGTGTTACGCGACCTGCTGGAGCAGCTCTGGAACCGGCGTCACAGCCCACACGTGCAGCGGCTGGAACGCCATTATGCCGATAACAGCTTTGCGCAGGCGATGAACGCTGACCATCAGCAAATCGCCGACGCGATTGTGGCAGGCGACGAAGCAGTAGCCCGCCAGGCGATGGAGAGCCATCTGCAGCACGTCCAGCAGCGGCTACTTGGTTAATCCCCGAATGCGTTTAGGTCGTCCGGTGCCCAGCATAATCGCCAGACGGCTGCCGCCCGGCGTGGTCTCCATCAGGATTTTGGTAATGCTGGTCAGCGGCACCGAGAGCAGCATGCCGACCGGTCCGAGCAGCCAGCCCCAGAAGACCAGTGACAGAAATACCACCAGCGTTGATAAACCCAGGCCGCGACCCATCAGACGCGGTTCCAGCATGTTACCAAACACCATATGAATCGCGGTAAACAGCGCTGCCACCATCGCGGCATCAAACAGGCTGTTCAGTAACAGCGCCTGCAGAAAAGGCGGAATGCCGGCAATAATCGGGCCGATATTAGGAATATAGTTGAGGATAAATGCCACGACGCCCCACAGCAGCGCGAACTTTACATCCAGCAGATAGAGACTCAGCCAGACGGCGATGCCGGTGATGAGACTCACCAGGGTTTTTAGCGCCAGATAGTGCGTTACACCTTTCAGCGCCTTATGCAGCCCGGCGATGCGAATTTTGGGATTTACCAGTGCGTTACGCATTTTGTAAGGCAGGTGATGAACCTCAAACAGCATAAAGACCACGGTAAGCACCAGCAGCACGGTATTGGTCATCGCGCCGGAAAAGCCGCTGAGCGCCACGCTCGCCAGGTTCATCATGGTATTCGGGTCAAAGCGCTGTACCAGCGCATCGGTAGAAATATTGAGATGAAAACCCGCCGCCAGATGTTGCAACACCGTCATTTTCTGCTCCATGGTGGCGCGCAGTTGCGGGTAGAGATCAGAAAACTCGCTCATCGAGCTGGCGATGATGGCACCCAGCAGCAGAATACCGCAGAAGATCACAGTAATGACCAGCCCAATCGCCAGTCCACGGCGGAAGCCACGACGCATCAGCATTGTCACCAACGGATTCAGCACAATGGCAAAGAACGCCGCCAGCAGAAGCGGGACCAGAATATCGGACGCGGCCCGAACCCCGGCAAGAATGATGACCAGCATTGCCAGTTTTATCAGAATATTTTGTCCAATCTTTTCCCGTTGCAGCTCGCTCATTGCCTCTCCCGTGACGTAATCTGGCTGTTGGAAGTGTAGCTGAAAGAAAATTAACAATCTGATTTATCAGAGAAACGGTAAAGCGCGGCGGCATAATAGCGAGGTAATCAGCGCCATCGCACTCAGCTATGACGCCAGGGCCGCGACGCCCTGCTGTTCCTGTTTTTACGCCGCGTTCTGCTGCCCGATAACCGAGCCATTGGGATGCGCCAGTGACGAAAGCGGGTATAGTTAAAGGATAAACCTTATCATTCAGCCAACTACGCGCGAGAACCTATGCCTGAACAGCCTGCAGCGGAACAGAATGCTCCATCCGGAAGCCTGAATATCTCGCTGCTGATCCTCTCTATCGTCGTCTACAACTTTGCCAGCTATCTCACTATTGGTCTGCCGCTGGCGGTCCTGCCTGGCTGGGTGCATGACCAGCTGGGCTTCAGCGCATTCTGGGCGGGCGTGGTGATCAGCCTGCAATATGTGGCAACACTGCTGAGCCGGCCACACGCCGGGCGCTATGCCGATCTCTGGGGACCAAAGAAAGTGGTGGTGACCGGTCTGGTGGGCTGTCTGATTAGCGGATTGTGTATTCTGCTGGCGGCGCTGATCGCATCACCGGTGTGGAGCCTGATACTGCTCTGCGTGGGCCGGTTGATTCTGGGTGTGGGCCAGAGCTTTACTGGCACCGGCACCTCGTTGTGGGGGGTGGCGCGGGTGGGGTCACTGCACATTGGCCGCGTGATTTCCTGGAACGGCATCGTCACCTACGGTGCGATGGCGATAGGCGCGCCGCTGGGCGTGGTGATCTTCCGGGCAGGTGGGCTGCTGTGGCTGTCACTGGTGATTGTGGCCATCTGCGTGGTCGGCATCGTCTGCGCGGTCCCGCGTCCGGCGGTAAAAGCCAGCCGCGCCAGACCGCTGCCGTTTCGGGCGGTGCTGGGGAAAATCGCTGGCTTTGGCGCAATTCTTGCGATGGGATCGGCAGGTTTCGGCGTGATTGCCACCTTTATCACGCTGTTCTATCAGGATAAAGGCTGGGAAGGGGCCGCCTTTGCGCTCTCCCTGTTCAGCGCTGCTTTCGTCGGGGCGCGCCTGCTGTTTCCGAATGCAATTAACCGCCATGGTGGCCTGCGGGTCGCCAGCGTCTGTCTGGCGGTTGAGGCTGCCGGACTCTTTCTGGTCGCTGCAGCGGGTGATCCCTGGATGGCAAAAGCGGGCGCGTTTCTGACCGGCGCCGGATTCTCACTGGTGTTCCCGGCGCTGGGTGTGGTGGCGGTAAAAGTAGTGCCGCAGCAGAATCAGGGCAGCGCCCTGGCGACCTACACCGCTTTTATGGATCTGTCGCTGGGAATAACCGGGCCACTGGCCGGGTTCATCATGAATTATGCGGATGTTTCACGCGTCTATCTGCTCACGGGATTGCTGGTCTGCGTCGCGTTTTTCTGCACGCTGCGTCTGCAGCGGCGTCACGCTTCAGCGTCAGTAACGGACGAGAGTTCAGGATAAAAAAAATGGCCCAGCAGTGGGCCATAACGTCTTTTCAGACACAGATAAACGTATAAATTATGGCTGAAACAGGCTTCAGGCCTGCAGCAGTTCAATACTGTGGCGGATCTGGCGTTCAATCTCCGCCGGGGTCCAGCTGTTGAGCTGACCGGAGAACGGCTCAAAGGCGTAGACGCCTTTGTAGCCGAGCATTTCCAGCCGTTTAACCTGCACCACGCTCTTCAGCACATCGTTGTCACTCAGCATGATCCGTTCGTCGTCGGTCAGTTCGGCAGTCGGACGCCGCTCTTCCACGCCCGAAAGATGCACCAGCCCAATCTGGTCAATATCGATACCTGTCGGAAATTCCTGTTCAGCCTGCTCATAGAGATGATGATGAAAGGTATCCAGCAGCAGCTTAAAGGGCACGCCTGCCTCTGCGATCAATTCCTGCGCCTGCACGATCGAACGCAGTGAGCTGACCGGAAACCCCAGCGGCTCGACCAGACCCTGAATACCGTAATGGGCAAAGCGCGGCGCCAGCTTCTGCATCGCCGCCTGCGTCTGCTGAGGCGACACGGTAATTCCCTCATTCAGTGGACACATCACCAGTGCCTTTGCGCCAATCTGTTGTGCTGTCTGTAACAGCGACTCGGCCCGCGTCAGCAGCGCGTCATCAATCCGGTTAAACGGATAGAGCGCATTAATCGTGACGATATCGATGTGATACTTATCGGCAAGGGCGCGCAGCTGAACGGTACTGAGATCATCGGTGACGCTGCCGCCCGGCATGTCATTACGCAGTTCGACCTTGCTCAGCCCCAGACGCTGAACCAGCTGAAAGAAGGCCTCCAGCGAGAGCCGGGGCGCAATTTTGCGGTTGATACAGAAACGGGTGGGATCGATAGCCATGCGCTGACTCCGGGACAGGAGAATGATGGGCTAAAGAAAACATTTATTTCATTGATAGTGAATTATGAAATGCAAATTATTAGATCGGTCTCGCATTAATTTCATATTCCGTTTCAGTCTGATGCATAAACGCTGGAGCAACGTCGCAGGAATACCAGCTCTCACCACCTCTGCTATTCGCCTGTCAGGCTAAGGCTGAGTGCTATTAAACGCCTCCTGCCATCGGGACATCGTCAGGCGCTGAAGGGCGGCAAAAATGCGATCCGTGCCGCTAAAAGCAAATTTTCCAAAAAGAATTATTTGAAAAATTTATTCCACTGTAATAGCTTCATAGCACGCTTTCAGGTTTGCCTGGTCAGGCAGTGTGGCAGGCCACAGGGCCCGTCTGCAGGGAACTTAACCATCTTAAGAGGCAACATCATGACAATCATAGGTAACTTTATTGGCGGCCAAACGACGTTCAGCGCCAGCAACGAAACCATTCCTGTTTACGATCCGGCAACCGGCAAAGTGGTACGTGAACTGACGCAAAGTACCGCTGATGAAGTGGCTCAGGCGATTGGTGTCGCACATGACGCATTTGCTGCCTGGTCAAAAACCTCGCCGCTGCGTCGCGCCCGCGTTCTGTTTAACTTTAAAGCCCTGATGGAGCAGCATCGTGATGAGCTGGCGGCGCTGATTGTCTCTGAGCATGGCAAAGTCTGGTCTGATGCGTTAGGTGAACTGACGCGCGGCATTGAAGTGATTGAGTTTGCCTGCGGGATTCCACATCTGCTTAAAGGTGAATATTCCCCGAACGTCGGCGGCGGCGTTGACAGCTTCTCGCTGATGCAGCCGGTGGGTGTCGTGGCGGGTATTACGCCGTTTAACTTCCCCGCAATGGTGCCGCTGTGGATGTTCCCGATCGCCCTGGCCTGCGGTAATACCTTTGTTCTGAAGCCACCAGCGCTGGATCCGTCTGCGGCCGTGCGTATGGCTGAACTGCTGACCGAAGCGGGTCTGCCGGATGGCGTATTCAACGTGGTGCACAGCTCTAACGAAGATGCTGAACAGCTCTATAAAGATCCGCGCATTGCTGCGGTGAGCTTCGTCGGGTCATCGGGCGTGGCTGAACATATCTATAAAACCGCCAGCGCCCACGGCAAGCGGGTGCAGGCGTTTGGCGCGGCGAAAAACCACGCTATCGTTATGCCGGACGCCGATCTGGATGCCACCGTTAACGCGATTATGGGCGGCGCATTTGGCTCGGCCGGTGAACGCTGCATGGCGCTGCCAGTGGTGGTCGCGGTGGGCGATGATACTGCCGACAAACTGATTGCCCGTCTGACGCCGCTGGTGAAAGCGCTGCGGATCGGCCCTGGGATCAATCAGGGTGCCGAAGAAAATGAGATGGGGCCAGTTGTCTCAGCTGCACACCAGAAGAAGGTGCTGGGTTACATCGATAAAGGCGAGCAGGAAGGCGCGAAGCTGGTGGTCGATGGCCGTAACGTTCAGGTTGCAGGCCACGCCGAAGGTTACTACGTTGGTGGCACGCTGTTTGATAACGTCACCTCTGAGATGGTGATCTGGCGTGAAGAGATTTTTGGGCCGGTGCTGAGCATCATGCGCGCACCGGACTACGACAGCGCGCTGCAACTGGTCAACAGCCATGAGTTTGGTAACGGCAGCGCCATTTTCACCAGCAACGGTCACACCGCGCGTGAGTTTGTGCAGAACGTTGAAGCGGGCATGGTCGGTGTTAACGTGCCGGTTCCGGTACCGATGGCGTTTCACAGCTTCGGTGGCTGGAAACGTTCGGTGTTTGGCGCGCTCAATGTTCACGGGCCGGATGGCGTGCGCTTCTATACCCGTATGAAAACCGCCACCGTGCGCTGGCCGTCCGGTCAGCAGACCGTGTCTGAATTCAGTATGCCAACCTTAGGCTGATCTATTTCAACGCTGATCGCGACCGGCAGGAGAGTCTGCCGGTCGCTTTGTTCGCTGGCACCTCGCCCGTGAGCCTACCGCAGCGTCAATCGTGACAGAGAGGAGGATCAGGATGTCTTTACTGTCGAAAGCACAGGCCCCTGACGCACAGGGTCGTATCCAGCATGTGACGCCTGAGCGCGCTGGCTGGCGTTATGTTGGCTTTGATGCTTATCTGCTGAAAAAAGGGGAAACCCTGCGTCTGACCAGCGGTGATAAAGAGCTGTGTCTGGTGCTGGTGGCCGGGCTGGCCTCGGTGAAAACCCGCCATGCTGAATTTCCCGGCATCGGTAAGCGCATGTCGCCTTTCGAACGTGTGCCGCCATATTCTGTGTATGTGCCGCATGATGATGAAGTGGAAGTCTATGCTGACAGCGATCTTGAGCTGGCTGTCTGTAACGCACCCGGTCAGGGCAATCTGCCTGCAAGACTGATTGCGCCAGCCGATGTCGGTGTTGAGCATCGCGGAAAAGGGCGCAATCAGCGCCTGGTTCACAATATCCTGCCTGACAATGAACCGGCTGATAGCCTGCTGGTGGTGGAAGTCTATACCAACGAGGGCGATACCAGCTCTTATCCCAGCCACAAGCACGACCAGGAGGAGAGTGAAAACGAAACCTACCTGGAAGAGACCTACTATCACCGTTTCGATCCGGAACCTGGCTTTGCCATGCAGCGCGTTTACACCGACGACCGTTCCCTGGATGTCTGTATGGCACCCTATAATCGCGACGTTGTGATGGTACCGCGCGGCTATCATCCGGTAGCGACGCTGGCGGGATACAACAACTACTATCTGAACGTGATGGCGGGGCCGGTGCGGCTGTGGAAATTTACCTGGGAGAAAGATCACGCCTGGGTGAACAGCGACAGCTATCCACGGAAAGCGTAAGTCTTCGCTGAAAAATAAACAGCAATCACCGTTTATAACCCGCGTTCATATCAGTAAAAAGGGCAGCCTGTCGCGCTGCCCTTTTTTGTGTGTGAAACTCAGCTGGTCTTTGCGTTGTTCAGCGCCAGCGAAACCGCCAGCGTCTGTGCCAGGCAGAGTGAGGCGACCTGCGAACGGAAGCCATCGACCTGTGCTTCTCGCACCACAAAACAGACATCGCTAAAGGCAGCCAGTGGGCTGACCTGACTGTCGGTAATGGCAATCTGATGCGCGCCACGCTTGGCTCCCATTTCGACTACCTCGACCGCTTCACGCGCATAGGGCGAGTAGCTGATCGCAATCACCACATCTTTCGGGTTAACCAGGCTGAGCTGCTCGGTGAACATCCCGCCCAGACCATCAATCAGAAAAGCACGACGCTCCAGATGACGCAGCGCGTAGACCAGATAGGAGGCGACGCTGAACGAGCGACGCAGGCCAATTACATAGATGTTCTCAGCCTCATTCAGCAGCTTCACTGCTTTGTTCAGCTGCTCAGGGTTTACCTGCATCGCCAGCTGCTGCAGCGCCTGGCTGTTCACCATGGTAAAGACGTTAAGGATCTCCGCCGGACTTTCAGGCGCACTGGCGCTGTCGTCCGTTGAGGTCTGACGAAACAGACGCGCGCGCTCGGTATAATTGACCGTCTCTTCCATCAGGTGCTGACGAAAAACCTGTTTCATTTCGTTGAAGCCGCTGAAGCCAAATGCATTCGCAAAACGGATCAGCGTCGACGGCGGCACATCGGCCTGCTGAGCAATTGAGGCGACGGTATCAAAAGCAATACTGTTACTGTTATCAAGGATGTAGCGCGCAACCTGTTTAAGACGCTTGCTCAGCGTTTCGTAGCGGCGACGAATATCGTCCTGCAAGAGAGAAAGTTGGGTGGGATTATTGTTCATCACTTCTGCCCGTATCATTAGAATAATGGCTGCATAATGAGCGCTATAGTATCAGATGGATGGAAAATTTCATTTCTTTGCGTCAACGATGCGGTTTATTTCATGGCTTTATGAAATGGTTCACAGATTAGCCTCAGCGCCCGAGGCGCGCCTCTGCACAGGTCATAACAGGATGAAAACCGGCGTGGAAAGTCAGTGAGGGGAAGAGGGATGCGAGTAAAAACGCCATCCCGGCTGGGATGGCGTGAGATTGTTGAAAAGTGTGCCCCTTCCCGCTGTAAGACTGTGCAGGCTCAGGTAACACGGTCAGATCGGAAAGTCGCTAAAGCCATCCCTGGCCGCTCGGCCCGCGCGATTACGCACCTCATCCCTGAGGTGCGCCCGTAGCCGGGCCAACGCGTTGCGTTGTTCAAAAACGCCTGGCGTTTTTATCCGGGCGGCGGGACGCTTTCCTCCTCTGACCGTGTTACCTGCGCATTGAGCTTATTCGTTGCGGCAACATTCACCCTGCTTTGAATGAGTCAGCAGTCTGAGGCTATCCCGGTTGAGACAGCCTCTGGCAGAGCAGGAAATCAGGCGCGGGCAGCGCGCCAGTACTCAATCAGTCGCAGATAGTTGCCTTTAACCGTCTCAATCAGCGCCTGATCGTCCAGCTCCCCCTGTAACCACTGGCGGGAAGGCTGACCAAAGATAGTGCGGCCTACCGCAAAACCTTTCACCCAGGGCGCTTTGGCCGCCGCGGCGAAGCCCGCTTTAAGCTTCTCTTCGGGCGCATCCAGACCGAGTAACAGAATGCCGCGACAGTGAGGATCCTGCTGCTCAATCAGACCGCTGATCGCCTGCCAGCTCTCTGCGGAAAGCGGGGGCAGTTTCCACCAGTCCGGCTGGATGCCCAGACTGTAAAAATGGCTCAGTATATCGAGGTAATAGGCTTCATTCTTATCCGGGTTACTCTCGGGAAGAATCACTTCCAGCAGCAGCTCATGGCCACTTTTATTGCAGCCTTTCCAGACGTCGAGCACCAGATCGTCCTGCTCTTTGCGCAGTTCAGCACTGTCATGTGGATGATAGAAGACCAGACATTTCACGACATGTTCGGCGGGCCAGTCGATTAGCTGCGAGCCGATGTTGCCATGCTCCAGACGCAGTGGACGTGAGCTGGGCAGCTCGATTGGGCGGCCAATCCACCACTTTTTACCCGTGATGGCATTCAGCGCTTTCTGACCATACGTGGTATCCGCCAGAATGCCACTTTTGTTCTCTAGTCCCGCCTCACTGGCCGCCTGCTGAGCGGCTTCCAGCAGCAGCAGTTTAAGCTGTGGAATGCGGCTCTCATCAACGCCCGCTTCCTGCGCCATATCCGCCAGCTGTTTGCGATGGTCAAAGGCGAAAACGTTCAGCTCCGGCCACTGCTGCTTACGGGTAGTCACACGGTGCAGATGGTTCAGACGACTGTCGAGATCGGGACGCTTCACCTCTGTGTCGCGGCTCAGGAAATCATCCAGCTCCGCTTTGGTTGGCATGGCAGGGGCACAGCCGTGGCGCGACACGACCAGCGCGCCACAGGCATTGGCATAACGGCACGCCTGCTCCCAGCCTTCATCATTCAGCCAGCCGCGCAGCAGGCCAGACATAAAGGCATCGCCCGCGCCCAGCACGTTGAGCACGTCGACGCGCACGCCGGTGTGCAGCTGAGTCTGTTCCCAGCTATCCGGAATTTCACCTTCAAACACCACACAACCCAGCGGACCGCGTTTGCAGACCAGCGTCGCCTGGCTCGCCTGACGCACGTTTTTCAGCGCAGTCAGAGTATCGGTGCTGCCACCGGCAATATGAAACTCCTCTTCGGTGCCGACGATCAAATCGAAATAGTGCACCACTTCCTGCAACTGCTGCGTGACCTGAGAGGACTCAATGAAACGTGTTTCACCGTCGCCCAGAGAGGTCAGTCCCCATAACACCGGGCGGTAATCGATATCCAGCGCCGTGCGCAGGCCATTGCGGCGGGCGATATCCAGTGCTTTCAGCACCGCTTCACGCGTCTGCGGATGGGATAAGTGCGTGCCGGTGACCGCCACCGCGCGGGACGAGGTAATAAAGGCTTCGTCGATATCGTCCGGCACCAGACCCATATCAGCGCAGTTATCACGGTAGAAAATCAGCGGAAAAGTCTCTTCATCTTTAATCCCCAGGATCACCATGCCAGTCAGGCGTTTTGCATCGGTGATCAGGGCATCGGTGTTACAGCCCACGCGCTGCAATTCCTCACGCAGAAAGCGACCATTATGCTCATCTCCCACCCGCGCCAGCATCGCTGATTTCAGCCCCTGAATCGCGGTGCCATAAGCGACGTTGCCCGACGATCCCCCCAGATATTTAGCAAAGGAGGTGACATCTTCCAGCCGCGCTCCGATTTGCTGGCCATAAAAATCAACGGCGATGCGCCCGATACAAATCACATCAAGCGGCTTCTGTTGTGTACTCATACCTGTGGTTTCCTTCTGTGATTCGCAGAGCTGGTGGGCGAAAAAACCGATCCAGGCAGGCTCTGCTTCCGGGTCTGTGGGTATCTGGCTGACTATGAGGGGAGTATGAGGAATAAAAATTCCATATTCAATATGAAATGAAATATCCATCGCAATTTTGTGAACCAGGTAAAACTCCTGATTGCCGCCCACCTGCACGATCTCTGCTGCTACGATGTGCGGTATGTCAGGGTTGTGAAGGCGATCGCAGGAATCAGCACGCCAGTCAGGCAAGCTGCTGCATTGAAATGAATTTTTTCATCATGAACCACTCTCTGCTAAACGTTCCAGATTTCCCCGTCGTGATCGCTCGCCAGTCCTGCTGCCATCGTTAAATTTGATCTCACTCGCAAAATGAAATGTTTCTTCTGTAATCGTGTTTTATGAAAAATATATTTGTTTATAATCGCCTCACGTTTCAGTTATTCCGGCCGCTTTTCCGCCAATGACAACGCCTGGCGCGCTGTCGCGGAAGTCGGGGTCCACCAGCATGTAAGGAAGAAACATGGGCACAATCAGACTGACCACGGCACAGGCGCTGGTTAAATTTCTTGATAATCAATTCATCGATGTTGATGGCGTTGAGACGAAGTTCGTCAAAGGCATCTTCGCCATCTTCGGCCATGGCAACGTGCTGGGGCTGGGCCAGGCGCTGGAACAGGACAGCGGCGATCTGGTGGTCTGGCAGGGGCGTAATGAGCAGGGCATGGCCCATGCTGCCACTGGCTTTGCCCGTCAGTCGCTGCGCCGTCAGATTATCGCCTGCAGTTCGTCTGTAGGACCGGGTGCGGCTAACATGATTACTGCCGCCGCCACTGCGACCGCTAACCGCATTCCTCTGTTGCTACTGCCCGGCGACGTCTTCGCCACGCGCCAGCCCGATCCGGTGCTGCAGCAGATTGAGCAGAGCTACGATCTCAGCATCAGCACTAACGACGCCTTCCGCGCCGTCAGCAAATACTGGGATCGTGTCAGCCGCCCTGAGCAGCTGATGTCCGCCTGTATCAATGCCATGCGCGTGCTGACCGATCCGGCCGAAACCGGCGCGGTCACGCTGTCGCTGCCGCAGGATGTGCAGGGCGAAGCCTGGGATTACCCGGACTACTTCTTCCAGAAACGCGTGCACCGTCTGGATCGCCGCCTGCCAGTCGCGGCGCAGCTGGCGGATGCCCTGACGCTGATTAACCGTAAGCGCAAGCCGATAATTATCTGCGGCGGCGGGGTAAAATATTCCGAAGCGGGCGAGGCACTGCGCCAGTTTGCCGAACGCTATCAGATTCCCTTTGCCGAGACGCAGGCGGGCAAGGGCACGCTGGTCTCTGACCATCCGCTGAATGTCGGCGGCGTAGGCGAAACCGGCTGTCTGGCCGCTAATCTGCTGGCGAAAGAGGCCGATTTAGTCATCGGCATCGGCACCCGCTACACCGACTTCACCACCGCATCCAAATGGATTTTCCAGCATCCCGATGTCAGCTTCCTGAACATCAACGTCAGCAACTTCGACAGCTATAAGCTCGATGGTGTGCAGCTGCTGGCCGATGCCCGTGAAGGGCTGACCGCGCTCACTGCTGCGCTGGCCTCACAGCACTACAGCAATGACTGGGGCAATCAGATTGAGCAGGCGCAGAGTCAGCTGCTGAAAGAGACGCAGCGCGTCTATCAGGTGGAATATCACGATGGCGACTTTGTGCCGGAGATTGCTGACCATCTCGATCGCGAAGCGGTGTTCGCAGAATTTAACCGCCTGACTCAGTCACTGCTGACGCAAAGCAGCGTGCTCGGCACCTTAAATGAGCAACTGCCGAAAGATGCGGTCGTGGTAGCCGCCGCAGGCAGCCTGCCGGGCGACCTGCAGCGCGTCTGGCGCACCAAAGATTACAACGCCTACCACGTCGAATATGGCTACTCCTGCATGGGCTATGAAGTGAATGCCGCGCTGGGTGCAAAACTGGCGCAGCCGCAACGCGAGGTCTATGCGCTGGTCGGCGACGGCTCCTTTATGATGCTGCACTCTGAGCTGGTCACCTCGATTCAGGAAAGGGCGAAGATCAACGTCGTGCTGCTGGATAACATGACTAACGGCTGTATCAACAACCTGCAGATGGAACACGGTATGGACAGCTTCACCACCGAGTTCCGTTTCCGTAACGCGGAAAGCGGCAGGCTGGACGGTGGCTTTATCCCGGTCGATTTCGCGGCCATTGCTGCCGGTTATGGCTGCAAAACTTATCGCGTCACCAGCCTGGAGCAGCTTAAAGCGGCGCTGGAAGATGCCCGCACCCAGACGGTTTCTACCCTTATCGACATCAAAGTGCTGCCAAAAACCATGATCCACAAATATTTCAGCTGGTGGCACGTCGGCGTAGCACAGGCGTCGAAAACCGAACGCGCTCAGGCGGTGGCGGACAAGCTCAACAGCCATCTGGAGCAGGCGCGCAAATACTGATTTCTGGGCCGTGCTGCGGCCCGTTTTCCTCTTCTCCGTACGAACCCTACACAGGTGTAATTATGACTTTGAAACTTGGCGTCATCGGTACAGGTGCAATTGGTCAGGAACATATTCGCCGCTGCAGCCATGTGCTGCAGGGGGCTCAGGTGGTTGCCGTCTCTGACATCAATGTTGACGGCGCGCGGGCTGCACTGCAACGCCTGAACATAGAGGCGGAGGTGTTTGAAAATGGTCATGATGTGATTCAGTCACCCAACGTCGATGCGGTGCTGGTCACCTCATGGGATCCGACCCACGAAGAGTTCACCTTAGCGGCAATTGCCGCCGGTAAACCGGTCTTCTGTGAGAAGCCGCTGGCGATGAGCGCCGAGGGCTGCCGCCGGGTAGTGGATGCAGAGATTCAGGCGGGTAAACGCCTGGTGCAGGTTGGCTTTATGCGCCCTTACGATGCGGGCTATCGCGCCCTGAAAAAAGTGATCACCGATGGCGATATCGGTGAACCGCTGATGCTGCACTGCGCGCACCGCAACCCGACCGTGCCAGAAAACTACACCACGCCGATGGCGATTACGAATACCCTGATCCACGAGCTGGATGTGCTGCGCTGGCTGACCAGTGACGACTATAAAACGGTGCAGGTGATCTTCCCGCGCGTGACGTCAAAGTCCCATGATCAGCTGAAAGACCCGCAGATCGTCCTGTTCGAAACTCACAAAGGGGTCCGCATTGACGTCGAGATCTTCGTTAACTGCGCTTACGGCTATGACATTCAGTGTGAAGTGGTCGGTGAAGAGGGCATTGCCCGCCTGCCAGAGCCTTCTTCGGTGCAGCTGCGCAAAGATGCCCGCCTGTCGAACACCATTCTGGTGGACTGGAAAGATCGCTTTATCGAGGCGTATGACGTTGAGCTGCAGGCGTTTATCAACGATATCAACGCGGGCCAGCTTACCGGTCCTTCTGCCTGGGATGGCTTTGCTGCCTCAGTGGCCGCCGATGCCTGCATCAAAGCGCAGAACAGTGGTGCGATCGAGACGGTAGAGATGCCACCGCGTCCCGCTTTCTATAACTGATTCAGCTGTCTATGCGGCCTGGCCGCTCTCCGCCTGGGAATGAGAAGATGAACAAAGAGAATGTAAAACTGGCGATCGCGCCGATCGGCTGGACCAACGATGACATGCCGGATCTCGGCAGTGAAAACACCTTTCAGCAGACCGTCAGTGAGATGGCGCTGGCGGGCTTTACCGGTAGCGAAGTGGGCAGCAAATACCCGCGGGATCCGGCGATTCTGAAACCGATGCTCGATATTCGCGGCATCGAAATCTGCAATGCCTGGTTCAGCACCTTTTTTGCCAACGGCGATAAAGAGAAAACCATCGAACAGTTCATCGAGCACATGAACTTCCTGCATGCGATGGGCGCGCGGGTGATTGGCTGTTCTGAGCAGAGTAAAAGTATTCAGGGCACCGGGCTTGCGGTGTTTGAAGAGAAAGCGATTTTCAGCGATGAAGAGTGGCGCTTAACGGCAGAGGGCTACAACGAACTGGCCCGCATCGCAGCGGACAAGGGGATGCGCGTGACGCTGCATCACCACATGGGCACCGGCATTCAGACCACTGAAGAGATTGACCGGTTTATGACGATGACTGACGAGCAGGTTGGTTTACTCTATGACACCGGCCACGTCTACTACTCCGAAGGCTCCCAGCAGAAGATGCTGGCGGTACTGGAAAAATATCTGCCGCGCATCTTCCATGTTCATCTTAAGGATGTGCGTGATGAAGTGGTGGCTGAGGTGCGCGAGAACCATCTCTCATTCCTGGAGGGCGTCAAAAAGGGCACCTTTACCGTACCTGGCGATGGCGTGATCGACTTCAAACCCGTGTTTAAAATCCTGGACGATTACGGCTACAAAGGCTGGATGGTGGTGGAAGCGGAGCAGGATCCGGCGCTGGCCAATCCGTTTGAGTATGCGGTGAAAGCGCGGAAATATATCCGGGAAAATACAGGCTTATAAAGTTCTGTGAACAAAGGCGGGCTTCCCGGTGGGAAGCCCGCCTTTTGTTTTACTTCAGCGTAATGCTTTTCACAATGTTGTCAGCATCGCTCTGTGCCTGCTGCTGATTATCGCCTGGCAGCGTAATCTGCAGTGTCACCAGCTTGCCATCCACTTTTGCCAGAACCACGGAAGACCATGAGGTCTGGTTGTTAGCAGAAATCACCGTATCCAGCTGCTGGGCGGGCTGATCTTTCAGCGTCACAGATTTGTTCGACACCACCTGCAACTGCGGATCGCGGTTACGCTGCTGCTGTTCCATACGCTGCGACAGCACATCCAGACCATCATTGGTCGGGTCACCGGCAATCACAATAATGGCGCGGGCACCGGTTTCATCCGCATAAACGTGCATGTTCGTAGTCTGCGAACCCAGTTTACCGCTTTTATCGGACATGCCTGGTGGCAGCGAGAAGCTCAGTTTGCCATCCATCAGCGTGACGGTCTGCGCCGACTGACTGGCGCTGACGCCGTTGTCGTTCGCCGCTTCATCTTTCTTCTGGTCACAGGCCGCCAGGCCAAGTACCAGTAAACCCATTCCTACATATTTCACCAGGTTGCGCATCAGAATCCCTTTTTAAGTTTCCAGTCAGGCATTAATACAACAGGAATCAGGTTGCAAACGCAACCTGATGATTGTCAGAAGATCTTAGCGGATAGGAGTGGAAACCGTATGGGCACTTAGCCGAAATTGACCTGGCGGGCGGTCTGGCGTTCAGCCAGACGTTTCAGCGCGGCATTGAGCAGTACGCCGTAGGCGGGCAGGAAGAAGACCATGCAGATCAGCACCTTGAAGCTGTAATCTACCAGAGCAATCTCAACCCAGTGCTGCGCCATAAACGCATCGGGGCTTTTATAGAAGGCGATAAAGAAGAAGGCCAGCGTATCGCTGATATTCCCCAGGAACATGGCGCAGCCGGGTGCTATCCACCACTGAGGCAGACGACGCAGACGGTTAAAGACATGAACGTCGAGGATCTGACCCAGTGCATAAGCCATAAAGCTGGCGCAGGCGATACGGGCCACAAACAGGTTCATCACTTCCAGCGCCTGCCAGCCCTGCCATTCACCCTGATAGAACAGCGCCGAGACGCCATAAGAGATAAACAGCGCCGGGATCATTACGGCCAGAATAATGCGTCGGGCCAGCGGTGCGCCAAAAATACGCACGGTGAGATCGGTCGCCAGGAAGATAAACGGGAAGCTGAACGCGCCCCAGGTGGTGTGGAAGCCAAAGACGGAGATCGGCAACTGAACCAGGTAGTTACTGGAGGTGATCACCAGCAGGTGAAACAGCGATAGCCAGAAAAGCGCATGCATGCGCTGACGTGAAGAAAATGCGAGCATATTCAACCTTTTTAATGTTGGGGTGAGGGAACCCATTGCGGGACGCCGTTCGGGCAGCGCCTGGCAGTTTTATGAGCAAAAAGCGGCGGCATATTACCGCGTTGTGCTTTTTATGCAATGGTTAATTTTAACGCAATCGTTATCGCCTTGCTTCACCGCCAGCACGCGCTAGAATGAGCGCCCCTTACCTGAACCGAGTTGATTATGAGCGATGCCTTTTCCTCTGCCGACCATCAGCTGGACGCCCGTGGCCTGCGTTGCCCGGAGCCGGTGATGATGGTGCGCAAAACCGTACGCAGCCTGCAGGATGGCGAGACGTTACTGATCATCGCCGATGATCCGGCAACGACCCGCGATATTCCCGGCTTCTGCCGCTTTATGGAACATGGCCTGCTGGCGCAGCAGACCGACACGCTGCCCTATCAGTTTCTGATCCGCAAAGGTATAGCCGGTTAACAGCAGCCGTTCAGGCCGCCGTTAACCGCACTCTTCAGACAGCGCTTTTTACTCAGGCGCGACGTCGCAGTAACCGCAGCGCGTTGGCCGTGACCAGCGCGGTCGCCCCGGAATCTGCCAGCACGGCCAGCCAGAGTCCGGTCAGACCCAGCAGGGTAGTGACCAGGAAAATCGCCTTCAGCCCCAGCGCAATACCGACATTCTGGCGGATGATGCGCCGTGTCCGCCGTGCCAGTGCTATCATCGGCACCAGATTGCTGAGCTGATTACGCGTCAGGGCCGCATCGGCCGCTTCCAGCGCGACATCGGTGCCGCTGCCCATCGCAATGCCCAGCGTTGCCGCTTTCATTGCTGGCGCGTCGTTAATGCCATCCCCGAACATCGCCAGCGGCTGTTGCTGACTCAGTTCACGGATCGCCGCGACTTTATCGGCGGGCAGCAGGCTGGCGCGATAATCAATATCCAGCTGGCGGGCAATGGTCGCCGCAGCGCGCGGGTTATCACCGGTCAGCATCAGGCTCTCAATACCCAGCTTTTTCAGCGCTTTTAACGCATCGGCGGCGTCGTCGCGCAGCTGATCGCGCAGAGCCAGCGCACCCAGTGCTTCGCCATTGCGCATCAGCACCACCAGCGTTTCACCTTCGGCTTCCTGTTGCGCTATCTGCGCATTTTGCTGCGGCGTCAGACCGGGCGTATGGCTGGGCGTCAGCAGCTGAATCTGCTGGCCTGAGACCTGCGCACGGATGCCGCGTCCCGCCTGCACCTGCTGATCCTGCGCGTCAGGAATCACCAGGTTACGCGCCTGCGCGGCCGCCACGATAGCGCTGGCCAGTGGATGGGTGGCACCCTGTTCTGCAGCGGCGCTCAGCGCCAGCATCTCTGACTCGCTGGCCGTACCAAAGCGCAGGATCTGCGTCAGCTGTGGCTTGCCCAGCGTCAGTGTACCGGTTTTATCAAACGCCATTCTGCGCACCGAACTCAGCCGCTCCAGCGCCGCACCGCCTTTGATCAGTGCGCCCTGACGCGCCGCCGCAGCCAGCCCCGAGGTAATGGCTGCTGGCACTGAGATCACCAGTGCACAGGGGCAGCCAATCAGTAACAGGGTCAGCCCTTTATAGATCCACGGCTGCCAGTCGCCTGCGAAGAGCAGGGGCGGCACCATCATGACCAGCAGCGACAGCAGCATCACCAGCGGCGTGTAGATGCGGCTGAACTGGTCGATAAAGCGTTCGACCGGCGCACGGTGCGTTTCCGCTTCCTCGATCAGTTGCAGGATACGGTCAATCGCGCTTTCACCCGGCTTCGATACCACTTCCAGCATCACCAGCCGATCCACGCTGGTGGCACCGGCAAGGATTTTTTCACCCTTGGTGTGCGTCACCGGCAGCGACTCACCGGTCAGCGCGCTCTCATCGAAACTGGCGAGCGGGCTGATTAAACAGCCATCGACCGGCAGGCGGCTGCCCGCCGCGACTTCAATCACATCACCCGGTTGCAGCGCCGCCAGCGGCACTTCACTGCGTTTGCCCTGTTCCAGACGAATCGCCGATTCAGGCCGCAACGCCATGAGACTGGTGACGCCGCTGCGTGCCCTGGAGGCGGCATAGCTTTCCAGCTTTTCGCCCAGCTGAAACAGCATCAGCACCATCGCGGCTTCGGCGTGCGCGCCAATGATCAGTGCGCCAGCCGACGCCAGGGTCATTAAGGTTTCAATGGTAAAAGGCGATCCGCTGCGCAGACGCTGCCAGGCACCGCGCGCCACCGGGATCAGGCCGACCAGGGTGGTCAGCACAAACAGCCGATCGCCCCAGACGGGTGCGAACTGGCTGAGAACGCTGCTGGCGATCACCAGCAGTGCCAGTAAAATCAGCATGCGGTTATGTTGCCAGTCGGGCTTAGCGGGGAATGTGGCCGACGTGGCTGATGGGGTTGCGAGCTGGAAGCCGGCTTTTTTCACCGCCTGTTCAACGGCGTTCAGTACATCGTGGTCAGCGTTAACCACCAGCTTCTCGCTGCTGAACAGCACACGGGCGTCGGTCACACCACTTATCTGACGGACAGCGGTTTCAATAGTGCGGGCACACGACGGGCAATCCATCCCGCTGACCTGCCAGCTAAAGGGATAACTGTCGGCACCTCGCCAGTCGCTTTCCTCAGCGGGGTCGGTGTCGTTGCCAGGGCTGCTGTTGCAGTCACAGCAACAGCCTGCCGTCTCCGTAGGTACAGGCGTCGCGGCGTGAATAGAAAGGGAGAGGGGGCGAGCCTGGCGAACCTGGCACAGCGGTTTTGCTGCGGCGTGACTGGCACGGGGTTTGCCGCAGCCACAGGCGTGATGTTGATGCATATGACCTCCGGATAATGGGATGAGCAACGCTGCCCATCCCGCTATCCTACACTCTGGAGTGAACTCCAGAGTCAAGGCTATTTTCTCAGACGACCCACAACGAGCGCACGATCATAAAGTGACCGGCGAAGTAGCAGGCGGCAACAATCGCCCTGTCGGCGGTAAAGCGGCGACGATAGTGTGAGATAAACCAGACGGCGTTTGCCAGCAGCAGCAGACCGGCACCCACCATGATCGAGAAGCTGTAATCGGTCGGGCGGAAGAAGTACTGCTCGGTCGCTATCCAGGTCATTACCAGCGTCATGCCGATAAAGGTGCAGACAGGCCAGCGCAGATCTTCCAGTCGGCTCCAGATGACGCCAATCAGAGCGGCACCGATGATGAGCAGCGTTAGCGGGATCGGCCAGAAGAAGGTCATGGTCATGCTGGCGGCGAAGCAGAGGGTATAAAGCAGGTGCGACAGGAAGAAAGCCCCGACGGCATAGAGCATCTGCTGACGCGGCAGCAGCGTTAACGCATCACCGACCAGCGTCGCGACCAGACCGGCCAGAATCAGGTAGTCCGTAGTCTGCAGCACAGGTGCCTGCCAGGCCAGCCCGACAAGCAGCAGCAGCGTGACCGGTTTAAATAACCAGCGTTGCCATTGCGGGCCGCGATAGGTGGCGTCGACATAGAGCCAGCCGGAGAAAAGTACAGCGAGGAAAGACCAGAGCATTGTTTCTCCCTTTTTTATTCAAAATGGTGAAAGATCCCAAAATATCCTTTCCAGTTTAGGTTAAGCCTCTGAGATGTGACAATCAGGCAACTCTGGTTGTATGCTTTGCCGCCTGATTAATCATTCTGCAGGCACCAGATCGCTATGAGCAAACCGCCGCTAATCTTTATTATCGTTCTGGCGATTATCGCCGTGCTGGCGACCCGTCAGTTCATTAAGCAACGCCGGGAAGTGGCGGTGAATGACGCTTCACCCGAGCGTTCTCTGCAGGTTGAGGTCAAAACCAAACGTGAATTTCCTGCACCCAATCGCCGTTCACGGCAGCGGGAAGTTATCGCCGGGGAAGAGATGCGCTACGAGGTGCTGCTTCACCCGCTGAACGGTGCCAGCGACATCAAAGTGCAGCTTAAAGAGGCGGAATATCATCAGCTGGACAAGGGTGCCAAAGGCGAGCTGAAGATGCAGGGCACGCGCTTTATCAGCTTCACACCCCGACAGTAACAGGCGGGCATTGCGCCCGCCCGGGTTTATTTCTTACGTGGGAAGTTTTTCTTCTGCCAGGCGACCAGTTCGAATACCCCGAACAGAAACACTTTGGCCTGGGTGACGCGGTCAATCGGCGGCGCATCTTTGGTCTGCGTGGTGCGCAGTAACACCAGCTGCAGACCATGCATCAGGATCATGAAAATCAGTGCAACGTTGATAAAATAAGTCAGTGGCTTCGGGTAGGGATGGACCAGATTAGCCAGTAAAAATCCCCACACGCATAGCATCAACAGACGCCCCAAATTAAGTAACATCCTGCGTCTCCTGTTGACGTTGATACAAACGATAAGCCACTTGTCCGGCTATTTTCTCGCGATAAAGATCCCACTCTGGCGGCACCGGCGGTGCGCCATTTTCCACTTCACTTTCGACGTAAATCAGCGCCTGGTCGGCCAGCCAGTGATTCTGCTCCAGCAACTGTAACGTCTGTTCCAGCAATCCCTGACGAAACGGCGGATCAATAAACACCACATCAAAGGGTGTACCCGCCTGTGCCAGCCAGTTTAGCGCATTGGTCTGAACCACGGTGCCATTCGTGGCGCGCAGCGTCTGCAGATTTTTTGATAACTGCTGTGCTACCGGACGTTCCAGCTCCAGCAGCGTCGCCGATCCCGCGTAACGCGACAGCGCTTCCAGTCCTAATGCGCCGCTACCGGCAAAGCAGTCGAGGCAGCGCGCTTCTGGCAGCACCGGGGCCAGCCAGTTAAACAGCGTCTCGCGAACCCGATCGGTCGTGGGGCGCAGTCCGGCGCTGTCCGGCACCGGCAGTTTGCGTCCGCGCCACTGGCCGCCAATGATGCGAATCTGCCCGGCACCGCCTGTACTGCGGGGGTTTTTATTCATCTTGCTCACAACTCGTCATAATTTGTTGCGTAGTTTAACGGGCGAATCGGTGAGAAGAAACGTTAAAAAAGGGTGCTGTGGTGAGCTGGCTGGAAAGTGTTAGACTACTGAGTTGCTGAAGTCATGCATTATTCTGCGGTTTACGCCGGTCTGGCGCTGACCAATTTCATTGATTTACCCCTGGAAACCACGCGCGACCGGGACAAAGCCATCGAGGAGTGTCGTCACACAATGGCAAAAGAGAAAAAACGTGGCTTTTTTTCCTGGCTGGGATTTGGCAAAGAGGAAGAGAAACAACCTGTAGCGGAGGAGCAGACACCAGAGGTCGCTGAACCCGCACAGCAGCAGACAGAACAGGAAGCCCCGGCATTAAGCCAGGCTGAAGCACAAGCGGAAGAGACTGTCGTCATCACCGAAACGGTGGCCGGGCAGCAGCGTGAGGCGGAAGTCACTGCGGCAGCGCCGCATGAATCAGCACCTGCGGTGCTGGATGAGGCTGAGCCGATTGAGGCCGACCCTGAAGCGCTGCTGGAGGTTGCCGCACCTGAACATGATGCGACGCCGGTCATAGACGCCGACGACGTGGTCACGCCGATCGCTGACGCGGAACCCGCAGACGCGCCGTTAAGCGAAGAAGAGCTGACGGCGCTGGCGCTGGGCGATGCAGAGATCGTCGAAACCCCGCACAGTGAAGCACAGTTAAACGACGAAGTGCCCAGGCCACAGGTGCTGGATGACGCCGCGAGCGCTGAAACGCAGGATAGCGAAGCAGACGCGCCGCTGACTGAGGAAGAGCTGACTGCACTGGCACTGGATGACGCCGATGTCACGGACCAGGAACCGACTGAGTCGCTATCCGATACCGTCAGCGATCTGCCGCTGGCCGCCGCGCCGCTCATCGTGCAGGAGCAGGAGCGTCCCAGCAAAGAGGGCTTCTTCTCCCGCCTGAAGCGCAGCCTGGTCAAAACCCGTCAGAACCTGGGTTCCGGTTTTATCAGCCTGTTCCGTGGCAAAAAGATTGATGATGACCTGTTTGACGAGCTGGAAGAGCAGTTGCTGATTGCGGATGTGGGCGTGGATACCACGCGTCGCATCATCACCAACCTGACCCAGCAGGCAAACCGCAAGCAGTTGCGTGACGCGGAAGCGCTCTACAGCCTGCTGAAAGCAGAGATGGCCTCGATTCTGGCGAAAGTGGATGCGCCACTGGATGTCTCAGGTAAAACGCCATTTGTCATCCTGATGGTGGGCGTCAATGGCGTGGGTAAAACCACCACCATCGGTAAGCTGGCACGCCAGTATCAGGCCGAGGGCAAGTCCGTGATGTTAGCGGCCGGTGATACCTTCCGCGCCGCAGCGGTTGAGCAACTGCAGGTGTGGGGCCAGCGCAATAACATTCCGGTCATTGCGCAGCACACCGGCGCAGATTCCGCTTCGGTGATTTTCGATGCCATTCAGGCCGCGAAATCACGCGGCGTTGACGTGCTGATTGCCGATACGGCGGGTCGTCTGCAGAACAAATCGCACCTGATGGAAGAGCTGAAAAAAATCACCCGCGTGATGAAAAAGCTGGATGATTCCGCACCTCACGAAGTGATGCTGACGCTGGATGCCAGCACCGGACAGAATGCGGTCAGCCAGGCCCGACTGTTTAATGAAGCCGTCGGCCTGACCGGGATTGCGCTTACCAAGCTGGATGGCACCGCCAAAGGCGGCGTGATCTTCTCGGTGGCCGATCAGTTCGGTATTCCGATTCGCTACATCGGCGTCGGTGAAGGCATTGAAGATTTACGGCCGTTTAAGGCGGAAGATTTTATTGAGGCACTGTTTGCCCGAGAGGACTAATTAGGATGATTCGCTTTGAAGAGGTCAGTAAGGCATATCTCGGCGGACGTCAGGCGCTGCAGGGGGTAGATTTCCATCTGCGTCCCGGCGAAATGGCGTTTCTGACCGGCCACTCCGGTGCCGGTAAAAGTACCTTGCTGAAGCTGATTTGTGGCATTGAGCGCCCGAGTGCCGGAAAAATCTGGTTCAGCGGCCATGACATTTCCCGCCTGCGTAACAGTGAGGTGCCTTTCCTGCGTCGTCAGATTGGCATGATCTTCCAGGATCACCACCTGCTGATGGATCGGTCGGTTTATGACAATGTGGCGATCCCGCTGATTATTTCCGGTGCCAGCGGCGAGGATATCCGTCGTCGCGTCTCGGCGGCGCTGGATAAAGTAGGCCTGCTCGACAAAGCGAAAAGTTATCCGATTCAGCTTTCGGGCGGTGAGCAGCAGCGTGTGGGCATCGCCCGTGCGGTGGTGAACAAGCCAGCCGTACTGCTGGCCGATGAACCGACCGGTAACCTCGACGACGCGCTGTCAGAAGACATTCTGCGCCTGTTCGAAGAGTTCAACCGCGTCGGCGTCACCGTCCTGATGGCGACGCATGACAGCGGCCTGATCGCCCGACGTAACTACCGGATGATGACGCTGAATCAGGGACGTCTGCACGGAGGCCACGATGGTCAATAAACGCATTAAACGTCCGGCTGCGCCGAAAGCTAAGCAGCCGTCGAAGTCGAAGAGTAAAGCGCTGAAGGGCGGCTGGCAGGAGCAGTGGCGCTATGCGCTGCGCGGTACGCTTTCGGATATGTGGCGTCAGCCGCTGGCTACACTGCTGACGGTGATGGTCATCGCCATTTCTCTGACGCTGCCCAGCGTCTGCTACATGGTGTGGAAAAACGTCAGTCAGGCGGCCACGCAGTGGTATCCGGCGCCGCAGTTGACCGTTTATCTCTCCAAAACGCTGGATGACACGGCGGCAGAAAATGTGGTGGCGCAGCTCAAGCAGGTCGAAGGCGTAGATAACGTCAACTACCTGACGCGGGAAGAGGCGCTGAATGAGTTCCGTAACTGGTCGGGCTTTGGTGGCGCAATGGATATGCTGGAGCAGAATCCGCTGCCTGCGGTAGCCATCATCACGCCTAAGCTCAACTTCCAGAACTCAGACACCATGCAGAGCCTGCGCGATCGGGTGAGCAAAGTGCAGGGCGTGGATGAAGTGCGAATGGATGACAGCTGGTTTGCGCGGCTGGCGGCACTGACCGGGTTGGTGGGGCAGATTGCCTCCATGATTGGCGTGCTGATGATTGTGGCGGTGTTCCTGGTGATCGGTAACAGTGTCCGCCTCAGCATCTTTGCGCGACGCGACACTATTAACGTGCAGAAGCTGATTGGTGCCACCGATGGCTTTATCCTGCGTCCATTCCTCTATGGCGGCGCGCTGCTGGGCTTCAGCGGTGCGGTGCTGTCGCTGCTGCTGTCAGAAGTGCTGGTGCTGCGTCTGCAGTCGGTCGTCGCCAGTGTGGCAACCGTATTTGGTACCACCTTCTCGCTGGAAGGCTTCTCCTGGGATGAAGCGCTGCTGCTGCTACTGATTGCGGCCATCATCGGCTGGGTGGCAGCCTGGCTGGCAACGGTACAACATTTACGTCGATTTACGCCGCAGTAAACGCCTGCAACATTTTTTTGTTATAATGGTCCTCTGCTACCGATAGTGGGTGCAGAGGATTTTTCCCCTCTTCCCTTCCTGTCATCTGTGTGTAAAATATTCACTGCTATAATTGAACTTGTGGATAACTTTATCACTCTAAGTAGCACAGATTGCTTTCGGATCTCGCGCGACGTTGACGTAATGTATCGTCTGCGCAGGGAAATGTGCGGCAATTCCACTGAATTTGTGAGGGTTTGAATGACCAAAGAAATGCAAACTTTAGCTATTGCTCCTCTTGGCAACCTGGAGTCTTACGTCCGGGCTGCGAATACCTGGCCGATGCTCTCGGCTGAAGAGGAAAAAGCGTTGGCTGAACGGCTGCATTACCAGGGCGATCTGGAAGCAGCAAAGACGCTGATCCTGTCTCACCTACGCTTTGTAGTTCATATCGCTCGTAATTACTCCGGCTATGGTCTGCCACAGGCTGACCTGGTCCAGGAAGGCAACATCGGCCTGATGAAAGCGGTGCGTCGCTTCAACCCTGAAGTGGGCGTGCGTCTGGTTTCGTTCGCCGTGCACTGGATTAAAGCGGAGATTCACGAATACGTGCTGCGTAACTGGCGTATTGTGAAAGTCGCGACCACCAAAGCACAGCGTAAGCTGTTCTTTAACCTGCGTAAAACCAAGCAGCGTCTGGGCTGGTTCAATCAGGACGAAGTCGAGATGGTTGCGCGCGAGCTGGGCGTAAGCAGCAAAGACGTGCGCGAAATGGAATCGCGTATGGCCGCGCAGGATATGACCTTTGATATGTCTGCCGACGACGAGAGCAGCGAAGGCCGTTCGATGGCACCGGTGCTGTATCTGCAGGATAAAACCTCTGACTTTGCCGACGGCATCGAAGAGGATAACTGGGATGCGCATGCGGCTGACAAGCTGAGCTATGCGATGGAAGGTCTGGATGAGCGCAGTCAGCACATCATTCGCGCCCGCTGGCTGGACGAAGACAATAAAACCACGCTGCAGGAGCTGGCCGATCAATACGGCGTATCCGCCGAACGTGTCCGGCAGCTGGAAAAGAACGCCATGAAGAAACTGCGTATGGCGATTGAAGCGTAACGCACTTCAACACCTTAAGGGGCGACAGATGATGTCGCCCTTTTTGTTTTCTGCGTCCGGCTAGTCTGCCGCCCGTATCCAGCCATCACTCTGCGCCCTGAAGCCACACGCCTGCATAAACGCCGCGCGTACCTGCTGATCGTCACTGCCATCATCGGCAATCCACCAGTCCGCGATTGAACCATTCTGCCTGATTGTCTCCTCCAGCAAATACTGTCCTACCCCGCGTCGCCGGGTGACATCGCGCACCGCCAGCCGGTGAACCTTGCCATGGATGCCGGAGATTTCCAGCTGCAAACCTGCCAGCAGACGGTCATTAAAACGCGCCGCGTAAAGACGATGAGACTCACTTAAACCCTGTTCCAGTTTTTCCATCTCCAGATCCGGCCAGACTTTGCCAAGATCGATGCGGTCCTGCGGCGTCAGCGCGGTCAGGCGCTGGATAGTGAGCTTCATAACAAAAACCTCTAAAAAAGGGGAAAGTGTAGCGAAAGTATACAACCAGAGGGCCACCACATTTTCATCAATAAAACAGGTCAAAAGATGGCCTGGATGCCAGGATAACAGGAGTAAACCTGGATAGCGGGCGAAGAATCCAGCATAACACGCTGGCAAAGTGGTCATAAACCGGCCATTGCATCCAGTGTATTATGCTGTTTAACCCGGTCAATTCTGAATGTGTCAGTTGATTTACAGAAGAAACTTCCTGTTTAATAACCTGAAAAATAAAGCCTTATTACTAATAAATGTCAGAAAAGTACGCTAACTCATTCATCATTAATCAGTTTTCGACTTTATCTGGCAACGCAAGCACTCACAACATACACGACAAAATAAATGGGGTAGTCAGGATGAAAATGAAAGGGCGCGCATTACTGGCGGGATGTGTAGCACTGGCGATGAGCCATGCGGCGCTGGCTGAAGATATCAAAGTGGCAATTGTCGGCGCAATGTCAGGTCCGGTAGCGCAGTACGGCGACATGCAGTTCGCCGGTGCAACGCAGGCGATTGAAGATATTAACGCCAAAGGCGGCGTTAACGGCAACAAACTGGTGGCGGTGAAATATGATGACGCCTGTGACCCGAAACAGGCGGTTGCGGTCGCGAACAAGGTGATTAACGATGGCATCCGCTACGTCATCGGCCACCTCTGCTCTTCCTCCACCCAGCCGGCGTCTGACATCTATGAAGATGAAGGCGTACTGATGATCACCCCGGCCGCGACCGCACCTGACCTGACTTCCCGTGGCTATAAACTGATTATGCGCACCACCGGCCTCGACTCCGATCAGGGGCCGACCGCCGCGAAATATGTGATGACCGAGCTGAAACCGCAGCGTATCGCAGTGGTTCACGACAAACAGCAGTATGGCGAAGGCCTGGCGCGCTCCGTGCAGGAGAGCCTGAAAAAGCAGGGCGCTAATATCGTGATGTTTGAAGGAATCACCGCGGGCGATAAAGATTTCTCTACGCTGGTAGCCCGCTTCAAGAAAGAGAACGTCGATTTCGTCTATTTCGGCGGTTACTACCCGGAAATGGGCCAAATCGTGCGTCAGGCACGTGCTGCTGGCCTGAAAACCCAGTTTATGGGACCAGAGGGTGTGGGTAACGCCTCGCTGTCGAACATTGCTGGTGCGGCTTCTGAAGGCATGCTGGTGACCCTGCCGAAACGTTACGACCAGGTCGAAACTAACAAACCGATCGTTGACGCGCTGAAAGCGAAGAAACTGGATCCGACCGGCCCGTTCGTCTGGACCACCTATGCCGCTCTGCAGTCGCTGGCAACCGGTATGGAGCGCAGCAAGAGTGCTGAGCCGGATGCTATCGTAAAAAACCTCAAGGAAGGTGCCGCGGTGCCAACCGTGATGGGCAACCTGAACTGGGATGAGAAGGGCGATCTCAAGGGCTTTGAATTCGGCGTCTTCAAATGGCATGCCGATGGCACCTCGACGGCTGTGAAGTAAACCAGGCTGTTTTGTGGTGAGCGGGAGGCCGGGTAACCGGTTTCCCCTGACCAGCGACACGAACGCCTGGTGCTCGTCTGCCAGGCGTTTTTTGTACCCCGATCGCCTGCGATCGGTTAAGTAAGGGTCAAGGTATGTCCGAGCAGTTCCTCTATTTTATTCAGCAGATGTTTAACGGTGTGACCCTGGGTAGCACTTACGCGCTGATCGCCATCGGTTACACCATGGTTTACGGCATTATCGGCATGATCAACTTCGCCCACGGCGAGGTCTACATGATCGGTAGCTATGTCTCCTTTATCGTGATCGCCGCCCTGATGATGATGGGCATCGACACTACCTGGCTGATGATTGCTGCTGGCTTTGTGATGGCGGTGATTATCTCCAGCGCCTACGGCTGGAGCATTGAGCGCGTCGCCTACCGGCCTGTGCGTTCATCCAAGCGCCTGATTGCGCTGATCTCCGCCATCGGGATGTCGATATTCCTGCAAAACTACGTCAGCCTGACGCAGGGTTCACGCGACCTGGCGCTGCCGAGCCTGATCACCGGACAGTGGACGGTAGGCGAGAGCAACGGATTTGCCGCCACGATTTCTACCATGCAGATTGTGATCTGGGTGGTGACGTTCCTGGCGATGCTGGCGCTGACCACCTTTATCCGCTATTCCCGTATGGGCCGCGCCTGTCGCGCCTGCGCTGAAGACCTGAAAATGGCCAGCCTGCTGGGGATTAACACCGACCGCGTGATCTCGCTGACCTTTGTGATCGGTGCCGCGATGGCGGCAGTCGCAGGCGTGCTGCTGGGCCAGTTCTATGGGTCGATCAACCCCTTCATCGGCTTTATGGCGGGCATGAAAGCCTTTACCGCCGCGGTGCTGGGCGGAATTGGCAGTATTCCGGGCGCAATGATTGGCGGCCTGGTACTGGGCATCGCTGAAGCGCTGACTTCTGCGTATCTCAGCACGGAATATAAAGATGTGGTCTCGTTTGCCCTGCTGATTGTGGTGCTGCTGGTGATGCCGACCGGGATTCTGGGTCGCCCGGAGGTTGAAAAAGTATGAAGATCTCCTTTATCAATGCCCTGATCTCGTCGGTGATGCTGCTGGTGCTTGCCACCTTTTTTATGGGATTGCGCCTGAATCTGGACGGCACGAATCTGGTAGTGCAGAACGCGGGTAGCGTGCGCTGGAACTGGATCGCCGCAGGCTGTGCGGTGGTGTTTCTGTTCCAGCTGTTGCGTCCGGTGTGGCAAAGCGGCCTGAAGAAAATCTCCGGTCCGGCGCTGGTGTTGCCTGGCCTGGATGGCTCGACGCCAAAGCAGAAGCTGGTGATGGCAGTGATGATTATCGCCGCCATTGCCTGGCCATTCCTGGTGTCACGCGGCACCGTCGATATCGCCACCATGACGCTGATCTATGTGATGCTCGGTCTGGGCTTAAACGTGGTGGTCGGTCTCTCTGGCCTGCTGGTACTGGGTTATGGCGGCTTTTACGCCATCGGTGCCTACACTTTTGCGCTGCTGAATCACTATTACGGTCTTGGCTTCTGGCAATGCCTGCCGCTTTCCGGCATGGTCGCTGCATTGTTTGGTCTGCTGCTGGGCTTCCCGGTGCTGCGACTGCGCGGCGACTATCTGGCGATTGTGACGCTGGGCTTCGGTGAGATCGTGCGTATTCTGCTGCTGAACAATACCGCCCTGACCGGCGGGCCGAATGGCATCAGCCAGATCCCGAAACCGACGCTGTTTGGTCTGGAGTTTGGCCGTACGCCCCGTGAAGGCGGCTGGGATACCTTCCATAACTTCTTTGGGCTGAAGTACGATCCCAGCGACCGCATCATCTTCCTCTACCTGGTGGCGCTGCTGCTGGTGGTATTGACGCTGTTCGTGATCAACCGGCTGCTGCGGATGCCGCTGGGCCGGGCCTGGGAAGCGCTGCGCGAAGATGAGATTGCCTGTCGTTCACTGGGCCTGAGTCCGACCCGCATCAAGCTGACCGCCTTTACCATCAGTGCCGCGTTTGCCGGTTTTGCCGGCAGTCTCTTCGCGGCGCGTCAGGGCTTTGTCAGCCCGGAATCCTTTACCTTTGTCGAGTCCGCCTTTGTGCTGGCGATTGTGGTATTGGGCGGGATGGGCTCGCAGTTTGCGGTCATTCTGGCCGCCATCCTGCTGGTGGTGTCACGCGAGCTGATGCGCGACCTCAATGAATACAGCATGCTGGTGCTGGGTGGCCTGATGGTGCTGATGATGATCTGGCGTCCGCAGGGCCTGTTGCCGATGAAGCGTCCGCATCTGAAGCTCAGAACCGGTAAACAAGGAGAACAGGCATGATTCAGCCTTTATTAGCCGTTGAAGGCCTGATGATGCGCTTCGGCGGTCTGTTAGCCGTGAACAATGTGGCACTGGAGCTGCGTCCACAGGAGATCGTTTCACTGATTGGTCCCAACGGTGCCGGTAAAACCACCGTGTTCAACTGCCTGACCGGCTTTTACAAACCCACCGGTGGCACGATCAAACTGCGTGAGCAGCATCTGGAAGGGTTGCCGGGCCAGAAGATTGCGCGGATGGGCATCGTGCGGACTTTCCAGCACGTGCGTCTGTTCCGTGAGATGACGGTGATTGAGAACCTGCTGGTCGCGCAGCATCAGCATCTGAAAAGCGGCGTATTTTCCGGCCTGCTGAAAACCCCGGCGTTTCGCCGCAGTGAGAGCGAGGCGCTGGATCGTGCGGCGACCTGGCTGGAGCGGGTGGGTCTGCTGGATCTGGCGAACCGTCAGGCGGGCAATCTGGCCTATGGTCAGCAGCGCCGTCTGGAGATTGCGCGCTGTATGGTGACGCGCCCGGAGATTCTGATGCTGGATGAACCGGCGGCGGGTCTTAACCCCAAAGAGACCCACGAGCTGGACGCGCTGATTGCGGAACTGCGTGGTGAACACAAGGTGTCGGTGCTGCTGATTGAACATGATATGAAGCTGGTGATGGGTATTTCTGACCGTATTTACGTGGTTAATCAGGGAACGCCGCTGGCTAACGGAACGCCGGAGGAGATTCGTAATAATCCGGATGTCATTCGTGCCTATTTAGGAGAGGCCTGAGATGGCAAATGCGATGTTAACCATTGAGAACGTCAGCGCTCACTACGGCAAAATTCAGGCGCTGCACAACGTTAGTCTCTATATCAATCAGGGCGAAATCGTCACCCTGATTGGCGCTAACGGCGCCGGAAAAACCACGCTGCTGGGCACGCTGTGCGGCGAGCCGCGCGCGACCCAGGGCACCATCACTTTTGATGGCAAAGCCATTACCGACTGGCAAACGGCGCGCATCATGCGTGAAGCGATCGCCATCGTGCCAGAGGGACGGCGGGTGTTTTCGCGCATGACGGTGGAAGAGAACCTGGCGATGGGCGGCTTTTTTGCCAGCCGCCCGGAGTATCTGACGCGGATTAAGCGCGTGTATGAACTCTTTCCACGGCTGGAGGAGCGTAAAATCCAGCGTGCCGGGACGATGTCAGGCGGCGAACAGCAGATGCTGGCGATTGGCCGTGCGCTGATGAGCCAGCCGCGCCTGCTGTTGCTGGATGAGCCGTCGCTGGGACTGGCACCGATCATTATTCAGCAGATCTTCGACACGATTGAGCAGTTGCGCAGCGAAGGGATGACGATTTTCCTGGTGGAGCAGAATGCCAATCAGGCGCTGAAGCTGGCTGATCGGGGCTATGTGCTGGAGAACGGGCATGTCGTGCTCGAAGATAGCGGTGCAGCGCTCCTATCAAACGAAGCCGTCCGCAGCGCTTACTTAGGTGCCTGATGGGGCACGGCCTGGCTTACTTGCCAGGTTCCGGTTGGGCAGTGCTCGCCATCCTCACGTACTACGTGTACGCTCCGGTGGCTGCGCGCTGTCCGCCCGCAACCTGGCTGCGCCGCCGACGGCCTTTGAAAGTGATGCGGAATGTGTCGCTGACGGCCTTGAGTGTTGGTTTGAGTGGAGCCGCCGACGGCCTTCGACTTCAGTGAAGTGAAAACCTCAGTAAGGTATTTTCAGCTTCCAGTCGCTCTGCAATTTATGTAACTAAAAACTGGTATCGCGGGCGTTTTGCCGCCGTGCTGCCAGCGTCCTCTTTTTCTCAATAAAGCCTGTCACCCGCCTGTCATCTTCCTGTTATTAATCCGTCATTTCCCCGTGTCATGTTACTTCGCGAACCAGAAATCCGTGATTTCACGCGTATTTACCTGCACAGGAAAATTCTATGTCCGTCGTTACCTTTCGTCGTAGCCTGATGAGCGTGCTGCTCGGTCTGACACTCAGCAGCCATGCCATGGCCGCCACTGAGATTCCTTTCTGGCACTCTATGGAAGGCGAGTTAGGCAAAGAAGTGGATTCGCTGGCACAGCGTTTTAACCAGACGCATCCCGATTACAAAATTGTTCCGACCTACAAAGGTAACTACGAGCAGAGCCTGGCGGCAGGGATTGCGGCCGTGCGCAGCGGCAAAGCCCCCGCGGTACTGCAGGTCTATGAAGTCGGTACGGCGACCATGATGGCTTCTAAGGCGATTGTGCCGGTGCATCAGGTTTTCAAAGATGCTGGCATCCCCTTTGATGAAAAGCAGTTCGTACCAACGGTGGCGGGCTACTACAGCGACAGCAAAGGTCAGCTGATCTCTCAGCCGTTCAACAGCTCGACGCCGGTGCTCTACTACAACAAAGACGCCTTCAAAAAAGCGGGCCTTAACCCGGATCAACCCCCTAAAACCTGGCAGGAGCTGGCGACGGATGCCTCCGCACTGCGCAAATCGGGGATGAGCTGTGGCTACGCCAGCGGCTGGCAGGGCTGGATCCAGATTGAAAACTTCAGCGCCTGGCATGCGCTGCCGGTGGCGACGGAAAACAACGGATTTGACGGGCTTGATGCGGTGCTGGAGTTCAACAAGCCGGTACAGGTTCGTCACATCGACCTGCTGGAAGCGATGAACAAAAAAGGGGACTTCACCTACTTTGGCCGCAAAGATGAGTCCACCGCCAAGTTCTACAACGGTGACTGCGGTATCACTACCGCCTCATCCGGATCGCTGGCTGATATCCGCCACTACGCCAAATTCAACTTCGGCGTCGGCATGATGCCGTATGACGACACCGTGCCGAATGCACCGCAGAACGCCCTGATCGGCGGGGCCAGCCTGTGGGTGATGAAAGGCAAAGATGCGGCAACCTACAAAGGCGTGGCCGAGTTCATGCAGTTCCTGGCTAAACCGGAAATCGCCGCGGAATGGCACCAGAAAACCGGCTATCTGCCGATTACCACCGCCGCCTACGAGCTGACGAAACAGCAGGGCTTCTACGATAAGAATCCGGGTGCAGATATTGCGACCCGCCAGATGATGAACAAGCCGCCACTGCCGTTCACCAAAGGCATGCGTCTGGGCAACATGCCGCAGATTCGTACCGTGATCGACGAGGAGCTGGAAAGCGTCTGGACCGGCAAACAGTCGCCGCAAAGCGCGCTGGATAACGCAGTGAAACGCGGCAACGAACTGCTGCGCCGCTTTCAGCAGCAGGTGAAATAATCTCTCCTCTGGCCAGCCCAGGCTGGCCCCTCTTTTCTGACGCCAGGTACGCCATGTCTTCATCCCGTCCGGTTTTTCGCACCAGCCTGTTGCCCTATCTTCTGGTGCTGCCGCAACTGCTGATTACCGCCATCTTCTTTCTCTGGCCTGCCGGTGAAGCGCTGTGGTACTCGCTGCAAAGCCTCGACCCCTTTGGCATCTCCAGCAGCTTTGTCGGGCTGGAAAACTTCAGACGCCTGTTTGCCGATCCCTACTATCTGGACTCGTTCTGGACCACGATAAAATTCAGCGGCATGGTCACGGTGTTCGGCATGGTCTTTTCGCTGCTGCTGGCGGCGCTGGTGGATTATGTGGTGCGACTGCGCCGCCTCTATCAGACCCTGCTGCTGCTGCCCTACGCCGTTGCGCCTGTGGTGGCTGCGGTGCTGTGGATGTTTCTGTTTAACCCCGGTCTGGGCCTGTTCAGCTATCTGCTGAACCACATCGGCTACGACTGGAACTATGCGCAAAACAGCGGTCAGGCGATGTTCCTGATTGTGCTGGCATCAATCTGGCAGCAGATGAGCTACAACTTCCTGTTCTTTTTTGCCGCCCTGCAATCTATTCCCAAATCGCTGGTGGAAGCCGCCGCCATTGACGGTGCCGGGCCGGTGCGTCGCTTCTTCAACCTCTCACTGCCGCTGATCACGCCCGTGAGTTTCTTTCTGCTGGTGGTGAACCTCATCTACGCCTTCTTCGATACCTTCCCGGTGATTGATGCCGCGACCGGCGGCGGGCCGGTGCAGGCGACCACCACGCTGATCTACAAAATCTATCGTGAAGGCTTTACCGGTCTGGATCTCTCCTCGTCCGCGGCGCAGTCGGTGGTGCTGATGCTGCTGGTCATCGGGCTGACGGTGCTCCAGTTCCGCTTTGTTGAACGTAAGGTGCAATACCAATGATTGAGAATCGACGCGGGCTGGATATCTTCAGCCACATCGTGCTGGTGCTGGGCGTGCTCACTATCCTGTTTCCGCTCTATGTCGCCTTTGTGGCGGCGACGCTGGATAACGAGGCGGTCTATCAGGTGCCGATGACGCTGGTGCCCGGTACGCACCTGTGGGAGAACATCTCGCGCATCTGGACCCATGGCGTCAACGGCAGCGGGCCAGCGTTTGGCCTGATGCTGCTCAACAGCATGATCATGGCGCTGGGCATCACCTTCGGCAAAATCACCGTGTCGATGCTGTCGGCGTTTGCGCTGGTCTGGTTCCGTTTTCCGCTGCGCACGCTCTTTTTCTGGCTGATCTTCATCACCCTGATGCTGCCGGTAGAGGTGCGTATCTTTCCTACGGTTCAGGTGATTGCCGATCTCAACCTGCTCGACAGCTACAGCGGATTAACCCTGCCACTGATGGCATCGGCAACCGCGACCTTTCTGTTCCGCCAGTTCTTTATGTCACTGCCGGATGAGCTGGTGGAAGCGGCGCGCATCGACGGTGCCAGCGCGATGCGCTTCTTTATCGACATTGTTCTGCCGCTGTCAAAAACCAATCTGGCGGCGCTGTTTGTCATCACCTTTATCTACGGCTGGAACCAGTATCTCTGGCCGCTGCTGATTATCAATGACGCCAGCCTCGGCACGGCGGTGGCAGGGATCAAAAGCATGATCTCCTCCAGCGGTTCGCCGACCCAGTGGAACGAAGTGATGGCGGCAATGTTATTAACCCTGATCCCACCGCTGGTGGTGGTGTTAGTCATGCAGCGTGCCTTTGTGCGCGGTCTGGTTGAGAGTGAGAAATAAGATGGCAGGCGTAACCCTTCAGGCAGTAACCAAGTCCTACGATGGCAAAAATCAGATCATTCAGCCGCTGAACGTCACCATCAATGACGGCGAATTTATGGTGATGGTCGGGCCGTCCGGCTGCGGCAAATCGACCCTGCTGCGCATGGTGGCCGGACTGGAGCGCGTCAGCTCCGGCGATATCTATATCGACAACCGGCGCGTCACTCAGGAAGAGCCGAAAGATCGCGGCATTGCGATGGTGTTCCAGAACTACGCGCTCTATCCCCATATGTCGGTAGAGGAGAACATGGCCTATGGCCTGAAAATCCGCGGTATGGGCAAAGAGCAGATTCGCCAGCGGGTACTTGAAACGGCGCGCAGTCTGGAGCTGGATCACCTGCTGATGCGGCGGCCTCGCGAGCTGTCTGGCGGACAGCGCCAGCGCGTGGCGATGGGGCGCGCCATCGTACGTGAACCGGCAGTGTTTCTGTTTGATGAGCCGTTGTCGAATCTTGATGCCCGCCTGCGGGTGCAGATGCGGCTGGAACTGCAACAGCTGCATCGCCGCTTACAGACCACCAGCCTCTATGTCACGCATGATCAGGTGGAGGCGATGACGCTGGCGCAGCGGGTGATGGTAATGAACAAAGGGGTGGTCGAGCAGCTTGGCACGCCGGTTGAGGTGTATGAACGTCCCGCCAGCCAGTTTGTTGCCTCGTTTATCGGCGCGCCTGCCATGAACCTGCTGAAAGGACAGTTCAGCAGCGACGGATCGCGCTTTGACCTCGACGCCTCGCATGCCCTGCCGCTCAGCGACACAAAAGCGAAATGGGCCAACCGGCCGGTGGTGCTGGGCATCCGGCCAGAGCACATCCGGCTCAGTAGCCGCGAGCAGGGCGGCGTGCCGCTGCGAGTCGATACGCTGGAGATGCTGGGTGCCGATAATCTGGCCCATGGTCGCATCGGTGACACGCCACTGGTGGTACGCTTAGCCCACAGCGAACGGCCGCAGCCAGGCAGTACGCTGTGGCTGCATCTGCCGTCAGATGCGTTACACTTCTTCGATTCAACTCATGGAAAGCGTCTGGAATGAGCACACAACACTGGCCTTATCCCCGCATCGTCGCCCATCGTGGCGGCGGTAAACTGGCACCAGAAAACACGCTGGCCGCGATCGACACTGGCGCGAAGTATGGTCATCAGATGATTGAATTTGATGCCAAATTATCGGCGGATGCGCAGATCTTCCTGCTGCATGACGACACGCTGGATCGCACCAGTAACGGCTGGGGCGTCGCGGGTCAGCTGCCGTGGGAGAAGCTGTCGCAGCTCGACGCGGGCAGCTGGTTTGGCAACGCGTTTACCGGCGAGAAGCTGGCGCGGCTGGATGAAGTCGCGGCCCGCTGTCGTCAGCATCAGATGATGGTGAACATCGAAATCAAACCGACCACCGGCAGTGACGCCGAAACCGGACGCGCCGTGGCGCAGGCTGCCGCGATCCTGTGGCAGGGTCAGACCGCACCGTTGCTCTCTTCGTTCTCTTTTGAAGCACTGGAAGCGGCGATGCAGGTCGAGCCAGGGCTGCCGCGTGGCCTGCTGTCGCACAGCTGGGATCCACAGTGGCAGGAAAAAACCACGGCGCTGGCGTGCGTATCCATCCACCTCAACCATAAAGTGCTGACTGCGGAGCGGGTTGCAGAGCTGAAAAGTGCGGGCCTGAAGATTCTGGTCTATACCGTGAACAGCCCGGACCGGGCGCGGGAATTGCTGACGTGGGGCGTCGATGCCATCTGTACCGACAGCATCGACATCATTGGCCCCGATTTTCATTAGTTCTGATTCGGACTCTGGTTCTGCTGGCCCGGCTGTGTGGTTATCACCCGCTGTTGGGCGCTGTTGCGCTGCTCCTGCATTTTACGCTGCATGTCCTGCGTCTGACGCTGCTGATCCTGGCGCAGCTTCAGCTGTTGCTGCTGTTGCTGGCTCTGCATCTGCGACTGCATCCGCTGCTGGCTCGGGTTATAGCCCGGTTTATTTGGATCGTTGGTGCTGTTCAGCGTGTTCGCCTGACTGGCGAAAGGCAGCAGGGCGGCTAAAACAATCATCCACTTTTTCATCTTTGCTCCTTCCTTTATCGCGACAGGTTTTTTGGGTGCACAACGGCGCACACCGATATCAGGGTCGCACCCATAAGTTTACGCGATATCACAGACCTTACTTTCCGATCTATTCCTGATTTGACTTAACCCCGGTTATTTTGCTGTATTTGTAGGCACTTGCAGAAATGATAAAAAAATGTAAATAACAACATGGGATGGTGGCAGGATGAAAATGCAGCAGACAGTGCGTCAGCTTAGCTGGTCGCTGGTGATGAGCTTTACCATGGTGGCAGGCACTTATGCCGCGCCCACTCAGGCACCACCGGTCTCCTACGGCGTGGACAGTGATACCTTTCACCCGGTAAAAGCGCAGCACGGCATGGTAGCGTCGGTGGATGCGCTTGCAACCCAGGTGGGCGTGGAAATTCTGCGTCAGGGCGGTAATGCGGTAGATGCCGCGGTCGCCGTGGGCTTTGCGCTGGCTGTGACCCATCCGCAGGCGGGCAACCTGGGCGGCGGCGGCTTTATGCTGCTGCGCACTGCCTCTGGCCGCGCGGCCGCTATCGATTTCCGTGAAATGGCACCGGGCCATGCGTCGCGCGATATGTTTCTGGATAAGCAGGGCAACGCCGACAGTAAGCTGTCGCTGACGTCACACCTTGCTTCCGGCACGCCGGGCACCGTTGCCGGACTGGCGCTGGCTGCGCAGAAATATGGCACCCTGCCGCTGAGCACGCTGCTGGCACCAGCGATCAAACTGGCGCGTGACGGTATTCCGGTCAACGATGCGCTGGCGGATGACCTGAAGACCTACGGCAAAGAAGTGTTGATCACCCATCCGAACAGTAAAGCGATTTTCTATAAACCGGACGGCACGCCGTGGCAGAAGGGCGATCGGCTGGTGCAGAAAAACCTGGCCCACAGCCTGCAACTGATTGCCCGTCAGGGACCGGATGCGTTTTACAAAGGTGAAATCGCGGATGAGATCGCCGGCGAGATGGCGCAGCATGGCGGCCTGATCAACAAAGCTGATCTGGCGGCCTATCGTGCGGTCGAGCGAACGCCTGTCAGCGGAACATACCGTGGCTATGAAGTCTTCTCTATGCCGCCGCCGTCATCCGGTGGTATCCACATCGTGCAGATCCTCAATATCCTGGAGAACTTCGATCTGGCGAAGATGGGCTTTGGCAGTGCTGACGCCATGCAGGTGATGGCAGAAGCGGAGAAATATGCCTACGCGGACCGCTCGGAATATCTTGGCGATCCCGATTTCGTGAAGGTACCGTGGCAGGCGCTGACCAGTAAAGCCTATGCCAAAACGCTGGCGCAGCAGATCGATGTAGCAAAGGCGCGCCCTTCCAGCGAGATCAAGCCCGGTAAGCTCGAACCTTACGAAAGTAATCAGACCACCCATTTCTCGGTGGTGGATAAGCAGGGCAATGCCGTTGCGGTAACCTATACCCTTAACACCTATTTCGGCAGCGGAATTGTGGCGGGCAAGAGTGGCATCCTGATGAATAATGAGATGGATGACTTCTCTGCCAAGCCAGGCACGCCAAATGTCTACGGGCTGGTCGGCGGGGAAGCGAATGCGGTGCAACCGGCGAAACGTCCGTTGTCATCGATGTCGCCGACTATCGTCGCCAAAGGGGGCAAAACCTGGCTGGTGACCGGCAGTCCTGGCGGCAGCCGCATTATCACCACGGTATTGCAGATGGTGGTTAACAGCATCGATTTCGGGATGAATGTGGCGGAAGCCACCAATGCGCCGCGCTTCCATCATCAGTGGCTGCCGGATCAGCTGCGGGTGGAGAAGGGCTTCAGTCCCGATACGCTGCGTCTGCTGGAAACCAAAGGTCAGCATGTGAAGGTACTTCCGTCGATGGGCAGTACGCAGAGCATCATGATCGGGCCGGATGGCATGCTCTACGGCGCTTCCGATCCGCGCAGCATCGATGATTTGAGTGCGGGTTATTGAGATTTGAGACTGCTGACAAACTCAAACCCGGGTGAATCTGACAGCAATAAATAAGCTTAACGCGCAGGGAACTGGGTCAGAAGAGGAAAGCGTCCCGCGCCAGGACGGCGCGGGCCGAGCATGTCATGGATGACGGCTTTTGCGTCTTTCCGATCTGACCCTGTTTCCTGCGCAGCCGCTAACTGACAGCGAACCTTGTCAGGGTTTATCAGCAGAAAGGGCGCCTTCGGTGCTCTTTCTGCTTCCACACGTCAGGCTTTAACCCGCGCCATATAATGCGCGTCAATCAGTTCACCGTGTCGCATTGCGAAGCCTTTAGCCGTTCCCTCAATCTCAAACCCGAAACGCTGATACAGGGCGATAGCCGGGCCATTATCCACGAACACCGTCAGCTCCATTCGGCTCACCTGTAGCCAGTTGTCACATAACGAGACCATTTCACGCATGAGTGCAGTACCGACGCCTCGCTGCCGGTAGCGTTCATCCACGCCCATCCCCAGCGAGGCGACGTGACGGCGTCTGGGACGTGCTACTGCGTCCAGCGCACACTGGCCTACAACCTCTTCGTCGATACAGGCCACCAGCAGATGCGAATGGGGCGGTGGTGTAGCGAGGCGGGTCTGCCACATCTGTAGCGATGAGTGAGGCAGATGCAGCGTGCTGGCCTGGGTATCTGGCTGACTGTAAATCCTGTGCAGCGCAGCAGCATCTTCTGGCATGACGTGGCGGACAACTATTTCACTCATGGTCTCTCCTTTAGTCCATAAAAACCTTTTAAACATCAAGGTATTCACCGCGTTAATCAGGGTAAAAAATGTGAAAAGAACTTTACAGACGCGAATGATAATGATTATTATTGCTATGCGTTTCCGGGAGGTCGCCCGACAGCCTGGAAAAGCACGACATTGCTCACATTGCTTCCAGTATTATTTCGCCAGCTTAGATGCTGGCTTTTTTTTGCCTGCACTCCTTCAATCCTTTTCAGCCACTGCGTCGCACTCATTCAATGAATTTGAAAAGAGGCGTGAAGTTTTTCAGCTATCAATCAAACCGCCTCAGGGACACACTATAAAAAACATTGAGGAGATTTGAACATGATCTATGTACGCAAAGCTGAAGAACGCGGTCACGCAAACCATGGCTGGCTGGATAGCTGGCATACCTTCTCTTTCGCCAGCTATCACGATGCGAACTTCATGGGGTTCTCCGCGCTGCGGGTCATCAATGAAGATGTGATCGATGGCGGTCAGGGATTTGGCACCCATCCGCATAAAGATATGGAAATTCTGACCTACGTGCTCTCCGGTACGGTTGAGCATCAGGACAGCATGGGCAACAAAGAGCAGATCCCGGCAGGGGAGTTCCAGATCATGAGCGCCGGCACCGGCGTACGTCACTCGGAGTACAACGCCAGCGAAAGCGAGCCGTTGCACCTCTATCAGATCTGGATCATTCCTGAGCGCACCGGCATTGAACCACGCTACGATCAGCGCCGCTTCCCGGATGTGCAGGGACGTCAGCTGGTGTTAAGCCCCGATGCCCGTGAAGGATCGCTGAAAGTTTATCAGGACATGACCTTATCGCGCTGGGTACTGGCTGCCGGTGAGCAGGATAACGTCGCGATTGATGCGGGACGCCGTATCTGGATTCAGGTCGTGAAAGGTGATGTTACCGTTAACGGCAACGCGGTTACCACCAGCGACGCCCTGGCGATCTGGGACGAAAGCGCGCTGACGATTGAAGCCAGCTCGGCTGCCGAAGTTCTGCTATTTGATCTGCCACCCGTCTAAGCAGATAACGGGCGCGACTCGTCGCGCCCGGTTAGGAATTTTGTGACAGAAAAGTGATAGACTCATCGTACTTTAGCTTTCAGGGCGATCCCAGGCGCTACGATGAAGAAGAAAAGACCGGTATTACAGGATGTTGCCGATCGCGTCGGCATTACAAAAATGACCGTCAGCCGTTACCTGCGTAATCCTGAGCAGGTCTCTGTTGCCCTGCGGGACAAGATTGCAGTGGCACTGGATGAGCTGGGTTATATCCCCAATCGCGCCCCCGATATGCTTTCTAACGCTACCAGCCGTGCCATCGGCGTACTGCTGCCATCACTCACTAACCAGGTTTTTGCTGACGTATTGCGCGGCATTGAAGCCGTCACTGACGAAGCCAACTATCAGACGCTGGTCGCCCACTTTGGTTACAACCCGCAAAAAGAGGAGCTGCAACTGCGCTCGCTGCTGGGCTGGAACATTGATGGCGTTATCCTCACCGAACGCACCCATACGCCAGGCACGCTGCGTATGCTGGAAGTGGCCGGTATTCCGGTGATTGAGGTGATGGACAGCGTTACACCCTGCCTGGATATGGCGGTCGGCTTTGATAACGTCGAAGCGGCCCGGCAGATGACGCAGGCGATCCTCAGTAAAGGCCATCGTCACACCGTCTATCTTGGCGCACGCCTTGATGAACGTACGCTGCAAAAGCAGCGCGGTTATGAAATCGCCATGCACGAAGCGGGTCTGACGCCGCACAGCGTGATGATGGAAGATGCCTCATCATTCAGCGCCGGTGGCGATTTGCTGCGTGAGGCGCAACGTCTCTATCCTGAAACGGATAGCCTGTTCTGTACCAATGATGACCTGGCGGTCGGCGCGATGTTTGAGTGTCAGCGCCAGGGATTGCAGGTACCCATTCAGATGGCGATTGCGGGTTTTCACGGCCATGATATCAGTCAGGTCGTCACACCACAGCTGGCGACCGTGCTGACGCCACGCGACCGCATGGGGCGTGAAGCGGCGGCGATGTTGCTGGCGCGTATTGCCGGTGAGAACAGTGATAATCCGCTTCGGGATATCGGTTTTGAGATCAGTGAAGGTGGCAGCATCTGATTGTGTTGTTTTTATGAGTCAGCTCACACTTTTATGCTTTTCCTGGTAAAAAGGTTGCCAGGCTGTTAACCGGCCAGGAGAATGAGAAACGACATTGTTATCGGTAACATTGGCAAATTCTCACCTGCCGGAGCAGAAAAATGACAACGCAATCCCCGTCGCATCACGTTTTTATCCTGATGGGCGTTTCAGGCAGCGGGAAGTCTGCTGTCGCCAACCAGGTCTCTCACCAGCTGAATACAGCCTTTCTTGACGGTGATTTTCTCCACCCGCGCGCCAATATCCTGAAGATGGCCGATGGTCATCCGCTGGATGACAGCGATCGCCAGCCGTGGTTACAGGCGCTGAATGATGCCGCATTTGCCATGCAGCGGACCCAGGCGATCTCCATCATTGTCTGCTCAGCCCTGAAAAAAAGTTATCGCGACATTCTGCGTCAGGGCAATGACAACCTGCGTTTTGTCTACCTGAAAGGCGATTTTGACACCATCGAAGCCCGCCTGAAGGCGCGTAAGGGCCACTTCTTCAAGCCGCAGATGCTGGTAACCCAGTTTGCCACGCTGGAAGAGCCAGGGCGGGACGAGCCGGATGTCCTGGTCGTGGATATCGCGCATTCACTGGACGAGGTGGTAGCGGCTACGGTTGCAACTATTCAGGACGCTATCAGCCAGGGTTAGAGATGAATACCGCAACACTCGTTTTGACCGCAGCAGGCTCCGTCCTGCTGCTGCTTTTTCTGGTGATGAAGGCACGGATGCACGCCTTTGTCGCGCTGATGTTAGTCTCCATCGGTGCCGGATTGTTCTCCGGCATGCCACTGAACAAAATCGCGGAAACCATGCAGAAGGGGATGGGCGGCACGCTCGGCTTCCTCGCCATTGTGGTTGCACTGGGCGCAATGTTCGGCAAAATCCTGCATGAAACCGGCGCCGTGGATCAAATCGCGATCCGGATGCTGAAAACCTTTGGTCAGAGCCGCGCCCATTATGCGATGGGCATTGCCGGTCTGATCTGCGCGCTGCCGCTTTTCTTTGAGGTGGCGGTGGTGCTGTTGATCAGCATCGCGTTTGCGGTGGCGCGGCGAACTGGTGGCAATCTGGTGAAGCTGGTCATTCCGCTGTTTGCCGGTGTGGCCGCGTCGGCGGCGTTCCTGCTGCCCGGACCGGCTCCGATGCTGCTGGCTTCACAGATGCACGCGGACTTTGGCTGGATGATTTTGCTGGGTCTTTGTGCGGCGATCCCGGGCATGCTGATTGCCGGGCCGCTGTTTGGCAACTTCATCGGCAATCACGTGACGTTCAGTGCGCCACCGGAAGATCATCAGCCGGATGTTGATGAGAGTAAACTGCCGTCGTTTGGCTTCAGCCTCTCACTGATTCTGTTCCCGCTGGTGCTGGTCGGCCTGAAAACCATCGGCGCACGCTTCACAACCGAAGGCACCACGCTGTATGAGTGGCTGGAATTTATCGGCCATCCTTTCACCGCCATCCTGCTGGCGCTGCTGGTCGCGATTTATGGCCTGGCTTACCGTCAGGGTATGGATAAAGAGCGGGTGATGCAGGTGTGCGGCAGCGCGCTGCAACCGGCCGGGATTATCCTGCTGGTGATTGGCGCAGGCGGCGTGTTCAAGCAGGTGCTGGTGGATTCCGGCGTCGGCCCGGTGCTGGGCAATGCGCTGACTGGCGCGGGCCTGCCGATTGCGCTGGCCTGCTTTATCCTGTCGGGCGCGGTGAGGGTGATTCAGGGGTCGGCGACGGTCGCCTGTCTGACCACGGTCGGCTTAATCATGCCGGTGATTGAACCGCTGCATTACAGCGGTGCTCAGCTGGCGGCGCTGTCGATCTGCATCGGCGGTGGCTCGATTATTATCAGCCATGTGAACGATGCCGGGTTCTGGCTGTTTGGCCGCTTCACCGGAGCCAGCGAAGCGGAAACCCTGAAGACCTGGACACTGATGGAGACCATTCTCGGCACCGTGGGTGCAGTTGTTGGAATGATTGCTTTCGAACTGCTTTCCTGACCAACCCGACGGGCTATCTGCCCGTCAGTTTTTTTCCCGCGAGCCGGGGAAGAGTAAAAAAGGGAACAGCAGATAAGGTGCCACTACCAAAAGGGCAATGACGCCGCGTGAATAGCCGGCGTCATTTATTCTTCTCACCCCGCAGGAAAATAGAGGCAAAACAAACAGCAGCAGCGCGATTAAGCTTATTTCATGCTCTGGCCCGGTAAACCATTGCAGATAACAGCAGAACCAGACCAGCTGAAACAGCAGGAAAATAAAATAGCTCGTCCTTCCTTCACGCCCTTCATAGTTAAACGTGCGCAGCAGACAGCTTTTGATAATTTGCAGCAGCCTGTTCATGCCCATTTTCTTCTTATCAGAGCAAAAACAACCAGCGTGATAGCGGCGGCAAGCAAGTAAACCCAGGCCAAATCAGTGACGTCAACTTGCATCAGTTGCACGTCATTCAGCGCCGCTTTCTGGCTCGGGACGGATAATACGGTCAGGCCAGCTAAACAGAGTATATTTGCCAGAAAGAATAGCGCCTGAAAAACTGTTTCTTTAGCCACGGACAGGGCGGCAATTTTTCTGAAACCCCACCAGGCTACCAGATAAACCAGTAGCCAGAGCAACGCGCAGAGTAGTGGGGCAACCAGATAACTGCGCATATCTGTGATCACCCCTGAATGGCCGCTGCTGGCATACTCCAGGACTTCCTGAAGGGAGACGTAACCTGTTATCAGATAGAGCGCGCCGAAGAAAAAGGGTAATAACAACCTCATTGCATTTCCCTCCGGGTTTTCAGACGCTGTATCTAACTTTCGATACTACCCGCCATAGATATCTCCTTTTTTACAGCATCATATAAATAATATTGTTCATTTCAATGCCGTAACTATGTGATAAACAGGCTGAACTGATGCGGCTGCCTGCCTGTCAGTGTAAAAGGACAAAGGCGCGCTTATAACTTCAGATAAGCCCGAATGCCATCCAGGAACATCTGGGTGGCCAGCATAATCAGTATTAATCCCATCAGACGTTCCAGCGCATTCACACCCTTATCGCCCAGCAGACGCAGGAACAGACCTGACATCAGCAGAATAGCGACCGTTACGCCCCAGGCGATCAGCAGCGCGCCTACCAGATGCGACATCTGATGCGGATACTGATGCGACAGCAGCATCAATGTGGCCAGCAGCGATGGCCCGGCCACCAGTGGAATCGCCAGCGGCACCAGGAACGGCTCTTCACCCGCCGGTAAGCCAGAACTGCTGCTTTCAGCCGACGGGAAAATCATCTTGATGGCGATCAGAAACAGGATGATCCCGCCGGAAATCGACACTGTTTCGGTGCGCAGATTTAAAAACGCCAGGATGCGTTCGCCGGTAAACAGGAACAGCAGCATGATGATCAGGGCAATCAGCATTTCGCGGATTAGCACCACCCGCCGCCGTTTCGGCTCCAGATGCTTCAAAACCGACATAAAAATCGGCAGATTGCCCAGCGGATCCATAATTAACAACAATAATATTGTTGCCGAAATCATTTCAGTCATCGGTTTTGCGCCATGTTGTTCGCGAAAAAGCGGAGTTATTAGTTACGCTGCTGAAAAAGTTAGCGTAATCGAATTAATTCACTTGCTACCCGGCCTGCATTTTGTAGAGTGAGAGGACACAGGTAAATCCTATTATTACGCAGAGCGGCGTGAAAATAGCACGCCGCTCTCTCCTCTGAAATGAAAAGCAGGTGTAACTGCCTTAGACGGACACGACATGAAGAATGTAGGTTTTGTTGGTTGGCGCGGCATGGTCGGCTCAGTGCTGATGTCCCGCATGAGTGAAGAGCGTGATTTTGATGCAATCAATCCGGTCTTCTTCTCGACGTCGCAGCATGGTCAGGCGGCACCCGCGTTTGCGGGCAAACAGCAGGGCACCCTGCAGGATGCGTTTGATATTGAAGCGCTGCGCGCGCTGGATATCATTATCACCTGCCAGGGCGGCGACTACACCAGTGACGTCTATCCAAAGCTGCGCGCCAGCGGCTGGCAGGGATACTGGATTGATGCGGCCTCTACGCTGCGCATGAAAGATGATGCCATCATCATCCTCGATCCGGTCAACCATGCGGTGATTCGCCAGGGCATCGACCGTGGCATCAAAACCTTTGTGGGTGGTAACTGTACTGTCAGCCTCATGCTGATGTCGCTGGGCGGCCTGTTTGCGCAGGATCTGGTGGAGTGGGCCTCGGTTGCCACCTATCAGGCAGCCTCTGGCGGCGGCGCGCGCCACATGCGCGAACTGCTGACCCAGATGGGCATGCTGCACGATCACGTTGCGCCTGCGTTGCAGAACCCGGCTTCGGCCATTCTCGACATTGAGCGTAGCGTGACCGACTTTACCCGTTCCGGCACTTTACCAACCGACAACTTCGGCGTACCGCTGGCAGGCAGCCTGATTCCATGGATTGATAAGCAGCTGGATAACGGCCAGAGCCGCGAAGAATGGAAAGGCCAGGCGGAGACCAACAAGATCCTCGCCACCTCTAAAGTCATTCCGGTTGATGGCTTGTGCGTGCGCGTCGGGGCGCTGCGCTGCCACAGCCAGGCCTTTACGCTGAAGCTGAAACGCGACCTGCCGCTGGCTGAAATTGAGCAGCTGCTGGCCTCTCACAATGAGTGGGTCAAAGTGGTGCCGAATGATCGCGAGCTGACGATGCGTGAACTGACGCCAGCCGCTGTTACCGGCACGCTGACCACACCAGTTGGCCGCTTGCGTAAACTGAATATGGGGCCGGAATATCTCTCCGCCTTCACGGTGGGCGATCAGCTGTTATGGGGCGCAGCCGAACCGCTGCGTCGCATGCTGCGGTTGTTAACCAACTAAACAGCAAACATCGCCACAGGGCGGATTGATAATCAATGCCGATCAGATGAAACAATGGATCGGCTAACCGCCTGGTCGCTATGTGAAAGCCCGTAATCATTACTGATGGTTGCGGGCTTTTTGTTTAGTTAAAATTAAATGCAATGTTATGAGCGGGTATAACTTAAAAAAGCCTCAAGGGGCTTTTTTATGTCTCTATTGCCATTATCAGGCAGAGCGCCAGTGATCAGGATTGCCTTTGCTGGTATTTCTTACTCGGGCGACTAGCGGATTATGGCCTGCCTTTTTGGCTGCCTGAATTGCGCTGTCTTGAGTTGAATGATTCAATCCATCAATACTCTGACCTCCAGCATATTCGACGGTATAATGTGTGATCGCTGATCCTTCCGGGCGTCCGGTAGGCTGTGGTTCTACATAAACGTTAGACATAAAATAAACCTCGCTTCTTGAAAGTTATTTTCCAACCACTTTTAATATGATTGTTTATTTTTTCATTTCCAGTCAGGATTGCTTAATCGCTTAATATCTAAAGTGTGATGATGTTCAAAAAAAATGACTTGCTAATTTTTATTATGTTAGCGCTGTGTTTTACAGGGTGAATAAAGTTAAAGAAAGTTTGCGCTGTTACTGGCTTGATTGTTTTTTTAAATAATGAAGTTTCTGGATTATTTTTTATTATAACGGCTACCCACTGATACTGGCGTACCACTTTACGACTGCACCAGTGGGTAAAATTCACGGCCATTTTCAGCTAATCCTTTTTTTTAATTAATCCTTTTCAGCCATGCTTTTCTTTCCGATGCGCTATGCCCGTACATTCCAGTCATCCGTATACTGCACATTTCCATCAACATAACGCCATGTAATTTTGTCATACATCATGGATATCGATTCCATATGATTAATTTGCGCATTACCTGACATTTTAGCATTTGGCATGCCGGGATTCACACCGGTAATCTTTACCCCCTCGATAGTCATAACAAAGTAACACTCTTCCTGACCGGCATGGTTGATTCTGTACCAGCGGATTTCCGCACTTTGCAGCGTCTGACCCGTCGCCACCGCCTTGTACAGATAAGGACTGGAGCTATCAAACTCCTTTTCAATCATCATCGGTGAGTGTGAACGCTTGCCGGTAATCTTGCCGTTGGCGCTGTCTACAGGAATATTCAGCCCATGACTGAAACCCACAATCTCAATGCTGCCATCACGATCCTGGACATCAACGGAGCCTTTAATATGAGCGCCGCCATCATCTTTGAGCCACATATAAGCAGGAATTGACATGTTAATATCTCCTTATTTTTGTGATTAACTTCATTGTCAGGAAAAAAACCACCACAGTAATAACTATATTAGCGAGGAAACTAATATAGAAAAACGTATCATCTATTGCCTCTGCGCCAATTTCACCAGGGCCATAAAGCAGGTTTCCTATCTTCAAAACGAAATCATAGTTAATCCAGTTATACGGTTCACCCATAGTCCGCCCCACACAAAGTAAAATCAGAAGGAAAAAGGCTACCTTCCCTGATTTACGGGCAAGTATCGCCATAAGTGATTACCTCAATGGTGCCATAGGCTTTTAAGTCGCTGCCCGGAATCGGGGTTCTGGACGTTCTTAGCAGAGCATTTCTCAGCATGTCGAAATCGGATTGCCAGGCAAGAGTAATGCAACCCTCTGAGACATGACCAGGATGAAGCCTGAAACCGCCCCGGGCTACGCCCCGAAAGAATGTGCTATCGTCGATCATGTTATCTGCACGAAAAAGGGCAAACCATTCTGAATGATCAACATGATACTTAAACGCAGATTTTATTTCGTCAATTGCCCATGCTCTGACGCTGTTGATCCAACTACCAGAAGGGCGGTCAACAATGTAGTAACGTCCGGCAGGTAATGGTCCCTTATTAATTATCATCCCGCAACCACCCTTGTTACGATAGATGCCATTACCAGAAAACGCTAAAAACGTTCCTACTCCCGGAAAACTCAGTGGTGAATAATCAGCGTTATTGATTACAAACTTTCCGTATAAAGTCATAGCCATTCCTTTGCCTCTGTTATTTTTATTTGCATGCTAATACAAAGAAAAAAACAGACGAATGGCTATTTCTGTAAAAAATTAAGCTTGTGAAGCCGATTCACTTCCAGCCCTGTTGGTGTCCCAAATCCTGCCAATCCCAGAAACATGCCGTTAACCATCGCTTTACAACACGTTATCAGGTAGCTTTTCTTGATCGTTGTCTGCACTCCACGCTTCCGGAGGCTGACCAGGGTCGGCGGCAGAGCTATCGTTTCGATCCAGTAAAAAATGTTGCTTCATCAGTTGGGGCATTTCGGGCAGCTTAAATGAAAATAATCATCCATTTACTTGGCATTTTCATCACTGTCGTACACGAAACAATCTACCGTTTCGCTTACTCAGTGATCTGCTTCCCTTTTTTGCCGATCGCTAAAGAATATTTTGCTTAAGTCCATGGCAACTCCCGTGACCAAGCTATGATTTAACCATGATGTGCCACAGGTCACTCTTGTGCTTTCCGGATTAAATGGTTGTGGTACACGGCAAAAACACTTTTCCCACGGAATGGCCTGACTTCTTTGTCGTTGTACGTATGGCTCAATGAAGAGCAGCGCAGATGAACCGCGACAGGCTGTGTCGCGTTCATTTCGGCTGCCAATTATCACAGGAAGAAAGTCATGTCAGAGCTTCCCGATCGCGATGCGATCAATGCCCTGTTTGCGGGTAATTATGCCGACCCTTTTTCGTTACTAGGGATGCACCGAACTCAGCAAGGCCTTGAAGTCAGGGCATTGCTTCCCGAAGCGCTTGAAGTGTGGGTCATTGAAACCTCCACCGGGCGCAAACTGGCTCAGCTGGTGTGTGAAGATGCACGCGGCTTCTTCAGTGGCGTCATTCCACGCCGCAAAAACCCGTTCCGCTATCAGCTGGCGGTGAACTGGCACGGCCAGCAAAACCTGGTAGACGATGCCTATCGCTTTGGTCCGCTGCTGCAGGAGATGGATCTGTGGCTGCTGGCGGAAGGGACACACCTGCGCCCTTATGAGACGCTGGGCGCGCACGGCGACGTCATTGATGGCGTCTTCGGCACCCGCTTCTGCGTCTGGGCACCCAACGCCCGTCGCGTGTCAGTGGTTGGCGATTTCAACTTCTGGGATGGCCGCCGTCATCCGATGCGTCTGCGTCAGGAGCTGGGCATCTGGGAGCTTTTTGTACCGGGCGCGGTCAATGGCCAGCTCTACAAGTATGAAATCATCGACGCCAATGGCGAACTGCGCATCAAAGCGGACCCGTACGCGTTTGAGGCGCAGATGCGTCCGCAGACTGCGTCGATGATCTGTGGTCTGCCAGAGCCGGTTGAGATGAAAGCGGAGCGCAAGGCGGCCAACGCCTTCGACGCGCCGATCTCCATCTATGAAGTGCATCTGGGCTCCTGGCGTCGTCACACCGACAACAACTTCTGGCTGAGCTACAAAGAGCTGGCTGAACAGCTGGTGCCCTACGTCAAAGAGATGGGCTTTACCCATATCGAACTGCTGCCGATCAACGAACATCCGTTTGATGGCAGCTGGGGCTATCAGCCGCTGGGCATGTATGCGCCGACCCGACGTTTTGGTACCCGTGACGAGTTCCGCGCCTTCATTGACGCCGCCCATGACGCGGGCCTCAACGTGCTGCTCGACTGGGTGCCGGGTCATTTCCCCAGCGATGATTTCGGTCTGGCGCGCTTCGACGGAACGCAGCTCTATGAGCACAGCGACCCGCGTGAAGGCTTCCACCAGGACTGGAACACCCTGATCTACAACTTTGGTCGCCGGGAAGTGAGCAACTACCTGTCGGGCAATGCGCTCTACTGGACCGAACGCTTTGGCATCGATGGCCTGCGTGTGGATGCGGTCGCGTCGATGATCTACCGCGATTACAGCCGCAACGAAGGAGAGTGGGTGCCGAATCAGTTCGGTGGCCGCGAGAACCTCGAAGCGATCGAATTCCTGCGTTACACCAACCGCACGCTCGGCACTGTGGCATCCGGGTCGGTAACCATGGCTGAAGAGTCAACCGACTATCCTGGTGTGACGCGTCCGACCGAAGGCGGCGGGCTGGGCTTCTGGTTCAAATGGAACCTGGGCTGGATGCACGACACGCTCGATTACATGCAGGTCGATCCCATCTACCGCAAGCACCATCACAACCTGATGAGCTTCGGCATGATGTACAACTACACCGAAAACTTTGTGCTGCCGTTGTCGCATGACGAAGTGGTGCACGGTAAGCGCTCAATTCTCGATCGTATGCCGGGCGACGCCTGGCAGAAGTTCGCCAACCTGCGTGCCTACTATGGCTGGATGTGGGGCTTCCCGGGCAAGAAACTGCTGTTTATGGGCAACGAATTTGCTCAGGGCCGCGAGTGGAACCACGACGTCAGCCTGGACTGGCACCTGCTGGAAGGGGATGACAACTGGCACAACGGCGTTCAGCGTCTGGTGCGCGATCTCAACCACACCTATCAGCACTACACGCCATTGCATCAGCTCGACTTTGATCCGGCAGGGTTTGAGTGGCTGGTGGTGAACGATGCGGAACACTCCGTCTTCGCTTTCGTCCGCCGCGACCGTGAAGGCAACGAAGTAATCGTCATCAGTAACTTCACCCCGGTGCCGCGTCCGGGCTATCGCTTTGGCGTTAATCAGCCTGGCTACTGGCGAGAAGTACTGAACACCGATCAGCATGAGTATCACGGTAGTGACGTGCGCATTCATCGGGTGCATACCGATGAGCAGGAGAGCCACGGACGACCGCAGTCGCTGAGTCTGGATCTGCCACCGCTGGCAACAGTCTGGCTGGTGCGGGAGGCTGAATGACCATTACTGCCGGAGATCCCGAACCGCTGGGTGCCAGTTATGATGGCAAAGGCGTTAACTTCACTCTGTTCTCACAGCATGCGGAGCGCGTAGAGCTCTGCCTGTTTGATGAACAGGGCGCAGAACAGCGTCTTGAGCTGCCTGGCCGCAGTGGGGATATCTGGCATGGTTATGTTCCGGCGTTAAAACCGGGACAGCGCTACGGCTACCGGGTGCATGGGCCCTGGGCGCCGCAGCAGGGACATCGCTTTAACCCGGCGAAGTTACTGGTCGATCCCTGCGCTCGCGCGGTGGAAGGCGATGTTCCGGATGACCCGCTGTTTCATGGCGGCGAGGCGCAACCCGATCCGCATGACAATGCGGCGATTGCGCCCAGGTCGCGGGTGGTCGCAGAGGATTTCGACTGGCAAGACGATGTCGCACCGTGCGTGCCGTGGGGCAACACGGTAATTTATGAAGCCCACGTGCGCGGCCTGACGCAGCAGCATCCGGAAATTCCGGAAACGCTGCGCGGGACTTACGCGGCGCTGGGTCATCCTGTTATGGTGGATTACCTGCGCAAGCTGGGGATCACCACCCTTGAACTGCTGCCCGTGGCCCATTTCGCCAGCGAACCGCGACTGTTGCAGCTCGGCCTCAGCAACTACTGGGGCTACAACCCCTTTGCGCTCTGGGCGGTGGACCCTCGTTACGCCTCCGGTCAGCCGGGCGTGACGCCGTTGCAGGAGTTTCAGCAGGCGGTCAAAAGCCTGCACGCTGCGGGTATCGAAGTGGTGCTGGATGTGGTGTTCAACCATACCGCTGAACTGGATGAGATTGGCCCGACAATCTCCATGCGTGGCATTGATAACGCCAGCTACTACTGGCTGGATGAGCAGGGCGATTATCAGAACTGGACCGGCTGCGGCAACACGCTGAATATCCACCATCCGCAGGTAATGGCGTGGGCCCTGGAGGCGCTGCGCTACTGGGTGCGGGTCTGCCACGTCGACGGCTTCCGCTTTGACCTCGCACCAGTACTGGGTCGTACACCCGATTACCAGCGTGATGCGCCCTTTTTCGAGGCGATACGCGCCTGTCCGCTGCTCTCCCAGGTCAAGCTGATTGCGGAACCGTGGGATATCGGCCCTGACGGCTATCAGGTTGGCCGTTTTCCGCCGCCGTTTGCCGAGTGGAACGATAAGTTTCGCGACACCGCACGTCGTTACTGGCTGCACGGCGACGTAAGCAACGGCGATTTTGTTCGCCGCTTTGCCGCCTCCAGCGATCTCTACCAGCATGATGACCGGCTGCCACACGCCACGGTTAACCTGATCACCGCCCATGACGGTTTTACGCTGTGGGATGTGGTGAGCTTCGAACGTAAACACAACGAAGCGAACGGGGAAGATAACCGTGATGGCCACGGTGATAACTACAGCCACAATCACGGCAAAGAGGGGCTGAACGTCAGCTTTGACGTGATCGAACGCCGCCGTCGCAGCGTACGGGCACTGCTGACGACGTTGCTGCTGTCACAGGGCACGCCGATGCTGCTGGCCGGCGATGAGCGCGGCCACACCCAGCACGGCAACAACAACGCCTACTGTCAGGATAACGCTCTGAGCTGGCTTGACTGGCAGGCGGATGAGAAGGGATTAGTCGGATTCACCGCAGCACTGATTGCTCTGCGCCAGCGCATTCCGGCGCTGACCGCAGATCGCTGGTGGCAGGACGGTGACGGCAATGTGCAGTGGCTCAATGCCGGTGGCCAGCCACTGCAACACGATGAATGGGCACAGGGGATGCACAGATTGCAGATCCTGCTGTCCGGCCGCTGGTTAATAACAATAAACGCCACGGATACGGTGAATGACATCGTGTTACCAGACGGAGAATGGCGTGCCCTTCCTCCTTTCGCCGGGGACGACAACCCCATCCTGCTAACTGTCTGGCATGGTCCCGCACACGGTGTGTGCGTGTTCCAAAAGCAATCATAAGGAGTCAGACATGGTTAAGTTAGATAGAACAGATCACCTGATGCTGGCCCGCCAGCTCCCTACACAGACGGTTGCTCTGATCCTTGCCGGCGGACGCGGCACGCGCCTGGTCGATTTAACGGCCAAACGTGCTAAACCGGCGGTGCATTTCGGCGGCAAGTTCCGCATTATCGACTTTGCCCTCTCCAACTGCGTCAACTCCGGTATCCGACGGATTGGCGTAATTACCCAGTATCAGTCCCATACCCTGACTCAGCATATCCAGCGTGGCTGGTCGATCTTCAATGAAGAGATGAATGAGTTTGTCGATTTGCTGCCAGCGCAGCAGCGCTTTTCGACCGAACAGTGGTATCGCGGAACGGCCGATGCCGTGACGCAAAACCTTGATGTGATTCGCCGCTATCAGGCGCAGTACATTGTGATCCTTGCCGGGGACCACATTTATAAGATGGATTATTCACGCATGCTGCTGGATCACGTGGTGAACGAGGCGAAATGTACCATCGCCTGTTTACCCGTGCCAGTGCATGAGGCCACGGCCTTTGGCGTGATGGCGGTGAACGAAGATAACATGGTGATCGACTTCGTAGAGAAACCCGCGAAACCGCCCACCATGCCGGGTGATGACACGCAGTCGCTCGCCAGTATGGGGATCTACGTGTTTAACGCGGATTATCTCTATGCGCTGTTGGAGGAGGATCTGCAGACGCCTGGCTCTAATCATGATTTCGGCAAAGATATCCTGCCGAAAATCGTGGCAAGCGGCGAAGGCTATGCGCACTCCTTTGCGCTCTCCTGCGTCCAGAACGATGACAATGCGCCGCCTTACTGGCGCGACGTCGGCACGCTGGAAGCCTACTGGCGCGCCAATCTCGACCTGGCATCGGTGATGCCTGAGCTTGATATGTATGACGTTACCTGGCCGATTCGTACTCACATGGAGCCGCTGCCGCCGGCGAAATTTGTTCAGGACCGTTCCGGCAGTCACGGAATGACTATGAACTCGCTGGTATCGGGCGGTTGCATCATCTCCGGTTCGGTGGTGGTCAATTCAGTGCTGTTCCCACGCGTTCGCGTTAACTCGTTTTGCAATATTGATTCAACTGTACTGCTGCCCGATGTGGTAGTGGGCCGATCGTGTCGCCTGCGTCGCTGCGTGATTGATCGTGCCTGCGAACTGCCGGAAGGCATGGTTATTGGCGAAAACCCCGATGAAGACAGTCGCCGTTTTCACCGTTCGGATGAAGGGATCGTACTGGTCACCCGCGCCATGCTGGCCAGGCTGGCCAAAGCGGGGCTGTAAGCGATAAGCGGAACTTACGCAATCGGCACGCGGAGCGTGCCGGATAACTTAATGAGGTCGAGGATGCAGGTTTTACATGTCTGTTCAGAACTTTTCCCGCTGCTGAAAACGGGCGGACTGGCTGATGTAGTTGGGGCATTACCTCAGGCGCAGATTGCGGGCGGCACGGATACACGGGTACTGTTGCCCGCTTTTCCCGCATTGCGCAAAGGCATACCTGATCTCCAGGTAGTGACAGAGCGAGAGACATTTGCCGGTCATATACGTCTGTTATTTGGTGAATTTAATGGTGTGGGCATCTACTTAATTGATGCGCCTGGCCTCTACGATCGCCCCGGCAGTCCTTACCATGACGAGTCGCAGTTTGCGTATGTCGACAACTATCTGCGCTTTGCGCTGCTGGGTTGGGTCGGCTGTGAACTGGCGTGCGGCATGGACGCTATGTGGCGTCCCGAGATCGTGCATGCGCATGACTGGCATGCTGGCCTGACCTGTGCCTATCTGGAAGCGCGCGGTCGTCCGGCTAAATCAGTCTTTACCGTGCACAACCTGGCGTACCAGGGGCTATTCATGGCGCATCACATGGATGAGATTGGCCTGCCGTGGTCGTTCTTTAACATGCATGGGCTGGAGTTCTTCGGACAGATCTCCTTCCTGAAAGCGGGACTCTTTTACGCTGACCATATCACGGCGGTAAGCCCGACTTACGCTCATGAAATTACCTCTGCCGAATATGCTTATGGCATGGAAAGCCTGCTGGCACAGCGGATGCTGGAAGGCCGTCTTAGCGGGATCCTTAATGGCGTCGATCCCTCTATCTGGGACCCGGCGCACGATCTGCTGTTGAGCGCGCGCTATAACCGCGACACGCTGGAAGCGAAAGCGGAAAACAAACGGCAGCTGCAGGTGGCGATGGGGCTGAAGGTGGATGATAAAGCGCCGGTATTCTGCGTGATCAGCCGTCTGACCAAACAGAAAGGGCTGGACCTGGTGCTGGAAGCGCTGCCTGGCCTGCTGGCGCAGGGCGGACAGCTGGTGCTGCTGGGACAGGGTGATGCCGAACTGCAACAGGGATTCCTGGCGGCGGCGGCGGAGCATCCGGGCAGTGTCGGCGTACAGATTGGCTATCACGAAGCGTTCTCCCACCGTATTGTCGGTGGCGCGGATGTGATCGTGGTGCCGAGTCGCTTTGAGCCCTGCGGCCTGACACAACTTTATGGCCTGAAGTATGGTACGTTGCCGTTAGTGCGCCGCACCGGCGGGCTGGCGGATACCGTCAATGACAGCTCTCTGGAGAACCTGGCCGACGGTATTGCCAGTGGCTTCAGCTTTGAAGATGCCAATGCCTGGTCGCTGTTACGGGCCATCCGGCGCGCGTTTGTGTTGTGGTCCCGTCCTTCACTGTGGCGTTACGTTCAGCGCCAGGCGATGGCGATGGACTTTAGCTGGCAGGTGGCCGCACAAGCCTACCGTGATCTCTACCAACGTTTGATGTAACGGATTGGGAAAACTGGATATGAATGCACCTTTCACTTACGCCTCACCAACGTTGACGGTTGATGCCTTAAAGCATTCGATTGCCTACAAACTGATGTTTACCATCGGCAAAGATCCCTCGATCGCCAACAAGCACGAGTGGCTCAATGCCTCGTTGCTGGCGGTGCGCGACCGGATGGTGGAGCGCTGGCTGCGTTCCAGCCGTGCCCAGCTCTCTCAGGATGTCCGCCAGGTCTATTACCTGTCGATGGAGTTCCTGATGGGTCGCACCTTAGGGAATGCCCTGCTGGCGATGGGGATCTATGACGATCTCAACCAGGCGCTGGATGAGATGGGTCTGGATCTGGCCGAGCTGATGGAAGAGGAGAACGATCCGGGGCTGGGCAACGGTGGTCTGGGTCGCCTGGCGGCCTGTTTCCTCGATTCACTGGCGACGCTGGGCATGCCGGGCCGCGGTTATGGCATCCGCTATGATTACGGCATGTTCAAACAGAACATTGTGGAAGGTGAGCAGAAAGAGTCGCCGGATTACTGGCTTGAGTATGGTAATCCATGGGAATTCCAGCGTTTCAATACCCGTTACAAAGTACGATTTGGCGGTCGCGTTCAGCACGAAGGCACCAAAGTGCGCTGGCTGGAGACTGAAGAGATTCTGGCGATGGCCTATGACCAGATCATTCCCGGCTTCGACACTGATGCCACAAACACCCTGCGGCTATGGGGCGCGCAGGCCAGCAACGAGATCAACCTCGGTAAGTTCAACCAGGGCGACTACTTCGCGGCAGTGGAAGACAAAAACCACTCAGAGAACGTGTCGCGCGTGCTTTATCCGGATGATTCGACCTACTCAGGCCGTGAGCTGCGTCTGCGTCAGGAGTATTTCCTTGTCTCCGCGACGGTGCAGGACATTCTGAACCGTCACTGGCGGATGCATCAGACCTGGGACAACCTGGCGGATAAAATCGCCATTCACCTGAATGATACCCATCCGGTGCTGGCGATTCCCGAACTGATGCGCCTGCTGATCGACGAACATAAATTCAGCTGGGACAGCGCTTTTGACGTCTGCTGTCAGGTCTTCTCGTATACCAACCATACGCTGATGACTGAAGCGCTCGAGACCTGGCCGGTCGATATGATCGGTAAGATCCTGCCGCGCCACCTCAGCATCATTTTCGAGATTAACGACTTCTTCCTTAAGACGATTCAGGATCACTATCCTGATGACCTGGATCTGCTGTCGCGCATTTCGATCATCGACGAGAACGATGGACGCCGGGTACGCATGGGCTGGCTGGCCGTCGTCGTCAGTCATAAAGTGAATGGCGTGTCAGAGCTGCACTCTAACCTGATGGTCCAGTCGCTGTTTGCCGACTTCTCCCGTCTGTTCCCGGGCCGCTTCTGCAATAAAACCAACGGCGTCACCCCTCGTCGCTGGCTGGCGCTGGCGAACCCGGCGCTATCAGAGGTACTGGATGAGGAGATTGGTCGCAACTGGCGTACCGATCTCAGCCAGCTGGATGAGCTGAAAGCACAGATCGACTATCCGGCGTTTATTGAAAAAGTCGCGGTTGCCAAGCATCAGAACAAGCGTCGGCTGGCAGACTGGGTGGCGAAGAATCTGGATGTGGTGCTCGACCCGAACGCGCTGTTTGATGTCCAGATCAAGCGTATTCACGAGTACAAACGTCAGTTGCTCAACGTGCTGCATGTGATCACCCGTTACAACCGCATCAAGGCCGATCCGCAGGCGGATTGGGTGCCGCGCGTGAATATCTTTGCCGGTAAAGCAGCGTCGGCCTATTACGTCGCCAAGCATATTATTCATCTGATTAACGATGTCGCGAATGTGATCAACAATGATCCACAGGTGAAGAACAAACTGAAGGTGGTCTTCATCCCGAACTACAGCGTGAGTCTGGCGCAGATCATTATCCCGGCGGCCGATCTCTCTGAGCAGATCTCGACCGCAGGGACGGAAGCGTCCGGCACCAGTAACATGAAGTTTGCGCTGAACGGCGCGCTGACAATCGGTACGCTGGATGGGGCCAATGTTGAGATGCTGGATCACGTCGGGGAAGAGAACATCTTTATCTTTGGTAATACCACGCCGCAGGTCGAAGCGCTGCGTAAGGGCGGCTATAACCCGCGTGACTATTACGAAGGGGATGAAGAGCTGCACCAGGTGCTGACTCAGATTGCCTCTGGCGTGTTTAGTCCGCAGGATCCGGGCCGTTACCGCAATCTGTTCGACTCTCTGGTTAACTTTGGCGATCACTACCAGTTACTGGCGGATTATCGCAGCTATGTGGATACCCAGGATAAGGTGGATGCGCTCTACCGTAAACCGGATGAGTGGCAGCGCCGCGCGGCGAAAAATATCGCGGGCATGGGCTACTTCTCGTCGGACCGTACCATCCAGGAGTACGCCGATGAGATCTGGAACATTACACCAATAAGGCTGTAGGGTCGGGCAGTATGCCTTTCTGACGTTCTTTGCGGCCGGGTAACCGGCCGCATTGTCATCTTTTCTCATGGCATTCCCGCCACCCCGTCGCTTTTTCAGAAGGTTCAGCATCTTATGACCTCGGTGCCTGTATCTGCCCACAGAGCGAACCAGATCATTACACTCCGGCTGAGAATCGCTACTATGCGGAAAAGCAAAACGATCCGACAGGCAACCGCAGCCCATGAGTGACAACATCAATCAGGAAATTACCTTCCGCAAGCTCAGCGTTTTTATGATGTTTATGAGCAAAGGGAATATCGCCCGCACAGCGGAAGCGCTGGCGCTGAGCAGTGTCAGCGTGCATCGCGCGCTGCACACGCTGGAAGAGGGCATTGACTGTCCGCTGTTTATTCACAAAGGCCGTAATCTGGTGCCGCTGCCTGCCGCCTGGACGCTGCTGGACTACTGTCGCGACGTGACTACCCTGATGGGTAAAGGTATTGAAGAGGCGCGCAAGGTGGCGGGTATCGGCGTGGGTCGTCTGCGGCTTGGCACACTCTACTCGCTAACGCTTGAAACCATTCCCCGGCTGATCATGGGCATGAAACTGCGTCGGCCCACGCTCGAGCTTGATCTGACCATGGGCTCCAATCAGATGCTCATGAATATGCTGGAAGATGACGTGCTGGATGCGATTCTGATCGCCACCGATGAGGGCGAACTCAGCGATGCGCATTTTGATGTGATTCCGCTGTTTGAAGACAGTATTTTTCTGGCTGCGCCAGCCGGGGAGACGCGGGAGGAAACCGGCCCGGTGGATCTGCGTGATTTTGCCGACCGGGATTTTGTTTCACTGGCTGAGGGATTTGCCACCTATACCGGTTCGCAGGAGGCGTTTCAGATAGCCGGATTTGAACCGCGCATAGTCACCCAGGTAAATGATATCTTCTCAATGATAAGCCTGGTGCAGGCGGGCATTGGCCTGGCGCTGATTCCGGGACGAATGAAGAAGGTGTATGAAAACAACATTCAGTTGCTGCCGCTCGCTGAGCCTTGTCAGATGCGTCAGCAGATCTCGATTGTCTACTCACATCGTCGCGAACGCGATAATGACCTGCTGGCCCTGGCGGCAGAAGGGCGGATGTACGCCCGCAGCCTTACTGACTGAGCCGTTTAGCCAGATGCAGCGCCACCCCGACGCTGTTGCGCTCCATGCAGATCGCTTCGCCCTGCCAGCCCGCCTGCAGTGTCAGGCCCGTCAGCACATTGCCCGGCGGCATCTCGATCGCCAGTCGGGCATCGCGCTGATTAGCGGCAACCATCGCATCATTCCACTGCACCGTGCGCGCCATATTAAAGGCGAGATCGTCAGCAATCTTCTCCGGTTCCCAAATCACCCGTCCGGTTGAGCCGCTGAGATAAGCGCAATCGGGCCGGGAGAGGGTGACGGATGCAAACGCGCGCGCCAGTTCGGCGGCGGGCTTGTCCAGCAGCGCGCAGTGCGACGGCACGCTCACCGCGAGTCTGATCGATTTGCTGGCACCGGCATCCAGCGCTTTCTGCGCCACGACAGCCATATCCTCATCACGACCGGCAATCACAATCTGCGTTTCCGCATTCAGGTTGGCGATGTAGGTATTGCTGCCAGCCAGCAGCTTCTCCAGACGATTCAGCGTTAAACCGGTGATGGCGGTCAGGCCATATCCGTGCGGGTAAGCCTGCTCCATCAGATCGCCGCGCAGTGCAACCAGCCGCAGGGCGTCGCTGAAATCGAGCGCACCGGCGATCACCGCAGCGGGAAATGCACCAATCGACAGACCACTGACGATGTCCGGTTTCACTCCACGGCGGATCAGCTCGCGCGCCCAGGCGACTCCGGCAATCAGCAGACAGAGCTGCACGGCGCGGGTGTGGCGCAGCGCATCAGTGCTGTCGAGCCGGTCGGTCTCGTCGCCCAGTACCGCGCGCACGCTGTTTAATACCGCGTCGCCGTCGGGCAGATGCTGCAGCATCCCGGCTCGTTGGGTGCCCTGGCCGGGAAAGGTAAAGAGTATTTTCATGAATTCTCCCTGCTCCAGGGTGAAGCGGTCAGTATCGGTCCGGTATCGGTTTTTAACAGCACGCGACCCTCACGCAGCCACTCGTTCAGCGCAAACGCGCCAGACGGCGTTTCCACCTGGGTATCCACCCGGCAGTCCAGCGAGTCGGTCAGCGTCTGCCACTGTTGCAGCGCATCGCGCGGCAGCGGCTGCGGGGCGCGGATCACTAAATCAAGATCGCTGGCAGCATGCAGCGTGGGCCGTTGCGTCGCCAGCGCATAACCGGTGCTGCCGGTTATGCCCCAATGCCAGGGCCAGAGAGACTCGCTGAGCGTAATCGCCGCGCGAACCGGCGCATAAGCGGTAAAGGGTGAATCCAGCAGCCATGCCCGTTCTGCCACTCTCTCTGGCGTCACCATCCGGACAATATCGGCTGGATTAATCCAGCCGGCGGCGCGCTGCTCACGTCGCTCACCGCGCACACCCACCGGAATCAGACCGGATTCACGGTGATCGCGCCGTACCACCACCGGCAGATCGGGATGCCAGAATGTGCTGACCCAGTTCTCTTTAATCGCAGCTAACGCGTCGCTGTGACGCAGCCAGAGCAGATCGTGGGGGCGCGGCGCACTCATATTACATTCCTGATGTCAGCGTGATGAACAGCGGTAACGATAAAATACACAGAATCGAGCTCAACAGTAGCACGGCTTCAGCATCGGGCGACTGCACGCCAAAGCGGTTGCCGAATACCACGCCGAAGAAACCGGCTGACAGCGCAATCATCAGGATAGCGGTAATGGCCACTGAACCGTTAAGCCCCAGCGCCAGTACCAGACCCCAGGCGATAAAGGGCTGAATCAGCAGTTTAGTCACCGTGCCGACGCCCACCACCGCGTTAAGTTTCAGTTTGCGTGCCGACAGGATGACACCGGTCAGGAAGAGTGCAGCGGCGGTGGCAGCAAGACCCAGCGGTTTGATGGCGGCCAGCACCAGATCAGGCATTTTAACGCCCAGCGCTGATAACACCACGCCAATCAACGGTCCCAGTACGATCGGTTTTTTCACTGAACGCCACATCAGAATCGGCAGCATGGTCAGGGTTGAACCGTGTTCGGTGCCGTCGGCAAACGCTTTTTCACGTTCCAGAATCAGCAGGCAAAGCGGTGTAAGCAGCACTGAACCACAGGCGATGGAGACCGCTACCGAGAGCGAAGTGGCACCATTTTCACCCAGCACGCTGGCCAGAATGGGCAGGCCCAGCGCGGCGTAATTTGGCAGCGCCACCGTCAGTGTTAACACAGCCGCATCCTGCGGTGACTTTTTGAAAACTTTTGTAGCCGCGAAATAGACAGCTCCATAAGTAATCCACATTGCGCCGGTAATAACCACAATCAGCGGCCATTGCGCCACGATGCCCGGCCAGGGCGTTTGTACCGTTGCGCTGAACAGCGCGGCGGGCAGTGCAAAATCCATGACGAAAATATTCAGCAGAGAGACGTCTTTGTTGTTGACCATTCCGGCCTTACCGGCCCAGAAACCCAGCAGCATAATGACAAAGATCGGAGCAAGGGCATGAACAATTATATAAATCATAAATCACCTGTATTTAAGAAGAATTCTTTAAAAAACAGCGATGTTTATAATTCTGAACACGGCCACTGCTCCGGGGCGCAGTTAGCGATGCGCCCCGTCAGACCGGTTTCGGCAGGTTTATTTTTTATATGATTACCAGGTCGCGCGCATCCGTTCGCGAACCAGGGAGGAGCTGTGACGATTGGATGCACCCAGGCGGCTTTTCAGGCTCGGATCCTGACGAGCGTCGCTAATCGCCTTGTGCAGCGCAATCTCGACCATCGCCACATCAGCGTCAGACGGCGCATCAGGATTGCCCACATTCAGCAGATCGGAGAGCAGGCCCAGCGTGGCGAAGTTATTCACGTCGTAAGCCATCGGTGGAATGGTCGCAGCCAGTTTTTCCAGCGCTTCCACGGAGCGCAGCGTAATACGCGCCGCCGATGCTTTGCCCATGGCATGCACCAGCACACCCTGATCGTTAAGCGCAATCAGTCGGTTAGCCTGATAGCCGTGTGCCAGGAACGCACCGGACATCGCTTTGCCAACAATCAGGCCAATCACCGGATGACCGTCAAGGCGTGCGTTGGCATAAGCCCCCGCCGCACCGGCCAGCGCCTGATGAATACCAAATGCCTCTTCGCGGCGGCCATAGGCCTGACTCGGCACATCAATCACCGCCACAATCGGGCGTTTCACGGCACTGTTTTTGTCTGCTTCGCGCGTTTCATTCACCACTTTCGCCAGCGTCCAGCCCTCCAGCAGACCGACTTCACCCTGCGCGGCGCGCGGATAGTGGTTTTGGGGATCGGGCACAACGGCGATAAAGCGTACGTTTTCGCCATTGAGCTGGCCGTCAGCCACCTGAACAGAGGCACACAGGCCGCTAAGACGCTGTGCATTGGGTGCGAGTTTTTCCAGCCAGGTTGCACCGCGGCTGCTTGTCTGAGTCATTATTTCTCCTCCCGGGCGAAAAGCTGTTTAATCTGCGCGGTGTCCGCCTGCTGGCGGGTATCAAACTGCGACAGACGTGACAGGAAATCGGCATAGTTATCACTGCGGTTCTGGGCCGGAACGCCTTTGGCAATAAAGTCATTCATGGCGGTTTTCACCGCGTTGATGCCGTCACTCACCAGCGCATCGACCAGGCCGCTGGCGTAGCGGATTTCGCCGCCGGTCATGCTCCAGATAAACGGGCGATCGCGTGAGTCATACTCTTCAATGCCTGCTTCCTGCTCAATCACCTGCGGACCGTTCAGCCCCAGACGGGCTTCGCGCGTGACAATCAGGTAGCTGCACAGCGCGGCAGCAATAGACATCCCGCCGAAGCAGCCAACGGTGCCGCTGACGATGCCGATAACCGGGGTGTAGCGACGCAGATCGACAATCGCTGCGTGAATATCCGCAATCGCCGCCAGGCCAAGATTTGCTTCCTGTAAACGCACGCCACCGGTTTCCAGGCAGAGCACCGCCTGAGTCGGAATGCCGTTGCGGTTGTCTTCTGCCGCCAGCTCCAGCGCTGCCGCCATTTTCGCCCCGGAAACTTCGCCCATGCTGCCGCCCTGGAAGGTGCCTTCAATGGCGACAACCACTGCAGGCTGACCATTCAGGGTACCGCGCGCCACTACCATGCCGTCATCTGACTGAGGCACCACGCCCTGCGGGGCCAGCCATGGCGACATAATGCCTTCAAACGGATCAAGCAGTTCGCGGTAGCTGCCTGCATCCAGCAGCGCATGGGCGCGTTCACGAGCCCGTAATTCAATAAAACTGGCATCGTTACGCATGGCTCACCTCTTCAAAAACCTGTTCAATACGGATACGCGCTACGCCGGGTGTCGCGCCGAAATCGTGAATAATCAGCTCTCCGGCGGGCAGGCCGTTTATTAAGTTCAGGCGATCAAACAGCGCCTTCCAGCGCGCGTCGCTGTTATCCAGTGAGGTGGTGATATCGATGTTCAGTGTCTGGCCTTCAGTTGCGGTGTACAGCACTTCCATATCACCGGAACCAACGACCCCGGCCAGCGCTCTGCCATTGAGCAGGCGGTTAGCAGGTAAAGATAATGTGATGTGTTCCATAATGGCCTCTAAAAATAAGAAAGTTCAGGCGAGCAGACCCGATCAATAAACAGCGTCGTGGCCAGCAAATCGGCGGCCCCGCCAGGCGAAGCATTGAGCGCCAGCATGCGCTGGTCGAGCTGCGACAGCGCCACCTGACCTGCGGCTGTGCGGCAGCCTCCCGCCAGCAGTACGGCGCGTGCGCCCTGCTGCATGGCGTTCAGTCCGGTCATACCCGCACGAGACAGCACGCAGGTATCGCTGAGCGAGGTCATGATCGCCATCAGCGCATCCAGGCGGGCTTCGCTCTCACTGGCACCCACCGCCCGGCTGGACAGCAGCTGCGGCAGCGCCAGCTTCATCACATGAGGAAACGCCTGTTGCGCCTCTTCGCGTGCGCCGGGCACCTGATAGCGGTGCGTCGCTTTCAAACCTTTGCTGAACAGCTTTGGTGCTGCCCGGTCGGGCAGGCTGGCCAGTGCAGCGGCGGTGCGGGTCAGCTGGTCGGCACTGGCAGCGCCGCCGTGCATGGCCGCGGCACTCACCAGCAATCCCAGCGCCCAGATTGCGCCACGATGGGTGTTAACGCCGCCGGTTGCCGCCATCATCTGCTGCTCACCGTCACGGCCCAGGCGGCCTACCGTTTCGCGCAGGGCGATATCAGCAGGACGCAGCCAGCTGTGACGGGCCAGCGCCAGAAAGGCTGGCATCAGGCTGTGAGCGGAACGCTCCATCAGCGCCAGCGTCAGATCCTGATGCGCGCCGTTTCCCCGACTGTCGACCAGACCCGGCTTAGGGCTCAGACGTGCTTCATCGATCAGACAATCGCGCGCCATCGTTGCCAGCTGGCTGGACTGCGCCTCGGCTTGAGTCTGTGACAGGAGTTTCATTTACCAGCTCCGGAATTTAGCAGGTGGGTTGTACAGGCCATCTGACCATTCAACCAGGTCAGCGACGCTGCCCGCTGCCAGCAGTGAACGCGTGGCGTCAGAGCGGCGGATACCCATATCTTCCGGGTAGACCACTTTGCCGCTTTTACGCAGGGCTGCGACGCGTGCCGCATCCACACCCAGACCGATGTCGGTAATGCCCGCAACAGCAGCAACCATAGCGCGACGCTCTTCAAGACTTTCTGCGCGATAGAGATAGGCGATACCTTCCTCGGTCAGCACATGGGTCACGTCATCGCCGTAAATCATGACCGGTGCCAGCGGCATGCCGGAGGTTTTGGCGACCTCAACCGCATCAAGGGTTTCAACGAAGGTCGGTTTCGCGCCTGCCTGGAAGGTCTCGACCATCTGCACCACCAGTTTTTTACCGCGCTGCATCGGGTCTGGCTCAGTGATCATGTTCAGCCAGGCAGGCGTGGCGTGACGACGGCCATGGGGATCGTGGCCCATGTTCGGTGCACCGCCGAAGCCGGAAAGACGACCACGCGTCACGGTAGAGGAGTTTGCCAGCCCATCAACCTGCAGGGTGGCACCGATAAACATATCGACCGCGTACTGGCCGGCCAGCTGACAGAAGGCGCGGTTAGAGCGCATTGAGCCGTCGCTGCCGGTAAAGAAGATGTCGGGACGGGCGCGGATATACTCTTCCATTCCCAGCTCACCGCCGAAGCAGTGCACACTCTCGACCCAGCCGCTCTCAATCGCCGGGATCAGCGTTGGATGCGGGTTCAGCGTCCAGTGTTTACAGATTTTACCTTTCAGACCGAGCTGCTCGCCGTAGGTTGGCAGCAGCAGTTCAATGGCGGCAGTGTTAAAACCGATACCGTGGTTCAGCGACTGCACCTGGTGTTCGGCGTAGATGCCTTTAATCGCCATCATCGCCATCAGGATATGTTCCTGTTTAATCAGGCGTGGATCGCGGGTAAACAGCGGTTCGATGAAGAACGGTTTGTCTGCGACGACGACGTAGTCAATCCAGGAGCCGGGGATATCGACGCGCGGCAGGTCGGTTTCGTCATCGACCAGTTCATTGACCTGGGCTATCACAATACCGTCACGAAACGCGGCGGCTTCCACCAGTGCCGGGGTATCTTCGGTGCTCGGGCCGGTATAGAGGTTGCCTTTGCGGTCGGCTTTGTATCCGGCAATCAACGCCACATTTGGGCTAAGATCAACATAGAGGCGGGAATAGAGTTCGATATAGGTATGGATAGCGCCGATTTCCAACTGGCCATCCTGTAACAGCTGAGACATGCGCAGACTTTGCGGACCGGAAAAAGAGAAGTCGAGTTTGCGGGCTATGCCTTTTTCAAAAATATCGAGATGCTCACTGCGGCCGACGCTCGGCATAATCATATGCAGGTCGTGAATCTTTGCCGGATTCACCGCTGCCAGCGTGCGGGATAAGAAGTCAGCCTGTTTCTGGTTATTCCCTTCAAGCACCACGCGGTCGCCTGGTGCAATGAGTGTTTCCAGGGCTTCTGTAGCTCTTTCTGAAGGAATGACTTTGCCATCAAGGGGAAAGGAAGCCATACGACGCGCTTTTTCACTGCGGCGTGTGTTCCACTCCCGGGCAGGCGTTTGGCCTGTGTTCATTTCAACCTCCTGATTAGAATCGCTGTTGCTTCGTTTATGCTGAAGAAAGTCTGAGCTTTCTTAATGCATCGTTCAATTAAGCAAAAAAGCTGAACGTTAGATTTAAGGTAACGATAGAGAAAGGGAGTAAGAGATAAGCGAAGGGATGAGTTTAGGCTGCGATACATGAAGTAAAAGTTACAGCAGTGAATATTGCTGGTCGTAACTGATTATCAAAAAAAGTGTGATCCAGAGTTAATTTTCATCTAGCGTTTACTCTGGACGTGAGTATTGAAATAGATCCGAATAGTTGTCCGATGAACCGCCATAAAAAAAGCAGGCCGAAGCCTGCTTTCTGTATTTTAACTCTCTGCTCAGGAGGCCAGTGACAGGACGGGTTTCGCTTTCGCTGCCAGCCACTCGGCAACGCGAGCCTGCTGCTCTTTGGTCAGCCACATACCCTGTTTGGTACGACGCCAGATAGCATCATCCAGTTCACGCACCCACTCATGCTGTACCAGGTAACGCAGTTCCGCTTCGTAGAATTCGTGTCCGAAGTTCTCACCCAGGTCATCCAGACTTTTCGCGCCAGCAAGCAGGGTTTCCGTGCTGCTGCCGTAAGTGCGCGAAAAGTGGCGCGCCATATTTTCGCTGATGAATGGATAACGACGACGCAGACTGGCTGCATAATCTTCACGGGTGCCGGAGATATTGCCACCCGGCAATACGCAGTTTTTGGTCCAGGCCGGACCCGCGTTCGGGTAGTACTTCACCAGTTTTTCCAGCGCATGTTCCGCCAGCTTACGATAGGTGGTCAGCTTGCCGCCAAATACGGAAAGCAGCGGTGCCTGACCATTATCGTCGCGCACGTCCAGCGTGTAATCACGGGTGATCGCCTGCGGTGAATCGGATTCATCATCACACAACGGACGGACACCGGAATAGGACCAGACGATATCGTCAGCGGTCAGCTGCTTTTTAAAGTGTCCGTTGAACACTTTCAGCAGATAGGCTGTCTCGTTGTCGTCGATATTGACGTTTTTCGGATCGCCTTTGTACTCCACATCGGTGGTACCGATGATTGAGAACTCATCCATCCACGGGATGACAAACACAATACGGTTATCTTCGTTCTGCAGAATATAAGCCTGCTTCTCGGTATGAACGCGCGGCACCACAATGTGGCTGCCTTTGATCAGACGAATACCGTAAGGCGATTTCAGCTTCAGGCTGTCATCAAACAGCTGCTTAACCCATGGGCCAGCGGCGTTGACCAGGCCTTTCGCCTGCCAGGTGAAGGTTTTGCCGCTGTCGACATCTTCCGCTTCAACTTTCCACAGGCCGCCTTCGCGCCAGGCTCGGGTCACGCGGGTGCGGGTACGGACTTCACCACCACGCTTCACCACTTCCTGCGCGTTCAGTACCACCATGCGGGCATCATCGACCCAGCAGTCAGAATATTCGAATCCGCGCGTAATTTCCGGCTTCAGGGCCGAATCCGCGCCAAACCGCAGACTTTTACTGCCTGGCAGACTCGTACGCTTACCGAGATGGTCATACATGAACAGACCAGTGCGGATCATCCACGCCGGGCGCAGGTGCGGACGGTGCGGCAGACGGAAGCGCATCGGGAACGCCAGATGCGGCGCCATTTTCAGCAGGACTTCACGCTCGGCCAGTGCTTCACTGACCAGACGGAATTCGTAATGTTCAAGGTAGCGCAAGCCGCCGTGAATCAGTTTTGAACTGGCAGAGGAGGTCGCGCAAGCCAGATCCCGCGCCTCCAGCATTAACACCGACAGTCCGCGTCCTGCAGCGTCTGCTGCAATGCCGGCACCGTTGATGCCGCCGCCGATCACGATCAGGTCTTTGGTTTCCACGTCATCTCCTCCGATGTTCGGAATAGTTCATTAATGTTCGTTTTCGAGCATAATCATAATCGCAAACCAACATTGACGCCAGCTTTTAACCGGGTAAAAACATTTTTGCGTGATATAGCTAACATTCTGCCCACCAAAAAAACAGATAGCCGTAACGATTGTCAGGTTATCGGCGTGGATTCTCGGGTTACACTACGCACCATTACGACGCTGTTATGAGAGATCCCATGGAAATGTTCGAATGTATTGACGTGAAGCAGGCGCAGGCGCATCTGGCTGAGGGTGCACTGCTGGTGGATATCCGCGATCCGCAAAGTTATGCCCTGGGTCATGCGACAGGCGCGCTGCATCTGACCAACACCAACCTCAGCGCCTTTATCAGTGGCGCAGACCACAGCCTGCCGGTGCTGGTGATGTGCTATCACGGCAACAGCAGCAAAAGCGCGGCGCAATATCTGCTGGGACAGGGTTTCAGCGCGGCCTACAGCATTGATGGCGGCTTTGATGCCTGGCGTGCCGCCTTCCCTCAGCAGGTTGCCCCCGGCAGCGAATAAGTTGCTGCCCGTCACATGGAGAGTTACTGATGCGCATTACCCAGTTTAATCAGCCGCGCATGGCGCAGGCGTTTGTGGACTACATGGCGACGCAGGGCATCACGCTGCGCATCGAGCATGAAAATCACTACGTCATCATGCTGGATGACGAGAGCAAGATCTCAGTGGTCGAAAACGAGCTTCAGCAGTTTTTGCACGATCCTAACCATCCGCGCTATCAGGCCGCCAGCTGGCATAGCGGCAAGACCGACAGCGGTCTGCGCTATGAGCGCAGCAACATCTGGGCGAACATCCGCGAGCGGGCCGGTCCGCTGACCCTGTCCCTGATGGTGCTCTGTATCGCCGTGTTTATTCTGATGCAGGTGATGGGCGATCAGGCCGTAATGGCGTGGCTCTCCTGGCCGGATGCCGACCAGCATCTGCAGGTCTGGCGCTGGTTCAGCCATGCGCTGCTGCACTTTTCACTGCTGCACATCCTGTTTAATCTGATGTGGTGGTGGTATCTCGGCGGCGCGGTCGAAAAGCGTCTTGGCAGCGGCAAACTGTTCGTGATTATGCTGATTTCGGCGCTGCTCAGCGGCTGGCTGCAGGCGAAGTTCAGTGGCATCTGGTTTGGCGGCCTGTCGGGCGTGGTGTATGCGCTGATGGGTTACTGCTGGCTGCGCGGCGAGCGCGATCCAGACAGCGGCGTCTATCTTGAAAGGGGATTGATCGGTTTTGCGCTGGTCTGGCTGGTGATTGGCTGGTTCGGCGTCTTTGGTCTGGCGATTGCTAACGCGGCGCACGTCGCCGGTCTGGTCGTCGGGCTGGCAATGGCGCTGGTGGATACGCGTAACGTCACGCGTCGTTAGACAGGATATAAGCGGGTTAACAGGAGAGGAACGTGAAGCAGACGCAACGTCATGATGCGATTATCGATTTAGTCCGTCGTCAGGGATATGTCAGTACTGAGGAGCTGGTGGATCACTTTGAGGTCAGCCCGCAAACCATTCGTCGCGATCTCAACGATCTGGCCGATCAGAATAAAATTCAGCGTCACCACGGCGGCGCGGCGCTTCCTTCCAGCTCTGAGAATACCGCCTGGCACGATCGTAAAATGATGTGGTCAGCGGAGAAAGCGCGGATTGCGCAGCGTGTTGCCAGTCAGATCCCGGATGGGGCCACGCTGTTTATCGACATCGGCACCACGCCGGAAGCGGTGGCGCATGCACTGCTCAACCATAGCGACTTACGCGTGGTGACCAACAACCTCAACGTCGCGATGCTGTTGATGGGCAAGCCCGATTTCCGGGTAATTATCGCAGGCGGTGAAGTACGGACCCGCGATGGCGCGGTGATGGGGGAAGCGACGCTCGACTTCATTTCCCAGTTCCGGCTCGATTACGGCATCCTGGGGATCAGCGGCATCGATATGGATGGATCGCTGCTGGAGTTCGACTATCACGAAGTCCGCACCAAGCGCGCCATCATTGAAAATTCACGCTGTGTGATGCTGGTGGTGGATCACTCGAAGTTTGGCCGTAACGCCATGGTTAACCTTGGCAACATGAGTCTGCTGGACTATCTCTACACCGACAAAATGCCGCCCGCCAGCGTCATGAAAGTGATTGAGCAGCATGAGGTTCACCTCGAACTCTGCTGATTCCTGTCACGCCAGCCGCCCGGCTGGCGTTTTTCTTTGATTGCTGTCGCTTTTTTCCTCACTCCCGTCTTTACTTAACGATTGCTGGTACCCGGTTGCCAGCCCGTGCGCTTTCTATTTTTGCTTCACCTCATTGCGTAACAGAAGGGAGTGCTATGCCGCAGCAGAAATTTAATAAAGCCCGTTTTAACGCCGCATTGACCCGCCAGTGGCAGCAGTTAAGTCTCCTCTCCGCACAACAGATGACCCCGCATCAGGCGTGGCAGGCAGTGAGTGCGGTGCTGGCAGAACTGCTGGCCGCGCAACCGGCACCGCGTCCGGCGGTGCAGCAGCGCCATGTTAATTATCTGTCGATGGAGTTTCTGATTGGTCGTCTGACCGGCAACAATCTGCTGAATCTCGGCTGGTATGACGAGGTTAAGGCGGCGCTGGCTGAGCAGCAGCTCGATTTAACCGAACTGCTGGAGCAGGAGGTCGATCCGGCGCTCGGTAACGGCGGGCTGGGACGACTGGCCGCCTGCTACATGGATTCAATGGCAACGGTAGGGCAGTCTGCCACCGGTCACGGGCTTAATTACCAGTACGGCCTGTTCCGCCAGTCTTTTGACGAGGGTAAGCAGATTGAAACGCCCGATGACTGGCAGCGCGAGCGCTATCCGTGGTTCCGTCACAACGCGGCGCTGGATGTTGATGTCGCGATGGGCGGCCGGGTTGAAAAGCTGGAAAACGGTGGTGTACGCTGGCATCCCGATTTTACGCTGCGCGGCGAGGCCTGGGATTTGCCGGTTACCGGCTATCGCAACGGCGTGACGCTGCCGCTGCGCCTGTGGCAGGCCGTAAGCGCGCATCCGTTTGATCTCAGCTCCTTTAACGACGGCCACTTCCTGCAGGCAGAGCAGCCCGGCATCGAAGCGGCAAAGCTCACCAAGGTTCTTTATCCCAATGACAACCATCAGGCTGGCAAGCGGCTGCGCCTGATGCAGCAATATTTCCAGTGCGCCTGTGCGGTGGCGGATATCCTGCGGCGTCACCATCTGGCGGGGCGCAGCATTCACAGCCTGCCAGACTTCGAAGTGATCCAGCTCAACGATACCCATCCGACCATCGCTATACCGGAGATGCTGCGCGTGCTGCTGGATGAGCATCAGCTGAGCTGGGATGAAGCATGGCAGATCACCAGCCGGTTGTTTGCCTACACCAACCACACGCTGATGCCAGAGGCGCTGGAGCGCTGGGATGAGAAGCTGATGCGCAGTCTGCTGCCGCGCCACATGCTGATTATCAAAGAGATTAATCAGCGACTGAAGAAGCAGGTGAAGCAGCGCTGGCCGGATGACAAAGCGATGTGGCACAAGCTGGCGGTGGTGGCTGACGGTCAGGTGCGAATGGCCAATCTCTGCGTCGTCAGCGGCTTTGCGGTCAACGGCGTGGCAGCGCTGCACTCCCGTCTGGTGGTCAGCGATCTCTTTCCGGAGTATCACCAGCTCTGGCCGCAAAAATTCCATAACGTCACCAACGGCATTACGCCGCGCCGCTGGCTGAAGCAGTGTAACCCGGCGCTGGCCGGGCTGATTGATGAGACGCTGAAAACCGAGTGGGCCAGTAACCTTGATGCATTGATCGGTCTGGAGGCTTATGCCGACGATCAGGCGTTTCGTCAGCGCTATCGCAGCATCAAACAGCAGAACAAAGCGCAGCTTACAGAGTATATCGCGCGGCATACCGGCATCATCGTGAATCCGGCTGCGCTGTTCGATGTGCAGATCAAGCGACTGCATGAGTACAAGCGGCAGCATCTCAGCCTGCTGCATATCCTCTACTGCTATCAGACGCTCTGTAACAACCCGGAAGATGTCACCTTTACGCCACGGGTATTCCTGTTCGGGGCTAAGGCCGCGCCGGGTTACTACCTCGCCAAAAATATCATCTACGCCATTAACAAAGTGGCGGAGGTGGTGAACAACGATCCGCGGGTTGGCGACAGACTCAAAGTGGTGTTTATCCCCGACTACCGTATCACCGTGGCCGAGCAGATGATCCCGGCAGCCGATCTCTCTGAGCAGATCTCCACCGCCGGTTATGAAGCCTCCGGCACCGGCAACATGAAGCTGGCGCTGAACGGTGCGCTGACGATTGGCACGCTCGACGGTGCCAACGTCGAAATTGCCGAACAGGTGGGCGAGGAAAACATCTTTATCTTCGGCCACACCGTGGATGAGGTGAAGGCGCTCAAGGCGAAAGGCTACAACCCGAAAAAAGTGCGTAAGCAGAACAAGCCGCTGGACGATTTACTGAAATCGCTGGAGAAGGGCAAATTCAGCGACGGGGATAAGCACGCCTTTGACCTGACGCTGGAAAGCCTGACCAAACATGGCGATCCCTGGCTGGTGCTGGCCGATTTCCAGGCCTATATCGAGGCGCAGCAACGGGTGGAAGCGCTATGGCGTGACCCCGAAGGCTGGACCCGCGCCGCCATCCTCAATACGGCACGAACCGGCATGTTCAGTTCGGACCGTTCCATTCGTGACTATCAGCAACGTATCTGGCAGGCACCGCGCTAAGGAGCAGCAATGAAGCAAAATTCACTCGATCAGGCCGCCCGTGCCGCAGGCATTTCACTGGATTACATCGACGTCAACGGCAGGAAAGAGGCCGTCAGCGATGAGACCAAACGCGCGCTGCTGGCGGTGATGGCAGAACCGCAGAAGGCCAGTAAATCCCCGCTGCCGCCGGTCGCGGTGTTCAGCGGCAGCAGTAAGCGACAGCTGACGCCTCAGGGCAGTGGCACTTACAGCTGGCAATTGCAGACTGAAAAGGGCAAACAGCAAAGCGGTGAGTTAACCGCCGGGGAGCCTTTTACGCTGCCGGGACCGCTGACCCAGGGTTATCACCAGCTGACGCTCAACAAAGGGAAGAAAAGCTGGCAGACGCAGATTATTGTCGCGCCGCGGCGCTGCTATCTGCCTCCGGCGCTGGAGGCCGGGGAAAAACGCTGGGGTGCACTGGTTCAGCTTTATACCGTGCGCTCTGAACAGAACTGGGGCATCGGCGACTTCGGCGATCTCTATCAATTGCTGGTCCAGCTGGCTGAGCGCGGCGGCGATTTCGTGGGGCTGAATCCGCTGCATGCGCTCTATCCTGCCAGCGCCGGTTTTGCCAGCCCGTATAGTCCGTCATCGCGCCGCTGGCTGAACGTGATCTATATCGACGTCAGTCAGGTGGACGATTTTCAGCAAAGCGCGGCAGCGCAGAAATGGTGGAAAAGCGCGAAAACACAGAAGGCGCTGACCAAAGCGCGTGAGGCGGAGCAGGTCGACTACGACGCCGTGATGGCGCTGAAGCTGGCGGCGTTGCGCCATGCCTGGACACACTTTCAGGCGCGTGACAGTCAGAGCGAAGAGCCTCTCTCCTTTGCAGCCTTTGTGCGTGAAGGCGGTGACAGCCTGCGTTATCAGGCTGCCTACGATGGCATACAGCTGGAGCGGCAGGCAGACAAGTCACAGCAGGGCGGCTGGCCTGCCTGGCCAGAGGCGTGGCGCAACAGTCAGTCGCCGGAAGTGCAGCAGTGGTGTGAACAGCATGAAGAGGAGATCGCCTTCTGGCAGTGGCTGCAATGGCTGGCGCAGCAGCAGTTCTCAGGCTGCTGGGCGCACAGTCAGGCGCTGGGCATGAGCGTCGGTCTCTACCGTGACCTGGCGGTGGGCGTGGCGGAAGGCAGTGCGGAGACCTGGCACGACCCGGAGCTTTATCGCCTCAAGGCCTCGGTGGGCGCACCGCCTGATCGTCTGGGGCCGCTGGGACAAAACTGGGGCTTACCGCCGATGGATCCGCATGTGATGCAGGCGCGCGCCTATCAGCCGTTTATCGACATGCTGCGTGCCAACATGCGTGACTGCGGCGCGCTGCGTATCGACCATGTCATGTCGCTGCTGCGTCTGTGGTGGGTGCCAGCCGGAGAGACGGCGGATAAAGGTGCTTATGTGGCCTATCCGGTCAACGATCTGCTGGCTATCCTGGCGCTGGAGAGCCACCGGCTGCGCTGTATGGTGATTGGTGAAGACCTTGGCACCGTGCCTCAGGAGATCGTCAGCCTGCTGCGCAAAAGCGGCGTCTTTTCATGGAAGGTGCTGTGGTTTGAGCAGGAGAAAGATCAGCGCTATCGCGCGCCGCAGGACTATCCACGTCAGTCTATCGCCAGCGCCAGTACCCATGACCTGCCGACGCTGACCGGCTTCTGGGAGCAGGGCGATCTGGAACTGGGCGAGAAGCTGGGTCTTTATCCGGGCGATGCGGTGAAAGCGTTACATGCGCAGCGTGCCGCGCAGAAGCAGGCGCTGCTGGATGCGCTGCATCTGGCGGGTGCCTTACCGGCACGCACCCAGAAGAAGGCGGAGAAGCTCACTATGACGCCTGCGCTGAACCGGGCGATCCATCGTTTCCTGGCGGATACCGACAGTGCGCTGCTGGGCCTTCAGCCCGAAGACTGGCTTGGCATGACCACGCCGGTTAACGTGCCGGGCACGGTGGATCAGTACCCTAACTGGCGACGCAAGCTGAGCAAAACGCTGGAGGCGATCTTTGCGGACAAGGAAGTGAATGCACTGCTGAAGGTGGTCAGCCAGCAGCGTCAGTCAGGACAGAAAGGGCAATAACAGAAGCGCAGCAGCCAGGCTGCCGTTTCTGACTGATGATAAAACGTGATCAGAAGAAATCCGGCAGCAACGGCTCAATTCAACACGCAGGGAACATTGTCAGAGGAGTAAAGCGTCCCGCGTCAGGGACAAAAACGCCGGGCGTTTTTGAACAACGCAACGCGCGTTGGCCCGGCAACGGGCGCACCTCAGGGATGAGGTGCGTAATCGCGCGGGCCGGGCATGCCAGGGATGGCGGCATTTGCGTCTTTACGATCTGACCGTGTTCCCTGAGCAGGCTCAATCTCACAGCGGAGAGAGCAGAATATTTCTGCTATCCGTCGCTTTATCATCAGTAGAACGAGTGTTCGCCGCGCTGATGCTCGGTAATATCGCGCACGCCTTTCAGTTCCGGGAAGGCAGCCAGCAGCTCTTTCTCAATACCATCTTTCAGGGTCACGTCGATCATTGAACAGCCGTTACAGCCGCCGCCAAACTGCAGAATGGCGTAGCCCTCATCGGTGATCTCCATCAGCGACACGCGACCCCCGTGGCCAGCCAGCTGTGGGTTGATCTGCGCCTGAAGCAGATACTCAACGCGCTCAACCATTGGCGCATCATCAGAGACTTTGCGCATCTTGGCATTCGGTGCTTTCAGCGTCAGCTGGGAACCCAGATTGTCGGTAACGAAATCGATTTCTGCATCTTCCAGATACGGCTTGCTCAGCTCATCAACGTAGGCAGAGAGCTTTTCAAACTTCAGTTCGGTGTCGGTGGCTTCAACCGCATCGGGCGGACAGTAAGAGACGCCGCATTCTGCTGTTGGCGTACCCGGGTTAATCACGAATACGCGAATCTGGGTGCCATCTTCTTGTTTGGATAGCAGTTTAGAAAAATGTTCCTGGGCAGAGTCAGTAATTCGGATCATGTCGATTGCTCAATAGTTGACTAATTTAGTTGGTTATAATACGCCCATCAAAGACGCTCTACAAGGTACGGCACAGGCACCAGACCTGCACGCTGGCCGCACCCTGTGCCAGTAACAGACGACTGATTTCATCTACGGTACTGCCGGTCGTAATGACGTCATCAAGCAGCGCGATATGGCGTCCCTGCACCGCCATTTCAAGGCGAAAGGCACCGCGTAAGTTGGTGCGTCGCTGCCGGGCGCTGAGCTGATGCTGTAGGGCGCCCCTTCGCCTGCGGGAAACACCTTCACGCCATTCACATCCCAGCCAGTGCGCCAGCGGAGCGGCCAGCAGTACCGTCTGATTGAAGCCGCGCTGCCAGCGTCGTCGCCGGTGCAGCGGAACCGGCAGCAGCAGATCGGGACGCGGCACCGTGCCACGCCGGTAAACATTCAGCCAGCTTAGCAAAAGCAGCCGCGCCAGCATCACCCTGAGTGCGGTTATGTGAGAAAACTTCAGCTGATTAACCCACTGGCTGAACGGCGGACAGTAGTCATTGACGCAGACCAGCGCCTGCCAGGCGGGCGGTTTAAGCTGGCAACGGCCACAGGCGACCTTTGCTGAGCCAGCCGGCAATCCGCAGCGCGGACAGAGCAATGGCAACGGCGGTAATCCGCGCAGGCATAAACTGCAGATGCCGTGCCGGGCTATCCGTAACGGCATCCGGCATAGCCAACACAGGGCGGGCATTGCTAGCATAGCGACCTCCTTATCAATTTCGGGATAGTAACTGATGATGTCGCTCTACTGGCACACCTGCGGGGAAGGAAAACGCGATCTTGTGCTGCTGCACGGATGGGGACTGAACGCCGAAGTCTGGCAAAGCATTATTCCGCGACTCAGCCCGCACTATCGCCTGCATCTGGTCGATCTGCCGGGTTATGGCCGCAGCCAGCATTTCGGTGCGCTGACGCTGGCGCAGATGGCAGAAGAGTTACTGCCTTTGCTGCCACCGCAGGCGATTGTGGTGGGCTGGTCGCTGGGCGGACTGGTGGCGACGCAGCTTGCGCTGAGCGCGCCAGAAAAACTGGCTGCACTGATCACCGTTGCCTCGTCGCCCTGTTTCACCGCCACAGAGAGCTGGCCCGGCATTAAACCGGAGACGCTGCAGAACTTTCAGCAGATGCTCAGCAATGATTTCCAGCGCACGGTGGAGCGCTTTCTGGCGCTGCAGACGCTGGGTACCGAAACGGCTCGCGCCGATGCGCGGCAGTTGAAAGAGGTGGTGCTGTCGCAGCCGATGCCGGAGGTGGCGGTGCTGGATGGCGGGCTGGAGATTTTGCGCCAGGTCGATCTGCGCGACGCGTTACCGCAGATTACGCTGCCGTTCCTGCGACTCTACGGGGCGCTGGATGGACTGGTGCCGCGCCGGATAGCCGCTGAGATAGATGAAATGTTGCCAGCATCGCCTTCAGTGGTTATCGAAAAAGCCGCACATGCGCCTTTTATTTCCCATCCTGAGCGCTTTTGCCAGCATATTGTTAATTTTATCAGTAATCTGCCGTGATAATGACGCTTTGAACTGGCAAAATCGCAGACAGCAGCAATACTTCTCTCTGTGAGCAAGGCCGCTGCATTTTATGTGATTAGTCACGGAAATGACTATGCCGTTCCATACTGCCTTACGCGTTTAGCGGCTGCTTACATCTCACAATGGATCATGAATGAGGGTAAACATAATGAAGGTTTTTAAATGGGTTGTGGCTTCAATGATGATGGGCGCGATTTCATTTTCTGCGATGGCAGCGAAAGAAGTCACCCAGGAAGAAGTTAAAACAATGAACCTGCAAAAGATCGGCAACGTTAACACCACGGCGGAAACTACCTCGCCAATGGATGCTAAGAAAGTGTTGTCGAAGCTCGCTGACGAAAAGGGCGGTAAATACTACCGCGTGATCGCAGGCCGCGAACACGGTAAATTCAGCGCCACCGCTGAAGTCTACAAGTAATTAACGTAGCCACATGAACTGCCAGGCATCCAGCTTAACCGGCTGGGTGCCATCAATTTTCTCTCCGCTCACCACATCCTGCAACGTATGCGCCATTGGCAGTCGCGTCTCCACTGATCGTCCACTGAGATTAAATACGCAAAGCAGTCCGTCGCCGCTTTCCGCCTGATGACGGCTGAGCACCAGCACGGCATTTTCGCTGTCATACAGCGTCATCGGATTATCGGGATGGAATGCAGGCTGGCGACGACGCAGCTGTATCAACTGGCCGAGCCGGGTATAAATCTGCTGCCGCAGCCAGTCACCGCCCGCCAGCGCCGCTTCAATCAGCTGCAAATCATACTTCTGACGGTTAATCGCCCGGTTGTGTCCGGCGGCCCGCACGCCATCATAATGGTTACGACCGCCCAGAATGCTCTGGATATAGATGGCAGGCACGCCAGGAAAGACCAGCAGAATCGCATGGGCCAGCAAAAAGCGTTTCAGTCGCGTGTCGTCATCGTCAGCCTCGCTATTTAACGCATCCAGATAGGTGACGTTGATTTCATAGGGACTGGTGGTGCCGTCGGGGTTATTTTTATAGGAGACGAGCGCGCCTTCCAGTGCCAGATCGCGCACCAGCGCCACAATCTCCACTTCAGACAAAATGCCGCGCGCCGGATTCAGCCCGATGCCATCGTGTGACGCCAGAAAGTTGAAGAAGGTGGTGTCGTTGCTGCTGAGATCCAGCGAACTGGCCCACTGCCGCAGTGCGCGCGCCGATCCGGTATGAATGGCATGCAGGACCAGCGGCGGCAGTGAAAACTGATAGACCATCTGCGCCTCATCGTGCCCGTTGCCCAGATAACTGATGTTGTCCTGATGCGGCACGTTGGTCTCGGTGATAATCACCGTGCCAGGCGCGACATGGTCGGCAATGGCGCGGAACAGCTTCACCAGCTGATGGGTTTTTTCCAGATGAATACAGCGCGTGCCGGGCGTTTTCCACATATAACCGACCGCATCGAGACGTACATAGTCAGCGCCACGAATCAGATAGTCGAGCAGTACGTTGACCATGCGCAGCAACACCTCAGGATTGGCAAAGTTAAGGTCGATCTGGTCGGCGCTGAAGGTGGTCCAGATAAAACGGGTGTCGCCATCGGCCATCTTAAACGGCGTCAGCAGCGGCGAGGTGCGCGGTCGCGTGACGGCGCTGAGATCGGTGGCGGGCGGCATGCTGATAAAGAAATCATCCCAGCCAGGATCCTGCGCCAGAAAGTGGCTGAACCAGGCGCTCTGCGACGACATGTGGTTGCAGACGAAGTCAAACATCAGCCGGGTTTCCTGATGCAGGCGCGCAATATCCTGCCAGTCGCCGCACTGCGGATCGACCTGATGGTAATCAATCACCGAAAAGCCGTCATCGGACGACCAGGGGAAAAAGGGCAGCAGGTGAACCAGCGGAAACGTGGATTGCAGGTGCTGCTGATAGAACCGGGAAAAGGTGCTGAGCGTGGGTTTACCGGCTTCCCGAAACTGATCGGCGTAGGTAATCAGTACCACATCCTGTTCATCCCAGTGTGCCTTGCGCGGCAGCTTAATCGCCTCGCGGGCGGTAGCGATGTCAGCCTGCAGGCGCGCAAAGGTCGCCTCCGGGAATGTGCCAGCATAAATCTTCTCAATCAGATCGGTGATCGTATCCATCGTGAATTGGGTGCCACAGCAGGTGTTGTTTTTATGACAGGCGTCTTTTTAGCGTAGCGCGATGATGGGGATTTTCAACCGGGGGAGAGGACGAGAAGAGGGGGCCAGATGTGGCCCCCTGAAAAGCTTAGCGTTTTTTACCGAATGCCGCGGCCAGCGCATCACCCATCGCGCTATTACCCGCAGAGGAACTGACCGGACGTGGACGGCCTTTACCGGCGGCCGGACGTTTCTCTTCGCGCGGGGCGGCGTTTCTCGCGCCGCCACGTGCATTGCCTTCGCCCGGCTGCTCATCAAGACGCATGGTCAGGGCAATACGTTTGCGCTGGAGATCGACTTCCATCACTTTCACTTTGACGATATCGCCCGCTTTCACCACCTGATGGGGGTCTTCCACAAAGCGGTCTGAAAGCGACGAGATATGGACCAGGCCATCCTGATGCACGCCAATATCCACAAACGCACCGAAGTTGGTGACGTTGGTGACGGCGCCTTCGAGGATCATGCCCGGCAACAGATCGTTCAGTGTTTCCACACCTTCTGCAAACTGCGCAGTTTTAAACTCAGGACGCGGATCGCGGCCCGGCTTCTCCAGCTCTTTCATGATGTCGGTAACGGTCGGCAGACCAAAACGTTCATCAATGAAATCGTGGGCGCTGAGGTTACGCAGGCTGCCCGCGTTGCCCATCAGATCGCTCAGCGCCTGCTCGGTGGCGGTCAGAATACGCTCCACGACCGGGTAGGCTTCCGGGTGGACGGTCGAGGCATCCAGCGGGTTATCGCCGTGGTTGATGCGCAGGAAGCCCGCACACTGCTCAAAGGCTTTTGGCCCAAGACGGCTCACTTTCAGCAGCTGCTGGCGATTCTGGAAGCGGCCGTTCTCATCACGCCAGCCGACAATGTTCTGCGCCATCATGCGCGTCAGGCCCGCGACGCGGGTCAGCAGCGGCACCGAGGCGGTGTTAAGGTCAACGCCGACGGCATTTACGCAATCCTCTACTACGGCGTCGAGTTTCTTCGCCAGCTGGCTCTGACTGACGTCATGCTGATACTGACCGACACCGATCGATTTCGGGTCTATTTTCACCAGCTCAGCCAGTGGATCCTGCAGACGGCGGGCAATCGACACCGCGCCGCGCAGCGAAACATCAAGATCCGGAAATTCCAGCGCCGCCAGTTCAGAGGCAGAGTAGACCGATGCGCCAGCTTCACTGACAATCACTTTCTGTGCCGTGACCTGTGGGAACTGCTGCTGCAGATCCAGGAAGAAGCGCTCGGTTTCACGGGACGCGGTGCCGTTGCCAATCGCCACCAGCTCGACCTGGTGCTTAATGCAGAGCGCGGCAACCGCGGCAGCCGCTTTGGCGGTCTGACCGGTGTGTGGATAAACGGTATCGGTCGCCACGACTTTACCGGTGGCATCGACCACAGCGACTTTAACGCCGGTACGCAGGCCGGGATCCAGTCCCATGGTGGCACGCATCCCGGCCGGGGCGGCCATCAGCAGATCGTGCAGGTTGCGGGCAAAGACGTTGATCGCTTCATCTTCTGCGCGTTCACGCACCGTACCCATCAGTTCGGTTTCCAGATGCAGCATCACCTTGATGCGCCACGTCCAGCTCACGACGGCTTTACGCCAGCTGTCGGCAGGGGCGTTATTCAGGCGCAGATTCAGGTGTTCAGCAATCAGGGTTTCGCCGTGGCTTTCACGCGGTGCTTCATCAAACTGCGGATCGGCATTCAGCGAGAGTTGCAGCACACCTTCGTTGCGGCCACGCAGCATCGCCAGCGCACGATGCGACGGCACGGTGCTCAGCGCTTCGTGATGATCAAAGTAGTCACGGAACTTCGCGCCCGCTTCCTCTTTGCCTTCCACTACACGAGAGACCAGGTGGGCATTTTTCCACAGGTAGTTACGCACTTTGGCAAGCAGCGCGGCATCCTCGGCGAAACGCTCCATCAGAATGTAGCGGGCACCATCCAGCGCGGCACGGACGTCGGCAACGCCTTTATCAGCATCGACATACTGCTCAGCCAGCTGCTCAGGGGTGTGCGACGGATCCTGCCAGAGCGTGTCCGCCAGCGGTTCCAGACCCGCTTCAATCGCGATCTGTCCACGCGTACGGCGTTTCTGCTTGTAGGGCAGGTAGAGGTCTTCAAGCTCGGTTTTGCTGAGGGTGGTATTGATGGCGCGGGCGAGGTCGTCAGTCAGTTTTCCCTGATCGTCAATCGACTTCAGAATTGACTGGCGTCGCTCTTCAAGTTCACGCAGATAGCTGAGGCGGGTTTCCAGCTGGCGGAGTTGGGTATCATCCAGACCGCCGGTGACCTCTTTACGATAGCGTGCGATAAACGGCACGGTATTCCCTTCATCTAACAGGCGAACGGCGGCGTCAACCTGCTCTGGTCGCGCCTGTAGCTCACTGGCAATTATCTGGCTCAGAACTTTCATCATCAGGACTGTCTTGCTTTCCGGGTTGAGAAATAGCCGACAGTTATACGGATTGATAATCAAAATTGCCAGAGACGCGGGCGGCTTTCAGCGATAATCTGAATCGTTATTGCGGGTAGTCAATCGCGTTGACATACCACAGTGCCGGACCCACTGGCGTCTCAACGGTGGCGGCATCGCCGACCTCTTTTTTCAGCAGCGCCCGCGCCATGGGTGAGTCGATAGAGATGTAATCTTTACGGCCAAAAATCTCATCGTAGCCCACAATGCGGAAGCGTTTGAGGTCGCCCTCATCGTTTTCAATTTCTACCCAGGCACCAAAGAAGACTTTGCCATCCTGCTGGGGTGAGTAGTCAACGATACGCAGCTGTTCAAGACTTTTGGTCAGATAGCGAACGCGGCGGTCAATTTCACGCAGCCGTTTTTTGTTGTACTGATAATCGGCATTTTCACTGCGATCGCCAAGGCTGGCAGCCCAGGTGACTTTTTTCGTCACTTCCGGTCGCTCTTCACGCCATAAATAGTCGAGTTCCGCTTTCAGCTTATCGAAGCCTTCACGGGTAATAAGTCGGGTTTTCATGCTATACCGGCCACAGAAATCTCAGGAGCGACAGTGTAAGGCAAAGAGGGCACGGCAAAAAAGAGTCGGGGAAAGGGTTTTTAAAGGCTAAAAACCCACGTTAATTTCCCCGGCGGCGAAAGGGTTGATGCTGTGATGCAAAATGAAACCAGTAATCTGAAGCCAGCAGGGTGCTTAAACTTATTTTCCGGCGTGAGTCGCCGTAGTGGTCGAGGTGCCGGTGCTGTGACCGTCACCGCCGCCGCCGCCCATAGTGGCCAGCGCAACGCCCAGCAGGGCTGCGACTGCACCCACGCCGATGGCGTCAGAGTTACCTTTTGCAGTGGTTGTCGCTGCTGCGCCGGCGGCTTCACCGGTTGCTGTGGCAGCATAACCTGGGCTGACGCTGCTTAATGCCAGCGCGCTCAGCAGTAAAATTGTTTTTTTCATTGTGTATTCCCCGTTGAGACATCGAATGTTGCCAGAGCAGTCTGGTTCAAAACGAGAGGGGCGAAAAGTTGGCTTTACTGATTGATTTAAAGGGCTTTAATTTAAACTGGCCTTGCTGAACGTGCTGCTGAAACTAATCCGAGAGGAGCATGAGGCGTCAGGCATATTTACTGGAATATTATGCTGCCACAACGCTGTTGAGGTAGATTATCTGGAGCTTATCTACAATGATGGCTGATCATTAAGTCAAATTATCTGCTAACTCACTGAATTGATTCATCGATTAAAAACTGGCTCGCTTCTGACGCCAGCGATACAGAGAAACAGGGCCATTTTTTCAGATTTGCCGTATCAGAAGCCAGGCAGGGGTAAACGGGTTGAAACGACCCCACAATCGCCTTAATTCAAATATAAGCTCCTGTTTAATATGCTTTGTAACAATTTTGGCTAGAATATAAACCAATAATGACTGTCACTATAAGGCATCTTTTTTTAACAATGTTGGCTCAGGCAATAGCGCCTTTGGGAGTTGAAAATGCAAGAGAACTACAAAATTCTGGTCGTCGATGATGATATGCGTCTGCGTGCACTGCTTGAACGCTATCTCACCGAGCAGGGCTTTCAGGTGCGCAGTGTCGCTAATGCCGAGCAGATGGATCGTCTGTTAACCCGTGAATCCTTTCATCTGATGGTGCTGGACCTGATGTTGCCGGGCGAAGATGGCCTCTCTATCTGCCGTCGTCTGCGCAGTCAGAGCAACCCGATGCCGATTATTATGGTGACTGCCAAGGGCGAAGAGGTGGACCGTATCGTGGGGCTGGAGATCGGCGCTGACGACTACATTCCCAAGCCTTTCAACCCGCGTGAGCTGCTGGCGCGTATCCGCGCGGTGCTGCGCCGTCAGGCTAATGAACTGCCAGGCGCACCGTCGCAGGAAGAGGCGATTATTGCCTTCGGTAAATTCAAACTTAACCTCGGCACCCGCGAGATGTTTCGTGAAGATGAGCCGATGCCGCTGACCAGCGGTGAGTTTGCGGTGCTGAAAGCGCTGGTAAGCCACCCGCGTGAGCCGCTGTCCCGTGACAAGCTGATGAACCTGGCGCGTGGCCGTGAATACAGCGCCATGGAGCGTTCGATCGACGTCCAGATCTCCCGCCTGCGTCGCATGGTGGAAGAGGATCCTGCGCATCCGCGCTATATCCAGACCGTCTGGGGTCTGGGCTACGTCTTTGTGCCGGACGGCAGTAAAGCATGAAGCGACTGCGCTTCTCGCCACGTAGTTCGTTTGCCCGCACCCTGCTGCTGATCGTTACCCTGCTGTTCGTCAGCCTGGTAACGACCTATCTGGTGGTGCTGAACTTCGCTATTCTTCCCAGCCTGCAACAGTTCAATAAGGTGCTCGCTTACGAAGTTCGTATGCTGATGACCGACCGGTTGCAGCTGGAAGATGGCACGCAGCTGGAAGTGCCCCCGGCGTTTCGCCGGGAAATCTACCGCGAGCTGGGGATCTCGCTCTACACCAATGCAGCAGCAGAGGAGAGCGGATTGCGTTGGGCGCAGCACTATGAATTCCTGAGCGAGCAGATGGGCCAGCAGCTTGGCGGTCCCACCGATGTCCGGGTGGAGGTGAACAAAAACTCGCCGGTGGTCTGGCTGAAAACCTGGCTGTCGCCCGATATCTGGGTGCGGGTGCCGCTGACGGAGATTCATCAGGGCGACTTCTCACCACTGTTCCGCTACACCCTGGCGATCATGTTGCTGGCGATAGGCGGTGCCTGGCTGTTTATCCGTATTCAGAACCGACCCCTGGTGGATCTGGAGCACGCCGCGCTACAGGTCGGACGCGGGATTATTCCGCCGCCGCTGCGCGAATACGGTGCATCAGAAGTGCGATCGGTAACGCGCGCCTTTAATCAGATGGCGGCTGGCGTGAAGCAGCTGGCGGATGACCGCACGCTGCTAATGGCGGGTGTCAGCCACGATCTACGTACGCCGCTGACCCGCATTCGTCTCGCCACCGAGATGATGAGCGAGCAGGATGGCTATCTGGCCGAATCGATTAATAAAGATATCGAAGAGTGCAACGCCATCATTGAACAGTTCATTGACTACCTGCGCACTGGTCAGGAGATGCAGACCGAGCGTGCCGACCTGAACAGCGTGCTGGGCGAGGTCGTGGCGGCTGAAAGCGGCTATGAGCGTGAAATCGAAAATGCGGTGATGCCGGAAGAGTTAATGCTGGATATTAACCCGCTGTCGATTAAACGCGCACTGGCTAACCTGGTCGTCAACGCCGCACGCTACGGCAATGGCTGGATCAAGGTCAGTAGCGGACGGGAACTGCATCGGGCCTGGTTCCAGGTGGAAGATGACGGACCTGGCATCAAGCCGGATCAGCTGGCGCATCTGTTCCAGCCGTTTGTGCGCGGTGACAGCGCCCGCAGCACCAGCGGGACTGGTCTGGGCCTGGCGATCGTGCAGCGTATTATTGATGCCCATCAGGGCTCGCTGGAGATTGGTGAGAGCGAACGCGGCGGTTTACGCATTCGTGCCTGGTTGCCGTTAGTGGAAAGCATGGCGCTGAGCCACAACAACGGCAGCAACAGCGTGTCGGGATGATAAAAACGGCGCGGCAGTTTCATTGCCGCGCCGGTTCTTTTAGCGTTGCGGGCCAGCTTTCACCAGCGCAGCACCTGCGGCGTTATCCGTGTACTTGTCGAAGTTATCAATAAAGCGCTGTGCCAGACCTTCGGCGGCAGCGGTCCACTTCTCTTCGCTCTCCCAGCTACGACGCGGATCGAGCGTGTCACTGTCCAGCTCGCCCAGCGCAACCGGCATCTGCAGATTAAAGATTGGCAGCGTTTCTGTCGGTGCATCATCCAGCTCACCCGCCAGGATCGCATTGATAATGGCGCGGGTATTCTTCAGTGAGATGCGTTTGCCACTGCCGTTCCAGCCGGTATTGACCAGATAAGCCTGCGCACCGGACGCCTCCATCCGCTTCACCAGCACTTCAGCGTACTGCGTCGGATGCAGCGTCAGGAATGCCGCGCCGAAACAGGCGGAGAAGGTTGGGGTCGGCGCCGTCACGCCACGCTCGGTACCCGCCAGTTTGGCGGTGAAGCCTGACAGGAAATGATACTGCGTCTGCTCCGGCGTCAGACGTGAAACCGGTGGCAGCACGCCAAACGCATCGGCGGTCAGGAAAATCACCTTCTTCGCGTGGCCCGCTTTTGAGACCGGCTGCACGATATTGTCGATGTGATTAATCGGATAGGAGACGCGGGTGTTCTCTGTTTTGCTGCCGTCGGCGTAATCAACGCTGCCATCTTCGCGCACTACCACGTTTTCCAGCAATGCATTGCGGCGAATGGCGCGGTAGATCTCCGGCTCAGCCTGCTCAGAAAGGTTGATGGTTTTGGCGTAGCAACCGCCCTCGAAGTTAAACACGCCATCATCGTCCCAGCCGTGCTCATCATCGCCGATCAACTGGCGGTCAGGATCGGTGGAGAGTGTGGTTTTGCCGGTGCCGGAGAGACCAAAGAAGACCGCCACATCACCTGCTTTACCGACGTTAGCTGAACAGTGCATTGAAGCAATGCCTTTCAGCGGCAGCAGGTAGTTCATGATGGCGAACAGACCTTTCTTCATCTCGCCACCGTACCAGGTGCCGCCAATCAGCTGCATGCGTTCCGTCAGATTGAAGGCAACAAAGTTCTCCGAGTGCAGACCCTGCGCCTGCCAGTCAGGATTGGTGCATTTCGCTCCGTTCATCACCACAAAGTCAGGCGTGAAGTCGGCCAGCTCAGCGTCTGTAGGCTGGATGAACATGTTTTTCACGAAGTGAGCCTGCCAGGCAACTTCAGTGACGAAACGTACGCTCAGACGTGAATCGGCATTGGCACCACAGAACGCATCCACTACAAACAGACGCTTGCCGGAAAGCTGGCGGGTAACACAGCTTTTCAGTGCGTTCCAGGTCTCCTGTGACAGAGGCTGATTGTCGTTTTTGCCGGTGCCCTGGTCGTTCCACCACAGGGTATCGCGCGTGGTGTCGTCACGCACAATGTACTTATCCTTTGGCGATCGCCCGGTGAAAATCCCGGTGTCTACTGCAATCGCGCCGCTCTGCGTCAGGGTGCCACGAGCAAAACCTTCGAGGTCCGGGCGCGTCTCTTCCTGAAATAGCGTGTCGTAATCAGGGTTGTAAACCACTTCCGTGGTATCCACGATGCCCAAAGCGGCAAGGTCTTGCGAGGTCAGGCCGTTAACGCGCATTTTACTGCTCCTTAAATCGGTGTCTGTTCTGCAAAGCAGAGATAGGTTGGGATCGTGCCACCGGCTGTGGTATCGGGTGCGGTGAATCACTGACGGTTTACTGCGCGTCGTTACGACAGCCTGCAAAGCTAACCGGGCTATTCAGGGCATCTGCCCCAGGCGTCCGGGCGTTTGCACGATCGCGCGCAGTTTACTCTTCTGCGAAGAGGGAAAAAGGGCAGTGATCTAAAAATGCGACTCAGGGCGCGTTAAGGCTATGTTTCGAACGTTTAAAAGATGTTATGAAAGTAAAAAAAGATAATTTGTCAGAAAAATTATGGGGATAGCGCGGGGGAAAAGAGAAGGGGCGGCAGACGCCGCCCGATTAATCAGTGCAGTCGGTCGTTATTCTCATGGGAGTGGCTACGGATGCCGGCAATGTCTACGGCGTCAAACACGTAGTTTGAGCCGCAATAGTCGCAGTGCATGTCGATTTTGCCATCTTCCGCGATGATCTCATCCACTTCTTCCTGCGGCAGCGTGGTCAGCACTTCGCCACAGCGTTCACGCGAGCAGGTGCACTTGTAGATCACCGGCTGCGGATCGTAGAGGGTAACCTCTTCCTGATGGTAGAGACGCCACAGCGCTTCATTAGCAGGCAGATCGATCAGCTCTTCCGTTTTGATGGTTTCGGTCAGTGTCGCCAGGTGTTCGAAGACCTCTTTCTCTGTATCCTGCGCTGGCAGTACCTGCAACAGAATACCGGCAGCGCCTTTGTCGCTGGTGCGGATAAACAGGCGCGTGGGCAACTGCTCGGAGCGCATAAAGTAATCTTCCAGGCACGCCGCCAGAGTGTCACCTTCCAGCCCGACCACGCCCTGATAACGTTCACCCTTTTCAGGGGAGATGGTGATCACCAGATAACCATTGCCGACCATGCTTTTCAGGGTGCTGTCATCCGGGATGTCGCCTTTGATACGTGCAACGCCGCGCAGCTCCTGATTATTGTTACCGTTGATCACTGCCAGCGACAGCGGACCGTCACCCTGCAACTGCACGGTGATTTCGCCATCGAACTTCAGCGTGGCGGTCAGCAGGCTGGTGGCGACCAGCATCTCACCCAGCAGCGTTTTAACCGGTGCCGGATAGTCGTGGTTCTTCACGGTTTCACGCCAGGTGTCAGAGACGTTCACCAGCTCGCCGCGCACGGCGGCATTTTCAAACAGATAACGGTGCAGTTGATCCTGGACTGACATATTTTTTCTCTCACTGGGACGGGGCGATGGTGCGTCAGCGAAGACGGCGTTATTCATCGCCCGATAATTTAAACTTCATCAAATCGCGACGCTCTTTTTTGTCTGGTCGCCGATCGGGATGCGGCATAGTCAGCGCATTCATCTTGCGCGCCTGCGCCATTTTTTCGCGTTTTTCAATGCTGGCATCGGTTTCACGATAGAGCTGCTGGGCCTCGCTGGCGGGACGGCGCTGCGCGGTGATGCCAGCCACTACTACGGTGCGTTCATCATTGCCCTGACGCAGTGTCAGTTCCGCATTCAGCTCTACCACTTTGCCGGGTTTGCTACGCTGGCCGTTGTAATGCACCTTGCCGCCTTCAATCATTTCCCGCGCCATCGCCCGGGTTTTGTAGAAGCGCGCGGCCCACAGCCACTTGTCGAGGCGGACCTCTTCGCTGCTTTTCTCTTTCATTGCTGCTCCTGACTCAGATCAGCGTCCGGTAATCGTCCGTGGCGCGGTGACGCTGAAAGATTTGCTCAGGACGACCCGAATCGGGGTTCTTCACGCCTAAGCACTCACCGATGCCCCATAGCTTCGCAGCATCCAGAATCACTTCGCTATCGTCGATAAACAGCGTGCGCGGCGCAGAAAAGCCGGTGTGCTGTTGTACCGCGTGCCATAAACGCGGGTCTTCTTTCGGATACCCAAAGGTATGGGTGGAAAGTAATAAATCAAGGTGCGGCGCTAAACCTGTCTGCGCCAGTTTGACGTCCAGATTGTAAGGATGCGCATTGGTCAGCAGAATCGTGGACTTTCCGGCGCGACGCAGGGCCTGCAAAAAAGGCAGCGTATCGTCACGCAGTGCGATCCGGCTGCGCATCGCCCAGGTCATGGCACGGATGTCCAGCGACAGCGCCTCTGCCCAGTAATCCAGACAATACCAGTTTAGCGTATGGGCAGCGGCCTGATACTTTTCCGTGATGATCGCGTCGGCTTCTGCCCGGCTGATGTCGCGTTGCTGGCTGAGCTGTTCAGGGACATGCTCCAGCCAGAAATAGCGATCGAATGCCAGATCCAGCAGCGTGCCATCCATGTCGAGCAGCACGGTATCAATCTCAGACCAGTTGAGCATCGTAGTGTCAGACCCTGTAAAAAACCGGGCGACAGGGTAGCACAGAAGGGCAGGGCTCAGAATATCGAGCGCACGCTCTGCAAAGTGCCGAGGTTATGGTTGAAACACTTGTCGTAGTATTGCTGGATATCGATCATGCGCTGGCGATTACGGTGCATGCGGCGCAGCGCCAGCAGTCCGTTGATTACGCCGCAGGCCAGCAGCACCAGCAGCAGCAACACGGTGCCGAGATAGCGCCACTGCGCCATAGCATCCGGTTCATTGTGCAGCATGATGTGACGTGTGCCGTTGGCATCGGTCGAAATGCCAGTAATGATGCCGCTGGCGCTGAACGGCGTGTGCAGCAGCATGGCGGAAATACGTTGCAGCTCGCGCCACTGGGAGGGGGGATCGAGATCAAACAGCGATACGGAAGGCTGCGGCTGATTGACCAACTGGCGACCCTCGTCGCTGACGATCAGGAATCCCCCAGGTGGCGGGCTATTAAGGTTTTCTGCCGCCCGGCGTGTTTCGCGGAAAAAGAAGGTCGAGGTAGCGGTATTGACCAGATTTTCCAGGGCTTCCGCACTGACCGGCCGCAGCAGGACATTCATGCCGTTTAGCTGGCCGGAATCTGCCCGGCGCATCAGCGCTTCCCAGTCTTTGGCATTGCCCAGGTTCACCAGCGCATTTTTCAGGCGCATACAGTCCTGCGGCTGATTGCAGAGATCCTGCGTTTTCATCACCAGATCGGAAAAATCATCCAGCAGGATCATGCCTGACTTCTGAATCGCGGAGGCCAGTTGTGGATTGAGTTTGGGATCGGTATTGGTTTCCGGATGAAGCTGCTTTGTGGTGGTATCCAGCAGCGCCGCGGCTTTGTCGATGATGTCCGATTGTGGCTGCGGCAATGGCGTGGCGTTATTCCAGTAGACCGCCGAGCAGTCAAACGGCATATAGGCGTAACTGCGGTTGCTCTGGTAGTTGTCTGGCACGGAACACATGCCGGTGCCACTCACTTTGAGGTTGTCGCCAATATTCAGCGGCACGCTGCTGAGTTTATCGACGCTGCTGACCTCCAGACTGTCGGTGCCTCTGGCCCAGGCCAGACTGAGCTTAATCGGCATACCAAGCGGGATCCAGGTGACCAGCATGGTCAGCACCATCAGCGAACCACAGGCCAGCACCACGTTTTTTCGCCAGCGCTGGATAGGGAAATTTTTGACTTCATCCTGCAGCGACAGGAAACGTCCCTGACGCACGACCTGACGATTGAGGTAGATTTCCACATCGGTCACCTGACCGAGATCGTGTGCCACATAAGGCTGCCAGTGCGGAGGATAGGCGAGGTCAATAATCCCCAGTGTGATGTTGCTCTGCTCCTGGTTCGACTCACTGAACAGGCCCCAGCGCTTTGGCGCGCCGCGCAGGCAGTGGATATCACGTAGTCCGCGCTCACCCGGAATGCGATAGAGCAGCCACAGACTAGCCGCGATCGTGACTGCGCCGGTCAGGACCAGCCAGATCATCAGTGTGGTGGGCACTAACAGGCTGAAGAAGAAGAGTAAGAAGGCAAGGGAGATCATCACCGCTTCACGCGTGCCGTCTGGCCGCGAGAGGCGATATTCTTCCGCTGTCTCTTTACGCACCTGCAGCAGTTCGACGTTTTCCGTTTCTGCTTTGCGGATAGAGGCGTTAGTCGACACAGGGCGCATCAGTGTCGGCAGCGATTGCTGGTCGACGGCGTAATCCACCAGCGAGTGGCCATTCAGTGAGATCACCAGCGGAATGGACTGGGTGCGGATTAACTCAACGTAGTTTTCGTCAGTGATGTACTGTTCCCACAGCGGCGGCAGATGAACTTCAACTTCATCCAGGTAGTAGCGCCATTTATGGGGATCGTCAGTAGAGAGGCCATAGCGTGTAATGGCGCGGGTAACCGGATAGACATTGTTGCTCTGCGCCGTCAGTGTCAGACGTTCAGACGCGCTGCGCTTATCCGTAGTCAGTGTGGTACGGGGCTGCTTTTCCAGCGCGGCGACATATTTATCGACCGCCTCACGCTCCTGGGCAGAAAGTTTACGGCAGGGCGGACTGATGAATGGCAGCGGTTTCGCCAACGGCGGGCGATGCCGCATAGCGTACCAGAACCCAATACCTGCCAGGATTGAACAGGTCAGCACTATGGCCAGGATCATAAAGATTGTGCTCATGCTCTGCTCAATTCAGCCAAAATGCTGCCTTCACTTTAAACTTTCGCCTCCGGTTATGCTCACTATAAAAGAGGCATTCCGGAAGATTATATAACCCTGAGGAGTCAGGCACCCGATGAAATAGTGCCAGCGTATATCTGACTGGCATTTTTTAAACCCTGCCTTGTCCGAATGGTAACTGGCACAGACTGGATTAAATATCGGTATTATCTGAAACTTATCGCAGCATATTGACTAATGCAAATTTAGTCTTAACTGATAACCAAAGGCTGTTATTCAATCGCTGTAATCTATGCAACGATAACGACACTGTCTGACTGTCGCACAATTGCCTGTGGTTAGGTATGCTAATTCGCTCCAGATAGCCGGCGCAGAATAATTTGAGGCTGATATGAAAATTCCAAAAAAACCTGACATCCTCAATATCACCGCCGTGGCGCGTTCACGGTTATTCACTATTGAGTCGGTCGATCTGGCTTTCAGCAATGGGGCGCATCGCGTTTATGAGCGGATGAAGCCCTCTGAGCGTGAAGCGGTGATGATTGTGCCGATTATTGATGACCATCTGATCCTGATTCAGGAGTATGCCGTCGGACTGGAAACCTATGAGCTGGGTTTTCCGAAAGGGCTGATCGATGCAGGTGAAACCGTGAATGAAGCGGCAGTTCGCGAGCTGAAAGAAGAGGTCGGTTTTGGTGCCGATCAACTGACAACGCTGGGCAAACTCACCATGGCACCCTCCTACTTTTCCAGCAAAATGAACATTGTGGTGGCGGAAGGTCTCTACGCTGAAAAGCTGGAAGGCGATGAGCCGGAGCCGCTGATTGTCCACCGCTGGCCGCTGAGCGATATGATGTCGCTGCTGGATGAACCCGATTTCCGCGAGGCACGTAATGTCAGTGCGCTGTTTATGGCGCGCGAATGGCTGGTGAAGCAGGGGCGGCTGAGTTACTGAGCGAGCGCATAAGTAAGGAAACGCGCCTGTCAGCAGGCGCGTTTCGATTTTATTCTGCTCTTGCATTTTCCTGTATGGCTGATGCAGGCTTCAACAGGGGGGCGGTTAACAGATAAACCACGCATGCCACGAGAATCGAATTAAGTACCGGTACGCCGCGCTCAACCAACAGTCCGGTGGCTCCGCCCGCTGCACTGGCTATGAGCGCGGGCCAGCCGATAAGCTGAGACGTTGCCGGTAAGGAATTGCTGTTGCGGCTCAGCGCCAGCGTCTGGCGGTCAGTTTTCAGCACATAGTAGTCAATGATCATCACGCCCAGTACCGGCGGGAAGATGACCCCCAGAAGTTCCAGAAAATCGACAAAACGATCAAGAATCCCAAGAATTGAACAGAGTGTGCCGAGCATACCGAGCAGCAGCGTAATCACAGGATAACGCGGCTTATAGCCGGTTAAGCCTTCAATCGCATTGGCGATGCCCAGCGTTGACGAATAGAGATTCAGGTCGTTAATGCGCAGGGTAGAAAAGACCACAACCAGCAAACCCAGTGAGCTGGTAGTTTGCGTAATGATCGCGATGATGTCTGAGGTCTTCAGTTCTCTGGCAATCAGAATGGCCAGCCCATTAATCCCATATTCTCCCGCCAGAATGGTCAGCAGCGTAATGGCGAAGACATCTTTACCGTTACGTGAGAAACGCGTCAGGTCGGGCGTCATCAGACTGGCCAGGATTGCACCGCCAATTACCATGGTAATGGCGGCGCTCACGGTAATGGCCTGGCTGGCGATAACCGGCGGTGTGTGCTGGCCAGGCTGGCCGTGGAACGCGTGCCAGAAAATCCAGCCGATCAGTGCGATGAAGAGTGGAACCGCAATGCGTGCGGTAAAGCGCAGCGCCTTAAAGCCAAAGGTAACCAGTAACGTCAACACGGCCCCTGAAAGTGCTGCCGACTCTGAGAAGCTGAGTGTGCCGTTCAGGGCATAGCTCAGCGATCGGGCGAAAACGGCATTCTGAATGCCGAACCAGCCCAGCAGACTGACCGCGACCAGCAGACCAATGAACACTGAGCCGTGGCGACCAAAACCACACCAGCGAGCCAGCAGACTGCCCGGCAATCCCTCGCGCATTCCTGCATAGCCGAGCGCGAAGGTCAGCACGCCAAATAGCAGGCTGGCCAGCGTGATGGCGGTAAACGCCTCGCCTGGCGTCATACTGTTGCCCAGAACCGCGCCAAGCATAAACTGATCCAGCGCAGTCAGCATGCCCATATGCACAATAGCGACGCTCAGCAGTGAGAGCCTTTTATTTGCAGGAACAGGGCTCAGAGGATAATCATCAAATTTACTCACAACAGGGTTTCCTTACCGGTTTATATATAAATAATGCCTGTGCGGAGAAACCGCTCTGGCAGATAATTCTCCAGTGACTCCGCACGACAGTAGTTCTCAAATTGTTGTAGCGAATGCACACCCGCTTTTTGATAAAGCATGGTGATGCGGTTACCGATAGTTTTTGCGCTGAGGTTATAGATGCGGGCGATCTCTTTCGCGCTGAAGCGTCGTAGCAGCAGGAAAATGACATCCAGCTCGGCGGGGGTAAACAGGGCGTGTTCCAGGCGCGTCGTCAGTACAGAGGATTTTCTGGGATCGATAAAGCTCATTGCCGTAAGGTTATCCACCGGACGTGCATTCCAGATACAGCCCAGCCACTGATTTTGATCGTCGAAAACAGGGTATTTTTCGCTGATAAAAGGGGTGAGGTAGTTGTTGCCATACCAGTAGTGGGTTTCAATCACGGCCACGCGACTGTTATTCAATTTTACCTGTTGATCGTGCTCGCAGAATTCATCGGCGCAATCACTCCAGGGGGTGGGAAACTCACTGTCTCTTTTTCCCTCAAATAAATAACCTTTCGGCGTAGCGGTATACTTTTTTGCAGCTTCATTCATATAAAGATGCTGCGATGCGGCATTCTTAAACCCCCAGGGTGTCGGTAATAAATCCATGGTGGTGGCGAATGCAGAAATGAATTCATCAATACTACGGTATGGGCTGTCCATAGCGCCTCGCTGAAAGCATTCAGATTATAATCTTTTTGCCAGATAATAACGGGCATAGCGCTGCGCATAGCCATCCTGTTCGCCATAGACGCGATAGCCCAGTTTTTCGTAAAAAACCCGTGCCTGGAAACTTAACGTGTCAACAACGGCCATATGGCAGCCGCGATTGCGCGCTTCCTCTTCCGCGGCCTGCATCAGCTGACGTCCGGAGCCATGCAGGCGCCAGGCATCCTCTATCCATAAATAATGAATATCCAGCGTGCCACACCAGGTATGGGCTAACAGGCCACCCTGGATATTTTTCTGTTCGTCATACAGGATAACATTCAGCGTTTTCATATTGATGTCAGCAAAGCGTCCATTATGCTGCCAGAGTCGCTGAATAATATATTCTTCAGTTTCGGGGTCTTGCGTATGGCCCACTTTAATTTCCATATATAAAAGTATCCATAGGTGATTAAATCAAAATAGAGGTTTTCGAACTTTCCATTCTTATCATGATGGTAAGCGATGCGCAAGAGTTAATATCCCTCCTGTTATTGGGCGCAATAAATATTAAGCTGGTTATCGTTGTTCAGCGGACATGCCAATAATTATATTTGCTGGCACCAGGGAAGACTAAGCTAATCATAGCGATATAATAACGATATTCTTTTTTAGGTTCACTTTCTGAATCACTTCATACACATTGCTTTATATTATCTGACTGATTTAATGCCGATCGCTCAGGGTGATCGGCATTTTCCTCAGCAACAGATGATGATCTCTCTCCGGCTTTACCTTTCTTTTTTTCCCATCCCAGTTGACTGAGTCGCTCAGGCACGAAAAGCATCGCGTGTTTCATCATGATAAGCGGGCCAATAAAAAAGGCTGATCACGTCAGGTGACCAGCCTCAGATATTTCACATTGCAGATATCACATCAGAACAGCTCGTGACTCTCACCGTTATCCATAATGGTAGTCCCCACATCATGCACCGAATATTCGGTTGGCTGGGTGCCATTGATGAAGTACTCCTGACGGGTGTTGCCACCGCCATTGGCCAGCTTGCCGGTGCTGCGATCGATCGTCACAGTGACCACACCATCCGGCGGCGTTAACGGCTGTACCGGTATACCATCCAGCGCACTCTTCATGTACTCATCCCATGCCGGTTGTGCGCTCTTAGCGCCGCCTTCATAGCCCGAAATCTGATCGGGAATGGCACCGGAGAGCGTGCTGCGGCCCAGATTGCGGCGCGCATCATCAAAACCAATCCAGACTGAAGTCACCACGCCAGGGCCGTAACCCGAGAACCAGGCATCTTTCGAGCTGTTGGTGGTACCGGTTTTACCGCCGATATCATTACGCTTGAGGTCACGCCCGGCACGCCAGCCAGTTCCCATCCAGCCCGGTTCGCCAAAGATATTACTGTTCAGCGCGCTCTTAATCAGGAAGGTGAGTGGGGTATTGATCACGTGCGGCGCATATTGCTGCTCACCTTGCTGTGCCTGCGCCGGAACCTGCTCCAGTTCAGGCTGAGGAACGGCCTGATTCTGGTTGTTATTTGAGGCGGCAACGTTCTCGACGCTCTCTTCATTTAACGCCAGCGCTTTTTTGGTCTCACCGTAGATGACCGGCAGATTGCACTGTGGACAGGCGATCTTCGGTTTCTCTTCAAATACGGTGCCGCCCTGTTCGTTCTCAATTTTAGTAATGAAGTAAGGATCGACCAGGAAGCCGCCATTCGCCATCACGGAGTAGCCGCGCACCACCTGTAACGGTGTGAATGAGGCCGCACCTAATGCCAGCGACTCGGTGTGCACAATGTTCTGAGCCGGGAAACCAAAGCGCTGCAGATACTCTGCGGCGTAGTCCACACCCATCGCACGCATCGCACGTACCATGACGACGTTTTTCGACTGACCGAGTCCCTGACGCAGACGAATCGGACCATCATATGTCGGCGGGGAGTTCTTTGGACGCCAGTCAGCCCCGGCACCCGCATCCCAGCGGGAAATCGGCACATCGTTAAGGATGGAGGCGAGCGTCAGCCCGCGATCCATTGCGGCGGTATAGAGGAAAGGCTTGATGTTAGAACCGACCTGGCGCAGCGCCTGGGTCGCACGGTTAAACATGCTCTGGTTAAAGGCGAAACCGCCGACCAGCGCGCGCACCGCACCATCATTTGGATCCAGCGAGACCAGCGCCGAGTTCACATCCGGCACCTGGCCCAGCCACCAGTCATCACCCACTTTTCGCACCCAGATCTGCTGGCCAGCCTGCAGGACCTGCGTCACGCTTTTCGGCGTCGGGCCCTGTACGGTGTCAGACTTATAAGGACGTGCCCAGCGCACACCAGCCAGTGCCAGCGACACATTGCTGCCATCTTTCAGCATTACGGTCGCTTCATCGCTGCGTGCTTCTGTGACCACGGCCGGATGCAACGGTCCATAGACCGGCAGCGTCTTCAGCGCCTTCTCAATCTTTGTCTGATCCCAGGCAGGTTCACCCACTTTCCACAGCACGCTGGTCGGGCCGCGATAGCCATGACGCATATCGTAAGCCATAACGTTATTGCGCACCGAGGTCTGAGCGGCTTCCTGCAGACGGCGGGTGACAGTGGTGTAAACCTTGTAACCGTCAGTATAGGCATTGTCGCCGTAGCGTTTCACCATCTCCTGACGCACCATCTCGCTGAGATAGGGGGCAGAGAAGGCGATTTCCGGACCGTGATACTTCGCCACCAGCGGCGTATTCCGTGCCTCGTCATACTGCTGCTGCGTGATGTAATGCTGATCCAGCATACGCGCCAGTACCACGTTACGGCGCGACAGGGCGCGGCTCGGCGAGTACAGCGGGTTAAAGGTGGATGGCGCTTTTGGCAGACCGGCAATCATCGCCATCTCACTCAGCGACAACTGGTCAACCGGCTTACCAAAATAGACCTGTGCGGCGGCACCGACGCCATAAGCACGGTAGCCGAGGTAGATCTTATTCAGGTAAAGCTCAAGAATTTCATCTTTGTTCAGCAGTTGCTCAATGCGGATCGCCAGGAACGCTTCCTTTATTTTACGCATCAGGGTGCGTTCCGGGCTCAGGAAGAAGTTACGGGCCAGCTGCTGAGTGATAGTACTGGCACCTTGTGAGGCGTGACCGGAAACCAGCGCAATGCTGGCCGCACGGAAAATACCCACCGGGTCAACACCATGGTGCTCATAGAAACGGCTGTCTTCGGTCGCAATAAACGCTTTCACCATCACAGGTGGCACTTGCTGCAGAGTCAAAGGGATACGGCGCATTTCGCCATACTGGGCGATTAAATCGCCATCGGCGCTGTAAACCTGCATCGGGGTTTGCAGACGCACATCTTTCAGCGTGTTTACGTCGGGCAGCTGTGGCTCTATGTATTTGTATAAACCATAAATCGAGCCAGCTCCCAACAGGATGCAACACACTGCAAGGATCAATAAATACTTTACGAACTTCACCTGGAATTTCCCATCTCTTGTCGTTTGAGCAGTTTATAAACAACCGCGCGGTAGTATAAAGGCAAGCCAGACGCTTTGATATGTCCATCTTTCCCGGACGATAAGGAGATCGCGCACATGGCTTTTCATACCTGGCAAATTGGGCTGGATATTCAGAATAGGCAGATTTGTGCCCTGGCCCTCCAGCCTCATCGTGATGGCTGGCAGCTACGCCACTGGTGGCAGCAGCGGCTGCCGCAAGATACGTTAAGAAACGGCGTGCTGCAATCTTCGCCTGAATTACTGGCAGCCTTAACGGCCTGGCGTCAGCGGTTGCCGCGTCGTTACTCGCTGCGGGTCGCGCTGCCCACCCGGCTGGTCCTGCAGCGCCAGCTCCCGCTGCCTGTTCAGTCGCTCAATGAGCCTGCGCTGGGGCACTACGTGCAGGCGGCTGCGCGCCGTCTCTTTCCACTGGAGCCTGCTGCGCTGGCGCTGGATTACCGCATGGATGCACAGAGCGGCCAGCTCTGCGTCACGGCGGCCCGGCTGGAGATTATAGACCAGTGGGCAGCGCCACTGCTGCAGGCGGGATTAAAGCCGCAGGTGTTTGAACTGACTACCGAAGCGCTCAGGCGGTTAGCCCGCCAGGCTGCGTTGCAGGATGGCGCGGTGCTGGTCCTGCAGCAGGATAACCGCTGGCTCTGGAGCGATGTGCATACCGCGGCTGAGAACGGCGAAGCCACTTCGCTTGCGGCACTGCAGCAACAGGCCTTCCCCGACGCCCCTTCTGTCGCCTGGTGCTCAGCCGATAATTCTGCGCTGCCCGCTGACGCCCGCGCGTTTTCCCCCTTTGATCTGTTCCGTTATAAACAGCCGCCGTTACCGGAAATTCCGGGTGCCTTTGCGCTGGCGACCGGGCTGGCGCTGCGCGACGGAGATAAATGATGGTCGCCGTGAATCTGCTGCCGTGGCGGCAGTGCCGTCAGCAACAGCAGCGGCGACAGAGCCTTGTCGTGCTGTCACTGATGCTGAGTGCTGTTCTGGTGGGAATCATCCAGCAAAGCTGGCGCATCTATCAGGTGCGTGAGCAGGTGGCCCAGACGAGCAGGATGCAGCAGCAGGCACTGCAAAATCTGGACGTGCAGCTGGCGCAGCAGAAGACGTTACTGGCGCAGCTCGCGGTAGTGCAAAAACAGCAGGCGAAGCAGCGCCAGCAGGCTGTACAACTTGCTGCATGGCATCAGTTCTGGATCGATTTACCCGCGTTATTGCCTGACACCGCCTGGCTGACCCGGCTGGAGAAGCGCGACAATCGTCTCACGCTGGAGGGGCTGGCGCAGGATATGGCGGCGGTTCGGCAGTTCCGTGAGCAGTTAACCACCGTTGTTCTGTTTGGTCAGGTGAGGCAGGGCAGCGTTAAGCGTCAGGCTGATGGTCATTATCGCTTTTCACTGCGGGCAGAGGTGCAGGAAGTGGCTGATGAATGAGTGGTGGGATCGCTGGTGGCAGATGGCTGCACTTCCACGCTACGGCATGCTCGCCGCCCTCTCATCCGGCCTGCTACTGATCTCATGGGTATTATGGTTGCGGCCACAGCAGCAGGCGCTGATCGCTGAACAGCAGACACTGTTGCAGTTGAACCGTACCCTTCAGCAACGCCAGCAGCAGTGGCATCAGAATCCCGATAATGCACAGTTGCAGGCGCAGCTGCAGTCGATGCCGCTCACGAGATCTGCACCGGGCGCATCGGGCCGGGCAGTGGAAGCGATCCTGGCGGCACGACGTCATCAGCTCGAAGAGTGGCAGCCGGATTCTCCTTCACGCACGCTGACCCTGCATCTGCAGTGGCCGGCGTTTCAGTCACTTTTTGCTGAGCTTGCCGATACTTCCCTGGTGTTTCCGGTGCATTTCCAGCTGCTGGCGCAGCCGCAGCATCTGGTGGCCCAACTCTGGCTGGAGCCTGACGATGCGCCATAACCTGCTGATTTTACTGCTGTGCTGTGGCGGTGTGCTGGCGCGTGATCCGTTCCGTCCTGTTGCCGGATCAGTTTGTGAGGCGCCTGCAGAGCCGCTTACCGGCTGGCGTCTGCAGGGGATCATTGGCCGTAAGACGCATTTTCATGCCTGGCTACTGAACCCGCAGGGAGAGAGCGTCGCAGTCCGTACAGGCAAGCCATTTCCCCTGCCGCCCTGGCAACTCGCTGATATGACCCGCCGCAGCATCTCCTTAACGGTATCGAATAGCTGCACTGCTCAACAGACTTCGTTTTATTTAAAAGGACGTTCGCATGAAAAGGATAGCCACTCTGCTGCTGCTCATAAACTGCCTGCTGCCGGTTTACGCCGCTGATGAGGAGCCTCTCAGCCTGACGTTTGATAACGCGCCGGTAGCGCGCATTTTGCAGGCGCTGGCTGACTATCAGCAGATCAACCTGATGATTGCGCCAGAAGTTGAAGGGGCGTTATCGCTGCGGCTCGATAACCTGCCGTGGCATCAGGCGCTGGAGCTGGTGGCGCGCATGGCAAAGCTGACGCTGATAGAACAGGGTAATGTCCTGCTGGTCTATCCGGAAAGCTGGCAACAGGAACAGCAGCAGACACGGCAGGCTGAGCAGCAGGCCCGATTGCTGCAGGAGCCTTTGCAGCAGCGCGCCGTGATATTGCGTTACGCCAGCGCCAGCGAGGTGCATGCCAGTCTGCTGAGTGAGCGGCAGTCGCTGATGAGTGAGCGCGGCAGCGTAACGGTCGACAAACGCACCAACGCCCTGTTACTGCGCGATACGGCGGCAGCGTTGAAAGAGACGGAGCGCTGGATACGGGCGCTGGACCTGCCACTGGAGCAGATCGAGCTATCGGCGCATATCGTCACCATCAGCGAAGAGCATCTGCAGGAGCTGGGTGTGAAGTGGGGATTGCAGGCGGGTGACGCCGCCGTGACTGACATCCTGCATCATCCCCGGCTGGATATTCCGCTGGCGGTCAGTTCGCCCGGCGTCAGCGTGGGTATGGCACTGGCGCGCATCGGCGGTCAGCTTCTGGATCTGGAATTAAGTGCGCTGGAGCAGGAGAACCAGATTGAAATCATCGCCAGTCCACGCCTCTTTACCTCACATCAACAGACCGCGTCGATTAAGCAGGGCACTGAGATTCCTTATGAAGTGTCGGCGGGAAACAGCGGAGCCACCAGTATTGAGTTCAAAGAAGCGGTGCTGGGCATGGAGGTGACACCGACGATTTCCGGGCATGGCCGCATCCAGCTGAAGATCCATATCAGTCAGAACATGCCGGGTCGCAGCATCAGAACCGGCGACAGCGACATATTATCCATTGATAAACAGGAAATTGAGACGCAGGTCACGGTCAGTGACGGGCAAACACTGGCGTTAGGGGGTATCTTTCAGCAGCAGCGCAGTCACGGAGAGAATAAGGTGCCGCTGCTGGGAAATGTGCCGCTGATTGGCGGGTTGTTTCGTCAGCAATCAGAGCAGCGCAAAAAAAGAGAGCTGGTGATCTTCATAACGCCGCGATTGGTCAGGGAAGCAGCGCTTACGGCTGGATAAAACGGAAAATGCGTCCCTTAAGGCCATCTGCGTTGACGCAGGAGAGGAATTAGCTTACAAGGTTTAGCGATTTTCAATACGGTGTAACCGTCTATGCAGGGTAAATCCCGGCAAACAGATCAGAAAACTCCTCTGTAAGCAGCGTTGTAAAGACGCAGCGCTGGCGCGTTACAGTTTCGCGAACACAGGCCAATTCAGAAATGGATGTGCTGAAGGCAATATAATCGGTTGCCAAACAGCCTTGAGTGTTGAGATAATTTTTCATCTGACTCTTGCTAACGCTCATGAGGTCTCAGTTCCTGTCCCGCCAGCAAATGCTGAACGCGGGGTATCATTAACGAATTCTTAGTAATACCGACAAAATGGCAGAGAAACGCAATATCTTTCTGGTTGGGCCGATGGGTGCCGGCAAAAGCACTATTGGCCGTCAGTTGGCTCAGCAACTCAACATGGAGTTCTTCGATTCCGATCAGGAAATTGAGCGACGCACCGGAGCGGATGTGGGCTGGGTTTTTGATGTCGAAGGCGAAGCTGGCTTTCGCGATCGCGAAGAAAAAATCATTAACGAACTGACCGAGAAGCAAGGCATCGTCCTGGCGACAGGCGGTGGTTCCGTCAAATCCCGGGAAACGCGTAATCGTCTCTCCGCCCGCGGTGTTGTGGTTTATCTTGAAACCACCATCGAGAAGCAACTGGCGCGCACCCAACGTGACAAAAAACGTCCGTTGCTGCAGGTGGATTCACCGCCGCGCGAAGTGCTTGAAGCGCTGGCTGGCGAACGCAACCCGCTCTACGAAGAGATCGCCGATGTCACCATTCGCACAGATGATCAGAGTGCGAAGGTGGTGGCGAATCAGATTATCCACATGTTGGAAAAAAGTTGATCCAACGTTCGAAGGCTTTTTAACAGGTATCGGGCATCATGGAGAAGATCACCGTCTCACTGGGGGAACGCAGTTACCCCATCACTATCGCCGCCGGACTGTTTAACGATCCGGCTTCTTTTTGGCCGCTGACCGCGGGCGAAAACGCCATGGTGGTGACAAACCAGACGCTGGCTCCGCTCTATCTTGACCAGCTGACAGCACGGCTGACGGCGGCAGGTGTAAAAGTGGATCAGGTGATCTTACCCGATGGCGAGCAATATAAGACGCTGACCGTGATGGATCAGGTCTTTACTGCGCTCCTGCAAAAGCCTCACGGTCGTGATACAACGCTTGTCGCCTTAGGCGGCGGCGTCATTGGCGATCTTACCGGTTTTGCTGCGGCCAGTTATCAGCGTGGCGTACGCTTTATTCAGGTACCGACCACCTTACTGTCGCAGGTTGATTCTTCGGTTGGCGGCAAAACGGCCGTTAACCATCCGCTGGGCAAAAACATGATCGGCGCGTTTTATCAACCCGCCTCGGTGGTGATTGATACGGCCTGTCTGAAGACGCTGCCCGCGCGCGAACTGGCGTCTGGTCTGGCGGAAGTCATAAAGTACGGCATCATCCTCGACGGTGCGTTCTTCGAGTGGCTGGAGCAGAATCTTGATGCGCTGTTGGCACTGGATGAACAGGCGCTGTCGTACTGCATTCGTCGCTGCTGTGAACTGAAAGCAGAGGTTGTAGCGGCCGATGAGCGTGAAAACGGTCAGCGGGCATTGCTTAATCTGGGCCATACTTTTGGTCATGCGATTGAAGCGCACATGGGCTACGGCAACTGGCTGCACGGTGAAGCGATTGCGGCGGGCATGGTGATGGCGGCACGTACGGCTGAACGTCTGGGACAGTTCCAGCCGCAGGAGACCGACCGCATTATTGCCCTGTTCCAGCGTGCCGGTTTGCCGGTGCATGGGCCGCAGGCGATGAGTGCAGAGATGTATCTGCCACACATGATGCGCGATAAAAAAGTTCTGGCGGGCGAACTGCGGCTGATACTCCCGCTGTCGATTGGCCGCTCTGAAGTGCGTGGTGGCGTGGCACATGATATGGTGCTGGCTGCAATTAACGATTGTCAGCAACCCTGAGATTAAGCAGTTGAGTGGTGACGCGGCGCGCAGGGTGCGCAGTGCGGAATGCCGCTTTACGGAGGAGCCAAAATGGATGAGTTTAAACCGGAAGACGAGTTAAAACCTGACGCCAGCGACCGCCGTCCCTCGCGCCCTCGTAAGTCGTCTACTGCGGCCAAAACACCGGTTTCGCGCCAGCGTATCATGATGGGTGTCGGGATCCTGGTTCTGCTGTTACTGGTGCTGGGGATTGGTTCGGCGCTGAATGGCCCGGATGAGAAAAAACCGGCCACGGCGGGCACAACCCCTGCCGCCAATGGCGGTTCCGGCAGCGAAAAGAATATTGACCTGGGCGGCTCCTCTTCCATGTCCGGTGGACAGACTCCTCCGTCAGATGCGCAGACTACCCCCGCCACCAGCGAAAATAACGCGGCGACCAGCGGTGATGCTGCCTCTAATCCGCAGCGCGACATCTCGATGCCGCCTGTGGCTTCAACGCCTACGCAGGCCGCACCGGTTGAGGCACCCGCAAATCAGCAGCGTGTCACGCTGCCGGGCGATCTGAACAGCGCGCTGACTAATCAGCAGCAGCAGGTTGACAGTGCCGCGATGGGCACGCAGAACGGCAGTTCACTGCCAACGGCGCCAGCAACGGTCAGCGGCAATGCCGGAACGGCTGCCAATCCTGTCACGGCACCTTCAGTCCGTCAGACACCGAACAAATCAAATACGGCTGCTCGTCCGGCGCACGATTCATCGCATAAAACAGCGTCGAAGCCAGTAACCCGTGACAGCAAAACGCATACCACGCCAGCGCGTACGCCAGTGAGTTCTGCGCCAGCTACCACGGCAGCGGGCAGCAATTCAGCCAGCAAATCACTGCCAGGGGGCAGTTATACTCTGCAGCTGAGCGGTGCATCAAAGCCGGAAAGCCTGAATGCCTGGGCTAAGCAACAGAATCTGAGTGGATATCACGTCTACAAAACCACCCGTAACGGTCAGTCGTGGTACGTGCTGGTGAGTGGCTCCTATGCCACACCGGCCGATGCCAAACGCGCTGTAGCATCGCTGCCTGCAGACGTGCGTGCGAAGAACCCGTGGGTAAAACCAGTCAGCCAGGTGAAGAAAGAAGCCAGCCAATAGCGGATGTGGGGCCAGGCTCTGGCCCCGTTTTAAGCGCAGATCTGCTGTCGGTCCAGCCACAGCCTCACAATAAGATGTAATAACCACGACAGCATGAAAAAAAATCGCGCTTTCCTGAAATGGGCAGGGGGAAAATTTCCCTTAGTAGAAGAGATCCATCGTCATCTGCCGCAAGGCGACTGTCTGGTTGAGCCATTTGTTGGCGCAGGTTCGGTGTTTCTGAACACTGAGTTTGATCGCTACCATCTGGCTGATATCAACAGTGACCTGATTAATCTCTACAACATTGTCAAAACGCGCACGGCGGATTTCATCCGTGACGCGCAGCTGCTGTTTACGCCGGAGGGTAACAACGAAATCTGTTATTACCAGCGGCGCACCGAATTTAATAGCAGCACCGACGCCTACCAGCGCGCGCTGCTGTTCCTCTATCTGAACCGTCACTGTTACAACGGCCTCTGCCGCTATAACCTGCGTGGTGAGTTCAACGTGCCGTTTGGCCGCTATCGCAAACCCTACTTTCCTGAAGCCGAATTGTTGTGGTTTGCCGAGCGTGCGCAAAAAGCGACGTTTGTCTGTGAATCGTACGATGTTACCCTGACCAGTGCCGGTAAAGGCTCGGTGGTCTATTGCGATCCGCCTTATGCACCGCTGTCGGCCACGGCCAATTTTACGGCTTATCACACCAACAGCTTCAGCCTGCGTGAGCAGGAGAATCTGGCGGCGTTAGCGGCACAGCTGGCTGCGTCGGAGCACCGGATTCCGGTACTGATTTCTAACCACGACACTGCGCTGACACGTTTATGGTATCAGGATGCAGTGTTACATGTGGTCAAAGCCCGGCGTTCTATCAGCCGGAGCATAGCCGGTCGCACCAAGGTCGACGAACTGCTGGCACTTTATCGCTAGTCTGTTTCGTCCGCGACCAACGCATTACGCCAGCCGCAGGGCTGGCGCACAACAGTGGGAGAATCGGATGAAACAATATTTGCTGGCCCCTTCAATCCTGTCGGCGGACTTTGCCCGCCTGGGCGAAGACACAGCCAAAGCGCTGGCGGCCGGAGGTGACGTGGTTCACTTCGACGTAATGGACAACCACTACGTCCCTAATCTGACCATGGGTCCGATGGTGCTGAAAGCACTGCGCGACTATGGCATCACTGCGCCTATCGACGTGCATCTGATGGTGAAACCAGTGGATGCGCTGATCCCGGAGTTTGCCAAAGCCGGTGCCACCTATATTACCTTTCATCCCGAAGCCAGCGAACACGTTGACCGTACTCTGCAACTGATCAAGGAGCATGGCTGTAAAGCGGGTATGGTCTTTAATCCGGCGACCCCGCTGAGCTACCTCGATTACGTCATGGATAAGCTGGATATCATTCTGCTGATGTCCGTGAACCCTGGTTTTGGCGGGCAGTCATTTATTCCCGGCACCCTGGATAAACTGCGGGAAGCACGCCGACGTATCGATCAGAGCGGCTACAACATTCGTCTTGAAGTGGATGGCGGCGTGAAGATCGACAATATCCGCGAGATTGCGGCTGCCGGTGCCGATATGTTTGTCGCGGGTTCTGCCATCTTCGGTCATCCTGACTATAAAAAAGTGATCGATGATATGCGCAATGAACTGGAGAAAGCCAATGGCTCATTTCACTGATATTCGTGCGCTGGCGTTTGATCTTGATGGCACGCTGGTGGATAGCGCGCCAGGCCTTGCCGATGCGATCGACCGCACGCTGAACGATCTCCGCCTGCCGCAGGCGGGCCTTGAGCGCGTCTCAACCTGGATTGGCAACGGTGCCGATATCATGATGGCCCGTGCGCTGACCTTTGCGCTGGGCCGTGAGCCGCAGCCGGAAGAGCAGCGCGATGCACGCGCGCTGTTTGACCGCCACTATGCCGACACTGTGGATGCGGGCAGCACGCTGTTCCCACAGGTGAAGCAGACGCTGGATGCCTTAAAGGCTTCCGGGCTGCCGATGGCGATTGTGACCAACAAGCCGACGCCGTTTGTGGCACCGCTGCTTGAATCGCTTGGTATTGCCGATGCGTTTTCGCTGATTATCGGTGGCGACGATGTACCGGTTAAAAAACCGCACCCTGCAGCGATCTTTATGGTGCTGGGCACCTTCGGCGTCCTGCCGAACGAGTTGCTGTTTGTTGGCGACTCACGCAATGATATCCAGGCGGCGCAGGCGGCAGGTGTACCCAACGTTGGTATGACCTTTGGCTATAACTATGGCGAGCCGATTGCGACCAGCCAGCCCGATTTAACCCTCGACTCTTTCGACGAACTTTTGCCCACACTGGGGCTGTAAATATCAGGATTTAAGTATGAAACCCATCGTTTTCAGCGGCGCACAGCCGTCCGGCGAACTGACCATTGGCAACTATATGGGAGCGCTGCGTCAGTGGGTGCAGATGCAGGATGATTTCCACTGCATTTACTGCATTGTTGATCTGCACGCGATCACCGTGCGTCAGGATCCTGCTGCATTGCGTAAAGCGACGCTGGATACGCTGGCGCTCTATCTGGCCTGTGGTATCGACCCGCAAAAAAGCACCATCTTTGTTCAGTCGCATGTGCCAGAGCATACGCAGTTGAGCTGGATCCTGAACTGCTACGCCTATTTCGGCGAACTGAGCCGTATGACGCAGTTCAAGGACAAATCAGCGCGTTACGAAGAGAACATTAACGCCGGTCTGTTCGACTACCCGGTTCTGATGGCGGCTGACATTCTGCTCTATCAGACCAATCAGGTGCCGGTTGGTGAAGATCAGAAGCAGCATCTGGAGCTGAGCCGCGATATCGCACATCGCTTCAATGCGATCTATGGCGATATCTTCAGGGTACCAGAGCCGTTCATTCCGAAGTCTGGCGCGCGCGTGATGTCGCTGCTGGAGCCGACCAAAAAAATGTCCAAGTCTGACGACAACCGCAACAACGTTATCGGCCTGCTGGAAGATCCAAAAGCGGTCGTGAAGAAGATCAAACGCGCCGTTACTGACTCTGAAGAGCCGCCAGTGGTGCGCTACGACATCAAAGAGAAAGCGGGCGTCTCTAACCTGCTGGATATTCTGTCGGGCGTGACCGGTAAAACCATCGCCGAGCTGGAGCAGGAGTTCGAAGGCAAGATGTATGGCCACCTGAAAGGCGCAGTAGCCGATGCGGTGTCAGGCATGCTTTCTGAGCTGCAGGAGCGTTATCACAGCTTCCGCAACGATGAAGCACTGCTGGAGCAGGTGATGCGTGATGGTGCGGCTAAAGCACGCGCACAGGCGCAGGAAACGCTGAAGAAGGTTTATGAAGCGGTAGGCTTTGTCGCGATGCCGTAATGGCTGAGCGGACAAACAGAACGGCGGGCGTTATGCCCGCCGTTTTTATTTGCCGATTCAGAACCAGCGCAGGCTATCGCGCAGACTCACCACGCTGCCGATGATCATCAGGCTGGGACTGCTCACCTGACCGGCTAACGCTTCCAGTTCGTCCAGTCTCCCGGTGACCACGCGCTGACGCGTGCTGGTGCCGTTTTCCACCAGTGCTACCGGCATATCACTGCGCATTCCATGTTTTATCAGCTGCTGCTGAATTTCTCCGGCCTGGGCCAGCCCCATATAAAAGACCAGCGTCTGCTGCTCTGCCGCCAGCATCTGCCAGGCGAGCGTGCCGGATTTCTGCAGATGCCCGGTAACCAGTCTGACGCTCTGTGCATGATCGCGGTGGGTCAGCGGAATACCGCTGTAGGCCGCACAACCCGATGCCGCGGTGATCCCCGGCACCACGCTGAACGGAATCTTCAGCTGTGCCAGCGCTTCCAGCTCTTCACCGCCGCGACCAAAGATAAAGGGATCGCCGCCTTTCAGCCGCACCACCCGTTTTCCGCGTAGCGCCTGTTCGCAGAGCAGCTGATTGATCGCATCCTGCGGTACGCAGTGATGTCCGGCGCGTTTCCCGACAAAAATGCGTTCGGCATCACGGCGCACCAGATTCAGGATCTCATCGGAAACCAGCCGGTCATAGACGATGACATCCGCCTGCTGGATCAGCTGTAAACCTTTGAGGGTGAGTAATCCGGCATCGCCCGGACCGGCACCCACCAGCGCCACGTCACCCTGTTGCGAGAGGTCTGCGCTAAAAAGCGCGTCGGTAATCTGTTCCGCGCGTTCACCGTCGCCGTTAGCCAGCGTCTGGGCCAGCCGTTCGCTGTTAAAGTAGCGCTCCCAGAAGTGACGGCGGGCATTGATGGAGCCGAATTGCTTTTTCACCCGTGCACGCAGGCCGCCGGCCCGCTGCGCCAGCTGGCCGAGATGCTGCGGCAGTATCGCCTCCAGCTTCTCCCGCAACAGACGCGCCAGCACCGGCGCGCGTCCGCCAGAAGAGACGGCAACCATCAGCGGGGAGCGGTCGATAATCGACGGCATAATCGCGCTGGCCTCCTGCGGCGCATCCACCAGATTGCAGAAGATCTGCTGTGTTTCGGCTGCTTCTGCCACCTGCTGATTGACCGCGTCATCACTGGTGGCGGCGACCACCAGCCAGCAGCCGGTGAGCCACCCGGGATCGAAAGGCCCTGGCAGCAGCGTGATGGCTTTCTGCTGCGCCCATTCCTGGAAGGTGGGGGAGAACTCACGGGCACCGACCCACAGCTCGGCACCGGCCTCCAGCAGCAGGCGCGCTTTCCGCTCAGCCACGTCACCCGCGCCGACCAGCAGGCAGCGACGGTCCTGCAGGCGGCAGAACAAGGGGAAGTAGTCCATCAGAGGTCCTTAAAAAAGCCCGCGCAGGCGGGCTGTTGAGGGGCGTTACAGGCAGACTTCAACCTGTCCGGCATTGACCCGCACCGGCCATGCCGCCACGGAGCGCGTTTCGTCCTCCATGCAGTAGCCATCGCTGAGGCGGAAATGCTGTTTCTTCAGCGGGCTGGCCACCCAGAGCGCATCCTGATGTTCGGCAATAATGCCGCGTGACAGCACGCTGGCATCGGCAAACGGATCGATATTGCTGATGGCATAAAGCTGCTCATCGTTGCGTGGACGGAAGATAGCCACCTGCTGACCTTTGACCAGCGCGCAGACGCCCGTGGCGGGCAGGATCTGCGTCAGCGGGCACACCGGATTCCACTGGCTCATGATTCGGTCTCCTCAATCAGTGTCACGGCAATGCGTTCTTCGGGGCGCGCCGGGCGATGCTGGTCGCGCTCTGCTATCCGTTGTACAGCGGGATCGCGCTGCGGCGAGTTAATAAAGTGGGCAAAGCGCGTCAGCTGGTTCTCATCTTCCAGCGTCGCCTGCCATTCACAGCAAACGCTGGCGCGCAGCGCGTCGAGCTGCTGTTCCATCTGGCTGTTAAGGCCAAGTTTGTCATCCACGATCACGCTACGCAGATAGTCGATGCCACCCTCCAGACTCTCCAGCCACAGCGAGGTGCGCTGCAAACGGTCGGCGGTGCGGATATAGAACATCATGAAGCGGTCGAGATAGCTGACCAGCGTCTGCTGATCGAGATCGGCCGCCAGCAGATCGCCATGACGCGGTTTCATGCCGCCGTTGCCGCAGACGTAGAGATTCCAGCCTTTTTCGGTAGCGATAATGCCGACATCTTTGCCCTGGGCTTCTGCGCATTCACGGGTGCAACCGGAGACACCAAACTTCATTTTGTGCGGTGTGCGGATGCCTTTATAGCGGTTCTCCAGCATTACGCCGAAGCCGAGGCTGTCGCCCACGCCGTAACGGCACCAGGCGCTGCCGACGCAGGTTTTCGCCATACGCAGTGCTTTAGCGTAGGCCTGACCGGTTTCAAATCCGGCCTCGATCAGCTGTGACCAGATAGCGGGCAGATCGTCTTTCTGCGCGCCAAACAAGCCGATGCGCTGCGAGCCGGTGATTTTGGTATAGAGCTGATAGCGTTCGGCGATCTCGCCAATCACCTTCAGTCCGTGCGGCGTGATTTCACCGCCGGGCGAGCGCGGGATCACCGAATAGGTGCCATCTTTCTGGATATTACCCAGATAGAGGTCGTTGCTGTCCTGCAACGGCGCGTGATGCGGCTTGAGTACGTATTCGTTCCAGCAGGAGGCGAGCAGAGACCCCACCGCAGGCTTGCATATTTCACAGCCGTAACCCTGCCCATAGCGGACCAGCAGTTCATCAAAGGTTTTGATCTCTTCCACCTGAATCAGGTGATAAAGCTCCTGGCGTGACCAGGCGAAGTGGGCACAAAGGTGGTTATTGACCTCAATGCCCTGACGGCTGAGTTCGCTGTTAAGTACCTGGGTAATAAGGGGAATACAGCCGCCGCAGCCCGTACCGGCTCGGGTGCTACTTTTCAGCGCGGCCACGGTGTGACAGCCACCCTGAACCGCTTTGATGATGTCGCCTTTGCTGACGTCGAAGCAGGAGCAGATTTGCGCGCTGTCAGGCAGGGAATCGACGCCGATGGCCGGTTTATCCCCGCTGCCCGCTGGCAGAATCAGTGCTTCCGGGTTATCCGGCAGCGTAATACCATTCAGCACCAGTTGCAGCAGGTTGCCATAGTCGCTGGTGTCGCCCACCAGCACCGCACCCAGCAGAGTTTTCTGATTTTCGCTGATAATCAGGCGTTTGTAGACCGATTTGCTTTCATCCAGCCAGACCACACTGCGTGCACCTGGCGTGGTACCGCGCGCATCGCCAATCCCACCGACATCGACACCCAGCAGCTTGAGTTTGGCGCTCATGTCCGCACCGGTAAACGCATTGTCGCGGCCCAGCAGATGGTCGCTGGCGACCTGCGCCATTTTATACCCCGGCGCCACCAGGCCATAGACGCGATTCTGCCAGGCGGCACACTCACCGATGGCGTAAATGGCGGGATCGCTGGTGCGGCACTGGTCATCAATGGCGATGCCGCCACGCGGACCCAGGGTTAATCCACACTGTTTTGCCAGTTTGTCCTGCGGGCGAATGCCGGTGGAGAAGACAATGAAATCGACCTCCAGCGCACTGCCGTCGGCGAACTGCAGCGTTTTGCCGCCGTGCTCGTGATGCACAATCTGTTGGGTGTTTTTGCCGGTGTGGACCCGCACGCCCATCTGCTCAATCTTACGACGCAACTGTTCCCCGCCTTGCTGATCGAGCTGTTCTGCCATCAGCACCGGCGCAAATTCAATAACGTGAGTTTCAATACCCAGATTTTTCAGTGCGCCCGCCGCTTCCAGTCCCAGCAGACCGCCGCCAATCACCGCACCGCGTTTGCTGCGGCGTGAGCAGGCTTCAATGGCATTGAGATCTTCGATGGTGCGGTAGACAAAGCAGTCGCTACCTTCGGCACCGTTAATCGGCGGGATCCATGGATAAGAGCCGGTGGCAAAAATCAGCGTGTCGTAGTGAACCGCGCGACCGGTGCTGGAGTGGATGAGCTTTTCATCACGGTTAATGGTGATAGCGCGCTCACCCAGCAGCAGATTGACCTGATGTTTGTCGTAATAGCCTTCACGAACCAGCGACAGCTCTTCGGCGGTGTGATGGGAGAAGTAAGCGGACAGATGGACACGGTCGTAGGCGACGCGGGGTTCTTCACAAAAGACGGTCAGCGAAAACTGGTCGGGTTCCGCTTTCTCAAGTAACTCTTCTATGAAGCGGTGGCCGACCATGCCGTTACCGATAACGACGACATTGTGCTTGCTCATTTTTGCCTCAAATTTGCGATATCTGCGGCTACAATAGCGCGCCCTTTCTGACGCTTATTGATATGTATCAACCACAACGCCATATACCTATTAAGAGGTATGTAGTTGATTTTAATTTGGTTTATCGGATGCGGCTAACCTGCTGAATATCCTGCATTGCTGCTGAGGGTATGAATCGTGTTAGTTTTAACCATACAGGTTAATCGGATAAGGAATCAGCCATGCTGTCACCCAAGTGGATCAATAATGTGCGTTTGCCCTGGCGGGAAGGGTTGTGGCAAATCGAAATCGCCGACGGAAAAATTGCCCGCATCTCAGCCCAGCCGCAGCAGCCTTCTCCGGTGGGACAATCGCTGGACGGCGAGGGCGGCTTAGCCTGCGCGCCCTTTATTGAGCCGCATATTCATCTGGATACCACCCAGACGGCGGGTGAACCGGCATGGAATCAGTCTGGCACGCTGTTTGAGGGGATTGAACGCTGGGCTGAGCGCAAGGCGCTGCTCAGCCACGAAGATGTGAAACAGCGGGCGTTGCAGACGCTGAAGTGGCAGATCGCCAACGGCATTCAGTTTGTGCGCACTCATGTTGACGTGTCAGACCCCTCACTGACGGCGCTGAAAGCGATGCTGGAGCTGAAAGCGGAGATGGCGCCCTGGATCACGATTCAGATAGTGGCGTTTCCCCAGGAGGGCATTCTCTCCTATCCCAACGGCGAAGCATTGCTGGAAGAAGCCTTGCGGCTGGGCGCGGATGTCGTCGGCGCCATTCCGCACTACGAATTCACCCGCGAATATGGCGTCGAGTCGCTGCATAAAACTTTTGCGCTGGCTGACCGCTATGACCGGCTGATCGATGTTCACTGCGATGAGATCGATGATGAACAGTCGCGCTTTGTGGAAACCGTGGCGGCGCTGGCCCATCGCGACGGCAACGGCGCACGCGTGACGGCCAGTCATACCACCGCGATGCACTCTTACAATGGCGCATACACCTCACGACTTTTCCGGCTGCTGAAGCTGTCGGGCATTAACTTTGTCGCCAATCCGCTGGTCAATATTCACCTGCAGGGCCGCTTCGATACCTATCCCAGGCGGCGCGGCATTACGCGGGTAAAAGAGATGCTGGAGGCAGAGATTAACGTCTGCTTCGGCCACGACGATGTGTTTGATCCCTGGTATCCGCTGGGGACCGCCAACATGCTGCAGGTGCTGCATATGGGATTACATGTCTGTCAGCTGATGGGCTATGAGCAGATTGATGCCGGTCTGGATCTGATTACGCACAACAGTGCGAAGACGATGCAGCTTGCAGGCTATGGCATTCAGAGCGGCAATGAGGCCAGTCTGATTATACTGCCAGCAGAGAGCGGTTTTGATGCGGTAAGAAGGCAGGTCCCGGTGCGCTATTCACTGCGTCGCGGTGTGGTCGTGGCGGAGACGAAGCCTGCAGAAAGCGAGATTTACTGGCGGGAACGGGAGCGCGTAGACTTCCGGCGTTAACGAGCAGGGCGGCGATCGCTCGCCGCCCTGAAGGATTAATGCGTGACGTGACCGTGAGTACGATGACGGCTGACAAAGCCGAGCAGGGCACACATTACAAATACCACGGCGTAGAGCGCGTTCGCCGTCGCCAGTGCGGTATGCACACCACTTTTCTCAACGATAGGCGCCGTGACCACAAAGGTCAGCATGGTGCCGACGGTGCCGCAGGTCAGAATGAAGTTCACCAGCTTCGGTGACGCCACTCTGGTCTGCAATGAACCCAGGGTGATGATGGTGGTGTAGATAGCACTTGAGCTGAAGCCAAGAATCATGATGATCCATTTCAGCATGCTGGCATCGTTGCTGCTGACGAACCAGTACATCAGTACGGTCGCCAGACCCGCCAGCACCATCAGAATGCGTTGCAGATCGAAGAAGCGCAGCAGGAAGCTGAAGGCCCACATACCCACCATATACGCCGTCCAGAAGCTGCCCACCAGTTGTCCGGCGTCATTGATATTCATGCCCATGACTTTGGTGGCATATTCCGGCACCCAGGAGATAAAGCCGAGCTGGCCCAGAATATAGCAGAGTGCCGCGACAGCCAGCAGCAGCACGCCCACACCCCATTTCTCTTTCTCAACCGTCGGGCTGTTTTCAGGCTTACGCAGTACCGGGAACTCCACAAACAGCGTCATGACGAAAATGGCGACGTAGATAACGCCGATGCAGACATAGACCCAGTACCACGGCAGCTGACGCGCCAGCAGAATGCCTGCCAGCACCGGAAACAGCGTGCCCGCCATGCTGAAGAAGGAGTCGGTAAACAGCAGGCGTGAACCGCGCTGACGGCCTTCATACAGGTGAGTGATCAGGAAGGTACCGATCGACATGGTGATGCCGCTGACCACACCCAGCACAAACATACAGAGCGAGAAGATGGTGAGATCGCGGCTGGTCATCAGCCCGATTATCGCCAGCACCATCAGGACGAAGCCGAAAATCAGCTGGCGCTTCAGTGGCACAATCACCATCAGCCAGGCGTTCAGGAAAACCGCCGCCAGGATGCCGCTGTTGAGGAAGGTGAAGGTATTACTCATGCTGGAGATGGGAATCTGGAAATCTTTTGCGATATCGCCCATTACCATGCCGGTAACGATCACCAGCGCGCCGGTCAGCGCGTAGGAGAAGAAGCTTATCCAGGTAAGGCCAATACGATTACGGTTTGTCATGTTCTGAACCTGTTGAGAACCGGGTGCCAAAAAGTGTCAGAAAGTGTAAACGGAACTGTGATCTTAATAAACAAGCAGTGAAACTACAGATCTAGATTTCATGTGTTGTGTGATTTTAATCACGCAATTAGGGTTGTTTAACGTTTGCTCAGTGCATTTGCCGCAACAGCGTAAATATAAGTAAAACGCTGGCTCATGGAATAGAGTCTCTTTACAATCAATCACGTTTTTGTGCCCGCTCTCCCAGGTAAGGAATCTTTCATGTTTAAACGTACTTTAACAGCGGCCATCACCCTGTTAGCGCTCTCTACCGTTTCCGCCCAGGCGCTGGCCGCAAAAGGTGACACCCACGTTCTGCTCACCACCTCCGCCGGCAATATCGAACTCGAACTGAATAACCAGAAAGCGCCGGTTTCTGTGAAAAACTTCGTTGATTACGTCAACAACGGTTTTTACAACAACACTATTTTTCATCGCGTGATCCCGGGCTTTATGGTGCAGGGTGGTGGCTTCACCACGGATATGCAGCAGAAGCAGACCAACGCGCCAATTAAAAACGAAGCGGACAATGGACTGCGTAACCTGCGCGGTACCATCTCTATGGCGCGTACCGCCGATAAAGACAGTGCCACCAGCCAGTTCTTCCTCAACGTCGCGGATAATGCATTCCTCGACCACGGCCAGCGCGATTTTGGCTATGCCGTATTTGGTAAGATTGTGAAAGGTCAGGATGTGGTTGAAAAAATTTCTCAGGTCCCGACCAAAGATGTGGGTCCGTACCAGAATGTGCCGTCCAAACCGGTAGTTATCCTCTCCGCCAAAGTCCTGCCTTAACGCTTTTTGTCGCCATCTGCGGATGGCGACCGCCTGCCGCTTCCGGCAAAGCCAGAATTTGCTCTTATACTTAGGGCAAAAACCTGAGCAGGAGGCGGTATGGCGAACAAACTCACCGAAAAACAGAAGGTCACTCTGTGGCAACAGCGGCGTAGCGCCAGCTATCAGGCCAGCTGTCGGCTGGAAGGCTTCTCATCGAATGAAACCAGCGTAAACAGCGATGATGCAGCCGCGCGTCTGGCGTCACTGAGGAGGCAATATGGACTCTAATACCGCAGTGACCCAGGATCCCTACCTGTGGCAGCACGACAACGTGCTGAAAAACCTGCCCGATATTCATGATGCCGCCCAACTGCGTAAGGCGGAGCTGAGCTTCAGTGCAGCGCGTGCCGCCACCCTGGAACTGGGACCGCGTAATCCCGGATTGCCTTACCTGCGCCAGATCCATCGCACGCTGTTCCAGGACGTTTACAGCTGGGCCGGCGAACTGCGCACCATCGATATCTGGCGAGATGAAACGCCGTTCTGCCATTTTGAATATATCGAAAAGGAAGGCAACGCGCTGATGGCTGCGCTGGAAGAGGAGAAAGGACTCGCTGAGTTGCCGCGCGACGCGTTTATTCAGCGCATCGCCCACTACTACTGCGAAATCAATATGCTGCATCCTTTCCGTCATGGAAATGGCCGGGCACAGCGGATTTTCTTTGAACAGCTGGCGCTGCATGCCGGTTATCTGCTGTCGTGGGAAGAGACGGACGCGGAGAGCTGGAAAGCTGCTAATCAGGCGGGTGTAGCCGGCGATCTGACGCCGCTGGAGCAGGTGTTTGCGAAAGTGGTGAGTGAGGCGGCTTAACCGCGTAGAATAGCGGCGCGGTTTATCATTCTGGACGCGTCATGCTGCTGCTTATCGACAATTACGACTCCTTTACCTGGAATCTTTATCAATATTTCTGCGAGCTGGGCGCGCAGGTTCAGGTGGTGCGCAATAATGCCATCACCCTGGAGCAGATGGCAGCGTTACCGCTGACCCATCTGGTGATCTCTCCTGGCCCCTGCACGCCGTCAGAGTCGGGCATCTCGCTGGCGGCGATTCGGCATTTCGCCGGTAACGTGCCGGTGCTGGGTGTCTGCCTGGGCCATCAGGCGATCGCGCAGGCCTATGGCGCGCAGGTCGTGCGAGCCCGTCAGGTGATGCACGGCAAAACCTCCGCGATTCAGCACACCGGCCAGGGCGTGTTCCGCAATCTCAATAATCCCCTTACCGTGACCCGTTATCACTCGCTGATTGTGCAGCGCGACTCTCTGCCCGACGCATTCGAGGTAACGGCCTGGACGGTACGTGACGGCGAGCCTGACGAAATTATGGGGTTTCGCCATAAAACCCTGGCGCTGGAAGGCGTGCAGTTCCATCCCGAAAGCATTCTCAGCGAGCAGGGACATCAGCTGCTGCGCAATTTCCTTACGCAATAAGTTGCCTTTGAGTGATTTTTTATGCATATTTTGTGATTATTATTTCAATTCAGTACGACAATCATTCAGATGGGGTTACTAATGGCAGCCGAAAAAATTGCGGTCACGCGGGAGACGTTCGATAACGTTATTTTGCCTGTTTATGCACCTGCGCAGTTCGTGCCGGTAAAAGGCAAGGACAGTCGCGTATGGGATCAGCAGGGCAAAGAGTATATCGACTTCTCGGGTGGTATTGCTGTTACCGCACTTGGACACTGCCATCCTGCGCTGGTGGAAACACTGAAAAGCCAGGGCGAGACGCTGTGGCACACCAGCAATGTCTTTACCAACGAACCGGCACTGCGTCTCGCCAGTAAGCTCATTCAGGCGACCTTTGCCGATCGCGTCTTCTTCGCCAACTCCGGTGCCGAAGCCAATGAAGCTGCGTTTAAGCTGGCGCGCTACTATGCCTGCAAACGTCACAGTCCGTTCAAAAGTAAAATCATCGCGTTTCATAATGCTTTTCATGGCCGGACGCTGTTTACCGTTACGGTCGGCGGCCAGCCAAAATATTCTGACGGATTCGGTCCGAAACCGGCGGATATTGTCCACGTGCCGTTCAATGACCTGGATGCTGTAAAAGCGGTCATTGACGATCACACCTGCGCCATTGTGGTTGAACCGATTCAGGGTGAGGGCGGCGTCATGCCTGCGACGCAGGAATTTATGCAGGGACTGCGTGCGCTTTGCGATCAGCATCAGGCGCTGCTGGTACTGGACGAAGTGCAGAGCGGCATGGGACGCAGCGGCAAGCTGTTCGCCTATGAGCATTATGGCGTCCAGCCCGATATCCTGACTTCAGCCAAAGCGCTGGGCGGCGGTTTCCCGGTCAGCGCCATGCTGACCACCAACGAGATTGCTTCAACCATGGCACCGGGCGTGCATGGCACCACCTATGGCGGCAACCCGCTCGCCTGTGCCATTGCCGAAACCGCGCTGGATATTATCAACACGCCGGAGGTGCTGGCGGGCGTAGAGATGCGTCGCCAGCACTTTGTCACGGCGCTGCAGGCTATTGACGCGAAGTATGACCTGTTCAGTGACATTCGCGGCAAAGGTCTGCTGATTGGCGCGGCACTGAAACCTCAGCATGCCGGCAGGTCGCGCGACATTCTGAATGCCGCCGCCGCTGAAGGTGTGATGGTGCTGGTAGCTGGCACCGATGTGATGCGTTTTGCCCCGTCGCTGATCATCGAACCGGCCGACATTGAAGAGGGCATGAGCCGCTTCGCCACCGCCGTCGGCAAAGTGCTTAACGGCTAGCTTAGTTTTTACGTAAGCGTCTGATCAGCCAGCGGCCATGTTGCGGTCGCTGGTTCCACGCCAGCGATGAAATGGTGTACATCACGCTCAGATGATCGAGAATGCGCCGCACATGCTGCTCCACCACAGTAATCGGTCCCTCACTGATGTTTTCCAGGTCATCCAGCAGATTCACCTGTGAGCTTTCACCATCATATTCCAGCCGCTGCTGACACCGCTGCAGCGCAATTTCGCAGGATTGCAGATAGCGTTGAGCCAGCGAGGCGGTCAGCATAGTGTGCTCGCGCGCCAGAATCGTTATCGCATTGATATGCTCGACAATAAACTGACTGTGGGTGACCCAGAGCCGCATATCACTCAGGTAACGGGAGTTGAACGCGGGTTCCTGCATTGCCTGATTCAGTGAGTTAAACAGCGCATTGTGCGCCTGATTAACCTTCACGCGCTGATAAGCCAGTTTCTCTGGCGACTGTTCGTCGCCCAGTAACAGCCGCAGCGCATCCTGATAGGTTTCCAGCGCGTCGTGGGCGTTCTGCCGTAGTAAGCCGCTCTGCCACTGCGGCCACAGCCACAGCATCCCACCAAAGGCGATCAGACAGCCCATCAGCGTATCCATCAATCGCGGCAGCAGAAACTGCGCGCCATTCAGTGACAGCAGTTGCAGCGAGTAAACTGCCGTGACCGTAAAGCCAATCATCGACCAGCCATAGAACTGGCGGGTAAAGCGATAGCTGATAAAGGTTATCGCCAGCATGATCAGCAGCACCAGTGACTCCGGTACCGCGAGCCGCAGCGTAGCGGCCGCGATGACCAGGCCGGCAAAGGTGCCCAGCGCCCGGTGCTGGATACGGACGCGGGTGGCGCTGTAGCCGTTCTGGCTGACGAACATAATGGTCATCAGGATCCAGTAGGGTTTAGGGATGTTGAAGAACAGCGCCAGCGCGCTGCCCAGCATCAGCATCACCGCAAAGCGACCCGCCGTGCGCAGCGACGACGAGCGAAACGAGAGATAACTGCGCAGCGCCGGTAACAGCGGCAGGCGGCGCTGGCGGTCTGCCATCAGATCGCGCTGGTAAAGCGGTTTCTGGGTGCGTAGCACCCGCGCAATGCGGTTGAAGTGATAAAGGCAGAAGTTACCCACCGGATTATCGGGATGCTGATGGGCAATTTTCTCCAGTGCGCCGAGCTGTTTATCCATCGCAAAGCGGTCGGGTAACTGGTGATAAAGAATGTTATCTGCCAGCACCCGCAGCCGGGCCGAGATGGTTTTGGCATTCCAGCGGATCACCGCTTCAGCATGGCTTTGCTCCACCAGCTTCTGGACTTCTTCCGGCCGATGCAGGCTGACCGAGATATGCTCCTGCAGATCGAGGGCCACCTGGAAAGCGCGCGTCAGCCGTTTATGGCTGTGATCGCGATTTGCCGACAGCATGTGCATCTGCTGATAACAGGTGTTAATCAGATCGACCACTTTCTGCTGACGGGCCAGCAGTGGCGGCAGCGCCTTTTCCGGATCGGTCAGCTGCGTCAGCAGGGTGTATTTGGCGTCGCAGTAGTTAGCCAGCTCGCGGTAGATCAGGCTCAGGCTCTCACGCATCGGCTGCTCTTTCCACAGCCAGAACCAGAACCAGTTAAACAGCCCATACCAGAGCGTGCCGCCGATATAGAGCAGCGGGGTGACATAGATGGGCATGCGGCCAACCAGGCTGAGGGTAAAGATGGCGGCGATAAGCGTACCGGGCAGCAGACGGCCATGCAGCGGGCTGATCTCACCCGTGACGCCGAGCAGCAAAGGCATAGCGAAGAGGATCAGCGGCAGTGGAATCGCATGCAGGGTGAGCCACTGGATCAGAAAGCTGCCGAGGGCAAACAGGCTACCGCCCACAATCAGACGTTTGAAGAAGCGTTTATGCGGCGTATCGAGACCGGCGATATTGCAGCAGGCGGGCACTAATGAGAACAGCAGACCTTTTTGCAGGTCGCCAGCCAGCCAGCCCAGCGCCACCGGCAGGCAGAGCACCAGCGTTTGCCGCAAGGCGTAGTTAACTTCAGGATGGTAAATGATTCGACGCCACATCGGCCCAACACAAACAATAACGGCGTGATGTTGCCATCACGCCGTGGGTGACAGGAATTAGCGGGTGCCGTAAACGACGATGGTTTTGCCGTGTGCGGAGATCAGGTTCTGATCTTCCAGCATCTTCAAAATACGGCCCACGGTTTCACGTGAACAACCCACAATCTGACCAATTTCCTGACGAGTGATTTTAATTTGCATGCCGTCGGGATGCGTCATGGCATCTGGCTGCTTCGCCAGGTTAAGCAGAGTCTGTGCAATGCGGCCGGTAACGTCGAGGAAAGCGAGGTTACCCACTTTTTCAGACGTCACCTGCAGGCGACGCGCCATCTGCGATGAGAGTCGCATCAGGATATCGGGGTTAACCTGGATCAGCTGACGGAATTTCTTGTAAGAAATCTCCGCCACTTCGCACGCGCTTTTCGCACGTACCCAGGCGCTGCGTTCCTGACCTTCTTCGAACAGGCCAAGCTCACCAATAAAATCGCCCTGATTCAGGTAGGAAAGAATCATCTCTTTGCCTTCTTCATCTTTAATCAGAACCGCGACGGAACCTTTCACGATGTAGTAAAGCGTTTCTGCTTTTTCACCTTGGTGAATCAGCGTACTTTTGGATGGATACTTGTGAATATGGCAATGGGACAGGAACCATTCGAGTGTAGGGTCTGTTTGCGGTTTGCCGAGAACCATTCGCTATTATCCTCTGTTGTAATCGTGCCCAAAATACAGGGGGCAGTTTTCCCTGTCAGGCGGTGAAAGCTTCAAGCGTTTCCTTTTCAGGAAATTATTCGGGCCGCATCAGGCGCAGTGCGCATCATTCTTCCCGGCTTCGCCATCGGGTGACGAAAAATATTTTCAGCACTGTTTGTAGCACAGCTTTTGCCGACTGTCTTCTGTTGTCTCGCTTCAGCTACAGGCGGATTTCTCTGGATTGCTGTTTACCAGGCGAAAGCGTACTCTGGCGACAAAACAGCGTATTCCGGAGCAAAAATCATGCAGGCAAGAGTGAAATGGGTAGAAGGGCTGACATTCCTTGGAGAATCCTCATCCGGCCATCAGATACTGATGGATGGCAATTCAGGTGATAAAGCGCCCAGCCCAATGGAAATGGTGCTGATGGCGGCAGGTGGATGCAGCGCGATTGACGTGGTATCAATTCTGCAAAAAGGCCGCAACGATGTGGCTGATTGTGAAGTAAAACTGACCTCAGAACGTCGTGAAGAGGCGCCGCGAATCTTTACGCACATCAACCTGCATTTTATCGTGAGTGGCAAAGCGCTCCAGGATAAAGCGGTCTCACGCGCGGTCGATCTTTCGGCTGAAAAATATTGCTCGGTGGCCATCATGCTGGGTAAAGGCGTCAACATTACGCATAGCTATGAAGTGATCGAACTTTAGTAGCCGCAGGGGTTATTGCAGACCTGCTAACTTCACTTCCAGTATCTGATGCAGGTTGCTTTAAGACTGTGCCTGGTCCGGAAATCCGCTTTGAGATTGTGCCTGCGTTGTGAACAGGGTCAGAGCGGTTTGTGTCGGTCCGCTGTCAGACTGTGCCTGCATAGGGAATCCGCGTTGATACTGTGCCTGCGCAGGGAACCGGGTCAGATCGGAAAGTCGCTTAAGCCAATCCCTGGCCGCTCGGCCCGCGCCGTCCCTGGCGCGGGACGCTTTCCTCTTCTGACCCGGTTCCCTGCGTGTTAAGCTTTTTCGCTGCTGTCAGATTGATCCTGCATTGGCATTAGTCTGGAAAGGCCCTTATGACCTCTTACTCTATCCGCTTACCTTCCATCAGCCGCTTCACCAGCGGACCCATGATCAACTCCATCGCCAGACCCATTTTGCCGCCGGGCACCACCAGCGTATTGATGTGCGAGATAAACGAGCCCTGCAGCATTGCCAGCAGGTAGGGGAAGTCGATATCTTCCAGCGCCTGAAAGTGGATCACCACAAAACTCTCATCCAGTGACGGAATGGCGCGGGCTGCGAACGGGTTGGAGGTATCGATGGTTGGAACGCGCTGAAAGTTGATATGGGTGCGTGAAAACTGCGGTGTGATGTAGTTGATGTAATCTTCCATTGAGCGCACCACGGAATCCATTACGGCTTCACGTGAATGACCGCGCTCGCCAGTGTCGCGTACCAGCTTCTGAATCCACTCCAGGTTAACAATCGGTACCACGCCCACCAGCAGATCGACCTGTTCCGCCACGTTGTGCTGCGCTGTCACCACACCGCCATGCAATCCTTCATAAAAAAGAATATCGGTGTTCTGCGGTAGCGGCTGCCAGGGTGTAAAAGTGCCGGGCACCTGATTCCACGGCACCGCCTCATCGTAAGTGTGCAGATATTTACGCGACTGCCCCTCCCCGCTATGGCCATACTCTTTAAAGCTCTGCTCCAGCAGGCCAAAGTCATTGGCTTCCGGGCCGAAGTAGCTGACATGACGTCCCAGATCGCGTGCCTTACGAATCGCCATATCCATTTCAGGGCGGGTAAAGCGGTGAAAACTGTCACCTTCCAGCTCCGCCGCATGCAGGTCAAGCTGCTGAAAGATTTTGCGGAACGCCAGGCTGGTGGTGGTGGTTCCTGCGCCGCTGGAACCGGTCACCGCGATAATGGGATGACGTGCAGACATAGAAAAGCTCCCTGTGAGGTCGGAGGATGAGCATTGTTATCATGAAAGGGTGCCGGGTGCATCAGCCACGAAATTCTTTACGCGGCATGATATTGACCGATTCATGCAGTTCCGACCACACCAGCACCACTTCACCGGTTTCCAGCTGGCGTCGCACATCAGCCACCTTGTCCAGCAGGCTACGTTCATGCTCGCCATAGTCAGTGCCTTCACGCAGCACAAAGGTTTCAATCAGATTTTCAAGGGTCTCAGGAGAGACCTGTTGCCAGGGAATAATCACGAGATCAGGTATCCAGAAAAGGGGCGATCCACTGCGGGATGCGCTGTTCCAGCCACATTTCGGGCTGGCGTAACGTCCCGCCGACGAAACCGACGTGGCCGCCGTGTGGTGTCAGTTGATAAGTAATAGTGGCAGATAATTGGCTGCTGTGCGGAATCACCTCATCACTCATAAAGGGATCGTCTTTGGCGTGGATGATTAGCAGCGGTTTCTCTGCGCGTTTGAGCCAGGGCATGGCGCTGGCCCGATGATAGTAATCGGCCGCATCGACAAAACCGTGGGCGCGGGCGGTAATCGCATCATCAAAATCGCGCAGTCGCCGCAGCGCTTTTAACTGCGCCAGATTGACCGGCAGCGTATCCGGCCAGGCGTGCAGTTTGCGGCGGGCATTTTTCTTCAGCTGCGCCAGCAAATAGTATTGATAGAAGCGTGAAAAGCCATGTTCCAGTTTTACGCTACATGGCTCCAGCAGCAGTGGGGCGGAGACAATGACGCCTGCCTCCACTTCGGCAGCTGCGCCCTGCTGGCCCAGCAGGCAGCCCAGCATATTGCCGCCTAGCGAAAAACCGACGGCCACGGTCGGCACCTGGCCCCAGCGGGTACGCAGCCAGTGCAGAAAAAAGCGGGCATCTTCCGTTTCGCCGGAATGATAGATGCGATTGAGCCGGTTGGGTTTGCCGCTGCAGCCGCGAAAATGCATCACTACCGCCAGCCAGCCGCGCGCGCGGCAGATCGCCATCAGGCCATGAATATAGGGGCTGTGAAAGCTGCCCTCCAGCCCATGAAACAGCACGACGCGCGGCTTATTCTGCGCCTGTTGGGGATCTTCGCTCCAGGCGAGATCGACAAAATCGCCATCCGGCAGATCGAGTCGCTGCCAGTAAGGCGCGAACGTGACACGGCGACGCAGCAGGCGCGGCAGCATTGTCTGCAGGTGGGCGTTACGCAGGCTGTCAGGCGGCGTGAACTGCTCGTTTTCCGGTCCGGTAAATTTCATGTGGTAAAAGCTTGTCTGTTCCATATCTCACTGTTAGCTTCGATAAGTTTTTTCTTGCAGGGGTAAGGAGTACCCGATTGCCATGGAACTCAGTCTTTTTTTATCAATGTTGGGCTTTCTTTGGGTCGCGGCGATTACGCCCGGGCCTAATAATATGTTACTCACCGCCTCAGGCGCTAATTTTGGCTTTATGCGCACCATTCCGCTGATGATCGGCATCATGATTGGTATGCAGGTGATGCTGCTGATGGTGGCCTTTGGCGTAGGCGGTCTGATCCTGCTTTATCCTTCGTTGCACCTGGTGCTGAAAATCGCCGGTAGCCTCTATCTGCTCTGGCTGGCATGGAAAATCGCTACCGCCAGTTATGAAAAGCTGGAAACTGACCAGGCGCCGGATGCGCCGATGCCGTTCTGGCAGGGTGGGTTGCTGCAGCTGATCAATCCAAAGGCCTGGCTGATGGCACTGGGCGCGGTCGCCAGCTTCAGTCTGGCCGGTGATGCGTATCGCCATTCGGTGATGGCGATAAGCGTCGGTATGTTTCTGGTTAATCTCGTCTCGGGCGTGATCTGGATGGGATTTGGCGCGATGATCGGCCGCATTCTGCGCAGCCGTCGTGCCTGGAAAATCTTTAACCTCGCTATGGGGCTACTGACTGCGGCCTGCGTGCTGTTAATCTGGCATTAAGTCAGCTGGATGCGCGTTCAACGCGCGTCCAGGGCAGCACTTCACGGATGACCGGCGCATTCGGATTACGGATCTTCTGCAGCAGCAGCTGCACGCTGCGCGCGCCCAGCTGGTTCATCGGTTGCTCGATGGTGGTCAGCGGCGGATTCAGGCTGCGGGTAAACGGCACGCCATCGAACCCGACGACCGCCAGATCTTCCGGCACGCGCAGACCTGCTTCCAGTGCCGCATGTACCACGCCCACCGCCAATACATCTGATACCGCAAACACCGCATCCGGCGGTTCCGGCAGCGCCATCAACTCCCGCAGCCCCTGACTGCCTGCTTCAGGGGAGATCTCACAGGTATAAGAGACGCCGGACCACGCATACCCCAGCTCCTCAATCGCCTGCCGGTAGCCTTTTTCACGATGATGCGAGTAGAGGTAGCGCATGTCGCCATTGACCAGCCCGATGCGTTTACGCCCTTTACCGGCGAGGTAATGGACGGTGTCACGCGCCGCTTCAAGGTGATCAATGCTGACTGAGGAGGCGGGGATGTCGGGATTAAATTCACAGCACTGCACCCAGGGGGCTCCGGCGATCAGCGCCTGCAAATCCTGTAAGCCGGAGGCCGCATCCATGGTAATCACACCATCCACCACTTTGCCGGTCAGCAAACTCAGATAGGCGGCTTCGCGCTGAAGCTGCGAGGCGGAGTTACAGAGCAGGATATGATAGCCGTGCAGTTCCGCTTCGGCCTCAATGCCCTGAACCACGCGTGAACAGAAGGGGTTAGTGATATCCGAGATCAGCACCAGCAGCATGTTGCTTTGCGCCGTACGCAGCTGACGCGCCAGCAGATTGGGCTGATAGTCGCAGGCAGAGATTGCCGCCAGAACTTTCTCACGCGTATCGGGCTTTACGCCGGGATGCGCGTTGAGAACCCGCGATACCGTGGCTTTGGAGACGCCAGCCAGCTGAGCGACTTTCTCGATCGACATCGGATACAGAGACCTTAACAGGCAAAAATTGGTAACGCATATCAATAGCACAGGGACAATGTGAGCGCCTGACATTTTTGCTTACTTTAGCTATTTTCAGCATTTGCGATTTTTGACTTAGTTTTGCAGATAGTGATCTAAGAACTTATTTCTATTAGGGATAATTTTTAATTCCTTTATGAAACTATAGGGGCCATAGACACTGCCTCCACGATAAAAACGGTGGGGTAAGGATCATGGCAGCAACACGTTTAACTTTTTTAGCCGCAGCGCTGGCGCTGCTGGCGTTTCAGGCTGATGCGGTCAATGTCACCGTGGCGTACCAGACCTCCGCCGAACCCGCGAAAGTGGCGCAGGCTGACAACAGTTTTGCGAAAGAGAGCGGGGCCAGCGTTGACTGGCGTAAGTTTGACAGCGGCGCAGGCGTCTTACGCGCACTGGCGTCCGGCGACGTGCAGATTGGCAACATCGGTTCCAGCCCGTTAGCGGTTGCGGCGGCGCAGAAGCTGCCGATTGAAGCATTCTTACTCGCCTCTCAGCTGGGTAACTCTGAAGCGCTGGTGGTGAAAAAGAACATTACTACTCCCAAAGATCTTATCGGCAAACGCATCGCGGTGCCGTTCATCTCCACCACCCACTACAGCCTGCTGGCTGCACTGAAACACTGGGGCATTAAGCCGTCACAGGTGCAGCTGATAAACCTGCAGCCGCCAGCGATTATCGCGGCCTGGCAGCGTGGCGATATTGATGGTGCCTATGTCTGGGCCCCTGCAGTCAATGAGCTGGAGAAAGAGGGCAAAGTGTTAACCGACTCTGCGGAAGTGGGGAGCTGGGGTTCGCCGACGCTGGACGTCTGGGTAGTACGCAAAGATTTTGCCGAACAGCATCCCGAGATCGTCACCGCTTTTGCCCGCAGCGCGATCGATGCGCAGCAGGCCTATCTTAACAGTCCCGACAGCTGGCTGAAGCAGCCCGATAACCTCAGCAAACTCTCACGCCTCAGTGGCGTGCCGGAAGCGCAGGTTCCCGGTCTGGTGAAGGGCAATACCTACCTGACGGCGCAGCAGCAGGTTGAGCAGCTGGGTAAACCGGTCAATAAGGCGATCGTCGATACCGCGCAGTTCCTGAAAGCGCAGGGCCGGGTGCCGCAGGCAGATAACGACTACAGCAGTTATGTAACCTCCCGCTTCGTCGCGCCATTAGTTAAACCATAAGGAGGCACTATGCTGCGTATCGCTCACCTTAATGCCCGTTATGCCGGACAGCCGGTGTTGCAGGATATCAATCTGCACCTGGACAGCCACGAACTGCTGGTCGTGCTCGGCCCCTCCGGCTGTGGCAAAACCACGCTGCTCAATCTGGTGGCCGGATTCCTGCCGGTGGAGTCGGGCAGCATCACGCTGGATAACCAGCCGGTGATCGGGCCAGGCGCGGAGCGCGGCGTGGTGTTTCAGCATGAAGGGTTACTGCCGTGGCGCAACGTACTGGATAACGTCTCCTTTGGACTGCAACTGGCGGGGATGCCGCGCCAGGCACGTGAGGTCATAGCGCGGAAACTTATCAGGCAGGTCGGGCTGGAAGGGGCGGAAAAGCGCGCCATCTGGCAGTTGTCCGGCGGTCAGCGTCAACGGGTAGGTATTGCGCGCGCGCTGGCCACCGATCCGCAACTGCTGTTGCTGGATGAGCCGTTTGGCGCACTGGATGCTTTTACCCGTGAGCAGATGCAGACACTGCTGCTGACGCTGTGGCGCGACAGCGGTAAACAGATCCTGCTGATTACACACGATATAGAAGAGGCGATTTTCCTCGCCAGCGAACTGATTCTGCTGTCGCCTGGACCGGGCCGCATCGTGGAGCGGCTGCGGCCCGAATTTGGCCGCCGTTTTGCCGCCGGAGAGTCGTGCCGCAGCATCAAATCCGATCCGCAGTTTATCGCTCAGCGCGAATATGTGCTGAGCCGGGTGTTTGATCAGCGGGAGGCGTTTGCATGAGCGCGTTAATCCACGATAAGTCTCTGCCGATGCGCCGCAGGCTGCGCTGGCCATTTTCAACCGCCTTTACGCTGAGCGTGCTGAGCCTCTCTCTGCTGTTACTGCTCTGGTGGGGCGTCACCGCGCTGGGCCTGATTGCTCCGCTGTTCCTGCCGTCGCCGCAGCAGGTGTTCAGCAAGCTGCTGGTGATTGCCAGCGCGCAGGGCTTTATGGATGCCACGCTGTGGCAGCATCTGGCTGCCAGCCTGACGCGGATGCTGATTGCGCTGACGGCTGCTGCCGCTATCGGTATTCCGGTGGGGATTCTGATGGGCCTCAGCCCGGTCGCTCGCGGCCTGCTTGATCCGCTGATCGAGCTCTATCGCCCGATTCCGCCACTCGCCTATCTGCCGCTGATGGTGATCTGGTTCGGCATTGGTGAGACGTCGAAAATCCTGCTGATCTATCTGGCGATCTTCGCGCCCGTAACACTCTCTACCCTGGCCGGGGTGCGTAACACGCAGCAGGTACGGATTCGCGCCGCTCGCTCGCTGGGGGCTAACCGCTGGCAGCTGCTGCGCTGGGTGATCCTGCCGGGCGCGCTGCCAGAGATTCTGACCGGTCTGCGCATCGGGCTGGGAGTGGGCTGGTCAACGCTGGTGGCAGCGGAGCTGATTGCCGCCACGCGCGGCCTCGGTTTCATGGTGCAGTCAGCGGGAGAGTTTCTCGCCACCGATGTGGTACTGGCGGGTATCGCAGTGATCGCCTTTATCGCTTTTAGCTTAGAACTCGGGCTCCGCGCGTTACAGCGCCGTCTGACGCCCTGGAGTGGAGAACAGTCATGAATGAACGTCTCAGTTTTACCCCGCTTGGCCCCTATATCGGCGCGCAGGTCTCTAACCTGGATGTTTCCCGGCCATTAAGTGATGCGCAGTTTGAACAGCTTTACCATGGCCTGCTGCGTCATCAGGTGCTGTTTCTGCGTGACCAGAAGATGACGCCGGAACAGCACCGCGCACTGGCGATTCGCTTTGGCGACCTGCATATCCATCCGGTCTATCCCCACGCAGAAGGCGTTGAGGAGATAATCGTGCTGGATACGCATCGGGATAATCCGCCAGATAACGACAACTGGCACACCGATGTCACCTTTATCGACACGCCACCGGCTATCGCTTTACTGGCCTCAAAAGTGTTGCCGGAAGCGGGCGGTGACACGCTCTGGACCAGTGGCATTGCGGCTTACGAGGCGCTTTCGGAACCTTTTAAGCAACTGCTGGCCGGGTTAAACGCCGAGCATGATTTCAAAAAGTCATTTCAGGAGTACAAGTACCGCAAAACCGAAGAGGAGCATCAGCGCTGGCAGCAGGCGGTGGCTAAGCATCCACCGGTGCAGCATCCGGTGATCCGTACGCATCCGGTCAGCGGCAAAAAAGCGCTGTTTGTGAATGAGGGTTTTACCACGCGGATTGTGGAGTTAAGCGAGAAGGAGAGTGATGCGCTGCTGGGCTTCCTGTTTGCGCATGCGACTAAACCGGAGTTCCAGGTGCGCTGGCGCTGGCAGCCAGACGATCTGGCAATCTGGGATAATAGGGTCACGCAGCATTACGCCAATGCCGACTACTATCCTGCCCGGCGGATCATGCAGCGGGCAACCGTGCTGGGGGATAAACCCCGTTAAATAAGAATCTCAGACTGCTGACAAACCCAGTCAGGGTTGCCCTGCCAGTAACGCATTAGCTAAAAGCGCAGGGAGAACGGACAGAGGAGGCAAGCGTCCCGCGCCTGGGACAAAAACGCCAGGCGTTTTTGAACAACGCAACGCGTTGGCCCGGCTACGGGCGCACCTCAGGGATGAGGTGCGTAATCGCGCGGGCCGAGCGGCCATGGAGGGTTTAAGCGACTTTCCGAACGGCGCGTTTTCCCTTCGCATGCTCGATCTCACCGCTGGCCGGGGCAGACTTTGTCAACAATCTCAATCTCCTCGCGAACGGGGAGATTGTTTTTATGAGGCCATCATCTGTTCGAGCTGTTCCTGGGCTTCCAGCCATGCCATCTCAACCTCTTCCAGCGCAGATTTACTCTCCGCCTGACGCTGCAGCGCGGCGGTCAGGTCCGCTTTACGGCTCTGATCATAAATCGCACTGTCTGAGAGCTGCGCTTCAGCATCGGCCAGCTGGCTCTGCCATTTGCTCATCTGCTTTTCCAGCTTCTCTATCTCTTTGCGTAACGGCTGCGTCTGGGTCCGCAGTTCGGCATCACGGCGCTTCTGGTCTTTACGCGCCTGGGCGCTGTTGCCGTTATCCTGCTTCGGCGCGGCATCCTGTTGCGCCTGCTGTTTCTGCAGATCGCTCAGCCACTGCTGATAATCATCAAGGTCGCCCTCAAACACATCCACTTTGCCATCATGAACCAGATAGAGATCGTCGGTGGTGGCGCGCAGCAGGTGACGGTCGTGCGAGACCACGACCAGCGCACCTTCGAAGTCGATCAGTGCTTCGGTCAGTGCCTGGCGCATATCGAGATCCAGGTGGTTGGTCGGTTCATCCAGCAGCAGCAGGTTAGGGCGCTGCCAGACAATCAGCGCCAGCACCAGTCGCGCTTTCTCACCGCCGGAGAAGCGTTCGGTGTTTTCAGTGACTTTATCGCCGCGGAAATCGAAGCCGCCCAGATAGTCACGCAGTTGCTGTTCCAGCACTTTAGGTGCTATGCGCGACAGATGCTGCAGCGGCGACTCATCAGCCCGCAGGTACTCCAGCTGATGCTGGGCGAAGTAACCGAGCTTGATCCCTTTCGCCAGCCCCATCTTGCCGTCCATCGCTTCCAGCTCACCCGCCAGAAGCTTGATCAGGGTCGATTTACCGGCGCCGTTACGTCCCAGCAGGCCGATGCGCGATCCCGGCACCAGGTTGAGTTTGATGGCGTCGAGAATGATACGGTCGCCATAGCCCGCAGTGACCTTCTCCATTTTCATCAGCGGATTAGGCAGGTTCTCCGGCTTGCGGAAGGTGAAGCTGAACGGGTTGTCGACATGGGCCGGCGCGATCATCTCCATGCGCTCCAGCATCTTGATGCGGCTCTGCGCCTGCCTGGCTTTGGTGGCCTGGGCGCGGAAGCGATCAATATAGCTGTGTAAATGCGCTACTTTCTCCTGCTGACTCTCATACAGCGCCTGCTGCTGAGCCAGTTTGGCGACACGCTGCCGCTCGAAGGAGCTGTAGTTGCCGGTGTATTCGAACATCGACTCCTGTTCGATATGGATAATTTTGTCGATGACCGGATCGAGGAAGTCACGATCGTGCGAGATCAGGATCAGCGTGCCTTCATAACTCTTCAGCCAGCGTTCCAGCCAGATGACCGCATCGAGATCGAGGTGGTTGGTCGGTTCATCCAGCAGCAGCAGATCGGAACGGCAAATCAGCGCCTGTGCCAGGTTAAGGCGCATACGCCAGCCACCGGAGAAATCGCTGACCGGACGCTGCAATTGTTCCTGACTGAAGCCCAGACCGTGTAGCAGGCTTGAGGCGCGTGCATGGATGCTCCACGCCTGCACCGCGTCCAACTGACCGTGCAACAGCGCAATGGCATTGCCATCGTCACGCAGATTGGCTTCCGCCAGTTCTGCTTCAAGCTGGCGATACTGGCGATCGCCATCAATCACATACTCCAGCGCGGCTTTATCCAGCGCAGGGGTTTCCTGATTCACCCAGGCCAGCGCCCAGTGTGTGGGGAACGTGACGGTACCGGCATCGCTAGTGATTTCACCTTTTAACAGCGACAGCAGCGTGGATTTCCCACAGCCGTTTTTACCCACCAGTCCGACCTTCTGGCCGGGATTAATGGTGGCGGTGGCATTGTCGAGCAGGACGCGGATGCCGCGGCGAATTTGTAAGGCTGAGAAGACAATCATGTAAGCGCCGTATCGTCAGAATATGTTAATTTACTGGCAACATAATGAGATTTTGCTGCGTCGTGCATGGTAGCGGAAAACCGCACCAATGACGACGCTTTGGAGGGAAAGGATGTCGCAGCCACCCAGAGTTTTGCTGCTTTATGCTCATCCGGAATCACAGGATTCGATCGCAAATCGGATTCTGCTACAGCCGGCTCAGGCACTGGAACACGTCACCGTGCACGATCTGTACGCGACCTATCCGGATTTTTTTATCGATATTCACTATGAACAACAGCTGCTGCGCGAACACGACGTCATCATTTTCCAGCATCCGCTCTATACCTATAGCTGTCCGGCGCTGCTGAAAGAGTGGCTGGATCGCGTTCTGTCACGCGGTTTCGCCAATGGTGTGGATGGCAATGCGCTGGAAGGCAAGTACTGGCGCAGCGTGGTGACGACCGGGGAACCGGAAAGTGCCTTTAAACAGCAGGGTCTGAACCGCTATTCGCTCAATGACATTATGCGTCCTTTTGAGCTGACCGCGCAGATGTGCCGTATGCACTGGATGCCACCGATGATCGTCTACTGGGCGCGTCGGCAGAGCCCGGAGTTAATGAAAAATTATGCCCGCGCCTATGGCGACTGGCTGGCAGCACCGCTGCCGAATGGAGGGGTATAGATGGAAGGGCAAACGCTGCTGACCGCCGGGGTGATTTATCTGGTCGCGGCGGTCTTGATTGTACCGGTGGCGGCTCGCCTCGGTATTGGTGCAGTTCTGGGCTATCTGGTGGCAGGTATCGCCATCGGCCCGTGGGGATTAGGCTTTATCAGCGACGTCGATGAGATTCTCCACTTCTCTGAGCTCGGCGTGGTTTTCCTGATGTTTATTATCGGGCTGGAGCTGAACCCGGCAAAGCTGTGGGCGCTGCGCCGCTCCATTTTTGGCGTCGGCGCGGCGCAGGTGATCTTCTCAGCGGCTATTCTGGGCGGCTTATTGTGGCTGACCAACTTTAGCTGGCAGGCGGCAATCATCGGCGGGATTGGTCTGGCGATGTCTTCGACCGCCATGGCGCTGCAGCTGATGATGGATAAGGGCATGAACCGCAGCGAAGCGGGGCAACTGGGCTTTTCGGTGCTGCTGTTTCAGGATATCGCGGTCATCCCGGCACTGGCGCTGATCCCGCTGCTGGCCGGCACCGACAGCGGTCACATAGACTGGATGAAGGTCGGCATGAAAGTGCTGGCGTTTGCCGGCATGCTGGTGGGCGGACGCTATCTGCTGCGGCCGATCTTCCGTTACATCGCGGCATCAGGCGTGCGCGAAGTCTTTACCGCAGCGTCGCTGCTGCTGGTACTGGGTTCCGCGCTGTTTATGGATGCGCTCGGGCTGTCGATGGCGCTGGGCACCTTTATTGCCGGGATCCTGCTGGCAGAAAGTGAATACCGGCATGAGCTGGAAGTCGCTATCGACCCGTTTAAGGGTCTGCTGCTGGGCCTGTTCTTTATTTCGGTGGGCATGGCGCTCAACCTCGGTGTGCTCTATACCCATATTGTGACCATCCTGCTGGGCGTGGTGACGCTGGTGGCAGTGAAAACGCTGGTGCTCTATCTGCTGGCGCGCATTTATGGCCTGCGCAGTTCCGAGCGTCAGCAGTTCGCGGGCGTGCTGAGTCAGGGCGGCGAGTTTGCCTTTGTCCTCTTTTCAGCGGCCTCGTCGGCAAAGCTCTTCTCAGGCGATCAACTGCCGATGCTGCTGGTGACGGTGACGCTGTCGATGATGACCACGCCGTTGCTGATGAAGGGTATCGACCGACTGCTGGCACGCCGCTTTAATGAGCCGGACGAAAATGCAGAGAAACACTTTGTCGAAGATGATCAGCCGCAGGTGATTGTGGTGGGCTTTGGTCGCTTCGGTCAGGTGATCGGCCGCCTGCTGATGGCGAACAACACACGCATTACCGTGCTGGAGCGCGATATCAGTGTGGTGAGTCTGATGCGTAAATATGGCTACAAGGTCTATTACGGTGATGCCACCGAGCTGGAGTTACTGCGTGCCGCCGGTGCAGCCAGCGCCCAGTCGATTGTAATCACCTGTAATGAGCCGGAAGATGTGATGACTCTCGTGCATCTGTGCCAGCAGCATTTTCCGCACCTGCAGATTCAGGCGCGCGCCCGGGGCCGTGTGGAAGCGCATGAGCTGCTACAGGCAGGGGTCACGCAGTTCTCACGTGAGACCTTCTCCAGTGCGCTGGAGCTGGGCCGTAAGACATTGATGTCGCTGGGGATGCATCCTCATCAGGCGCACCGTGCTCAGCAGCATTTTCGCCGGCTTGATATGCGGATGCTGCGCGAGCTGGTGCCAACGCTCTCTGAAAGCGCGGCGCAGGCCTCACGCGTCCGTGAAGCGCGGCGTGAACTGGAAGATATCTTCCAGCGCGAAATGCAGCGCGAAAAGCGGCAGATCGACGGCTGGGACGATGATCAATAACCTTTTTAAACAGGCAGAACCTAATGCGTAAACGTTTTATTGCTGGTGCGACATGCCCGCACTGCCAGGAGAAGGACACGCTGGCGATGTGGCGTGAAAACAATGTCGATGTGGTGGAGTGCGTAAAGTGTGGTCACCAGATGCGTGAGGCAGATAAGCAGGCGCGCGAGCAGGTTCGGACCAATGAGCAGGTTATCGGCATTTTCCATCCTGAATAGCGTAATCGGGCAGCTTTTTTTACGCTTAAACTTACAGCGGGATTGAATTCCGTTACAATTGACGCCATTAAGGCTGAAGTCGCAAGAGAAAGTGAAACCCCTCTTGCACTCAACCCCGAACCTTTCTGGTTGGTGTTATTGCACGCAAAAATAGACCAATGAGACGGGATCTCAGCTCTCAACGGTTAGGAGATATCATGAAAGTAGCAAAAGACCTGGTGGTAAGCCTGGCCTATCAGGTACGTACAGAAGACGGCGTGTTGGTTGATGAGTCACCGGTGAGTGCACCGTTAGACTACCTGCACGGTCATGGTTCCCTGATTTCTGGTCTGGAAAATGCGCTGGAAGATCACGTTGCCGGCGACAAGTTTGACGTGCATATCCCGGCAAACGATGCTTACGGTCAGTACGATGACAACCTGGTGCAGCGTGTGCCTAAAGACGTCTTCATGGGCGTTGATGAACTTCAGGTTGGCATGCGCTTCCTGGCAGAGACCGATCAGGGTCCGGTACCGGTAGAAATCACCGAAGTGGAAGACGATCACGTCGTGGTTGATGGTAACCACATGCTGGCGGGTCAGAACCTGAACTTCAACGTTGAAGTGGTCGCTATCCGTGAAGCCACACCGGAAGAACTGGCTCATGGCCACGTTCACGGTGCAGATGGTCATCATCATGACCACGATCACGGCCATGATCACGACCACGACCACGGTAAAGGCGGTTGTGGTACTGGCGGTTGCGGCTGCAGCCACTAACTCTCAACAGAGCTCTAAAGGCCACCTCCGGGTGGCCTTTCTTTTGGCTGTCACTCTGGTTCTGACCGGCTAACCGGAGCCAGATAGCCCACGATCAGTAGTGCGGGGGCGGGATCTCTTCAGACTGTGAGGCGACGATCGAGGGCGCATTCGCTTTGAGCTTGTCGGTTAAGATGCGCATCTGCTCACGCATCTTATTCATCTCCAGCTCATGCTGAACCACTGCGCTGTTCAGCTGATCTATCGTCATCTCCTGAAAGGCCAGTTTGCTCTCTAACGTCTCCAGACGCTGTTCCCACTCAGATTGTTGCATGACCTGTTCCTCTGTTAAGGTGCGACTCGGGGCGTGATTCTACGACCTGAAGGCCAGGAATCACCTGTTTTTTTTACGCCCGGAGGCGTTGCGCTTGAAAAAAGCCAGCGCGGCATCATCTCTGATGAAACTTCCCGATGTTATAAAGGTCGGAGGTAGACCGGGTAATTACATTGTGGGAGTGTTCGACACTGCCACGTAAAGTTATAGTGTGGGCCCTGAAGTCCGCAATGTTTCCCGAGGTTAGACGCTTCGGTTTTGGAGAATGGATGAAATCACTGTTTAAAGTCACATTGTTAGCTACCACCATGGCTGTTGCGCTGAATGCATCAATGGCAATGGCAGCAGACACCGCTGCGGCGCCACAGGCTGCACCAGCTGCCGCGCCACAGTCCGCGCCTCAGGCACCTAAGAATGCTGCTTTCAAAGATGAAGACCAGCAGTCTGCCTACGCACTGGGTGCTTCACTGGGTCGCTACATGGACAACTCCCTGAAGGAACAGGAAAAACTGGGCATCAAACTGGATAAGCAGCAGCTTATTGCGGGTGTTCAGGATGCGTTTGGTGGCAAGAGCAAACTGTCTGACGAAGAGATTGAGCAGACGCTGCAATCCTTTGAAGGCCGCGTGAAAGGCGCAGCCTCAGCGAAAATGGAAAAAGATGCGAAAGAGAACGCCGAAAAGGGCGACGCTTTCGCGACCAAATTTGCTAAAGAGAGCGGCGTGAAGAAAACCGAAAGCGGCCTGTTGTATAAAGTTGAGAAAGAGGGTACCGGCGACGCACCTAAAGACAGCGACACTGTCGTGGTGAACTACAAAGGTACGCTGATCGACGGTAATGAATTCGACAACTCTTATACCCGTGGCGAGCCACTCTCGTTCCGTCTGGACGGTGTTATCCCAGGCTGGACTGAAGGTCTGAAGCACGTGAAGAAAGGCGGCAAGATCAAGCTGGTGATCCCACCGAATCTGGCTTATGGCAAAAATGGCGTTCCGGGCATTCCGGCTAACTCCACTCTGATCTTTGATGTTGAACTGCTTGATATCAAACCCGCGCCTAAAGCAGATGAAAAAGCACAGGCCCCTGCGCCTGCTGCTGCAGAAAAAGCGCAGTAATCTGCTGACCGCCGCCTCAGGGCGGCGGTTTCATTTTAGCTTCACGACAAACCTCTGGCATAAGCCGACGACATTTGCCAGACTAATGCCTGCCTAATTATCCCAATATTGAGTCTGCCCATAAGCCGCTGTGACAGGCTCCAGCCATTCAGGGTGATACTCTTCAATGTCTAATCCATTCAATCCGGGTGAACTGAGCGACTTCGATCTTCTGGAGCAGCGCCCGTTCGAAGAAACTGATTACGATATTCTGAAATCGTACGAGGCTGTCGTGGATGGCCTGGCGATGTTGATCGGCTCGCATTGTGAAATCGTCCTGCATTCGCTGGAAGATCTGAAGTGTTCGGCCGTGCGTATCGCCAATGGTGAGCACACGGGTCGTAAAGTCGGTTCGCCGATTACCGACCTGGCCCTGCGTATGCTGCATGATATGCATGGCGCGGACAGCAACGTGTCACGTGCCTATTTCACGCGTGCCAAAAGCGGCGTGCTGATGAAGTCAGTCACCATTGCGATTCGCAACCGTCAGCAACGGGTTATTGGCCTGCTTTGCATCAACATGAATCTTGATGTGCCGTTCTCACAGATCATGTCGACCTTTATGCCGCCCGAGATGCAGCAGGTTGACTCCAACGTCAACTTTGCCAGTTCGGTCGATGATCTGGTGATGCAGACACTGGAGTTCACCATTGAAGAAGTCAGCGCTGATCGCAATGTGTCGAACAATGCCAAGAATCGCCAGATTGTGCTCAACCTGTATGAGAAGGGAATCTTCGATATCAAAGATGCCATCAACCAGGTGGCCGATCGGCTGAACATTTCGAAGCACACCGTTTATCTCTACATCCGCCAGTTTAAAAATGGCGACTTTCAGGGACAGGATCGGTAATGCGCTATACCCTGCTGGTCACCGGCCCGGCTTACGGTACGCAACAGGCGACCAGTGCATATCTGTTTGCCCGTGCACTGCTGACGGCAGGTCATCAGCTTGACAGCGTTTTCTTTTATCGCGAAGGCGTGTTGAACGCTAATCAGCTGACCGCACCGGCCAGTGATGAGTTTGATCTGGTGCGCGCGTGGCAGGCATTACATCAGGAGCAGGGTGTGGCACTGAACATCTGTGTAGCGGCTGCGCTGCGGCGTGGCGTCAGCGATCAGCAGGAAGCGGCCCGACTCCAGCTGGCGGGCAGTAACCTGCAGCCAGGCTTTACGCTGAGTGGCCTGGGTGCGCTGGCGGAAGCGGCGCTAAGCTGTGAACGCGTGGTGCAGTTCTGATGAATCGTGTCGCATTTGTCTTTACCCAGGCGCCGCATGGCAGCAGTGCAGGGCGCGAAGGGCTGGATGCCGCGCTGGCTACGGGTGCACTCAGTGAAGATATCGGCCTGTTTTTTATTGGTGATGGCGTGCTGCAGCTCAATCTGCACCAGCAGCCTGAGGCGATTAAGAGTCGTCACTATGCCGCGACCTTTGGCGTGCTGACGCTGTATGACATTGAACAGTGCTATCTCTGCCGGGCATCGCTGATAGCGCGTGGATTAGCGGTTGACGCTGACCGGTTGCTGGATGTTACGCTACTGGACGCGCCGGAGCTGCGGCAGACGCTGGCCAGCTACGATCGCATTCTGACTTTTTAAGAGACGTTAATGCTGCACACCTTAATGCATTCACCCGCATACTGTGACCTCGAAACCCTGCTTTTAATCGCGGGTGAGGGTGATGACCTGCTGCTGCTGCAGGATGGCGTGCTGGCTGCCTTAGCGGGCAGTCGCGCACTGATGCGGCTGTCAGAATGTGAAGCCACGCTGTGGGTGCTGGATGAAGATGTTCAGGCTCGCGGTCTTGCTGGACAAATTTCGACCAGTGTGCAGTCAATAGACTATACTGGCTTTGTCACGCTAACGATCAGGCATCAGCAACAAATGGTCTGGTAATCGGCTAAAACCTGGTTATTTCTTGACACCCCTTTGACTCAGCCCTAAAATTCTGCCTCCTCGTAATTCTACGAGGCGATTTATTACGTGTTTACGAAGCAAAAGCAAATCCAGGAGCTATTTAATGGCAACAGTTAACCAGCTGGTTCGCAAACCACGCGTCCGCAAAGTTGCAAAGAGCAACGTGCCGGCGCTGGAAGCTTGCCCGCAAAAACGTGGCGTTTGTACTCGTGTGTACACCACCACTCCTAAGAAACCAAACTCCGCACTGCGTAAAGTCTGCCGTGTGCGTTTGACCAACGGTTTTGAAGTTACCTCCTACATCGGCGGTGAAGGTCATAACCTGCAGGAACACTCCGTGATCCTGATCCGTGGCGGTCGTGTAAAAGACCTGCCAGGTGTGCGTTACCACACCGTTCGTGGCGCGCTGGACTGCTCAGGTGTTAAAGACCGTAAGCAGGCTCGCTCCAAGTACGGCGTGAAGAAGCCAAAGGCTTAATGGTTCTCCGTTAAGTAAGGCCAAACGTTTTAAATTAAATGTCATAATAAACTCATAGAGTTTTGGACAATCCTGAATTAACAACGGAGTATTTCCATGCCACGTCGTCGCGTCATTGGTCAGCGTAAAATTCTGCCAGATCCTAAGTTCGGATCAGAGCTGCTGGCCAAATTTGTAAATATCCTGATGGTAGATGGTAAAAAATCTACTGCAGAATCAATCGTTTATACCGCGCTTGAGACCCTGGCTCAGCGTTCAGGTAAAAACTCCCTGGAAGCCTTTGAAGTAGCGCTGGAAAACGTGCGTCCGACTGTCGAAGTTAAGTCACGTCGCGTTGGTGGTTCTACTTATCAGGTACCAGTTGAAGTCCGTCCGGTTCGTCGTAATGCCCTGGCAATGCGCTGGATCGTAGATGCTGCTCGTAAACGCGGTGATAAATCAATGGCTCTTCGCCTGGCGAACGAACTTTCTGATGCTGCAGAGAACAAAGGTACTGCAGTTAAGAAACGTGAAGACGTTCACCGTATGGCTGAAGCCAACAAGGCGTTCGCACACTACCGCTGGTAACAGTCGCGTAGTTGTTAAACCAGCGGGCGCCCAGAGGGCCAACCCGCTGGGGTTGACTAATTTTGAACGTCCGAAAAACCGAGGAATCAAATGGCTCGTAAAACACCCATTGCTCGCTACCGTAACATCGGTATCAGTGCGCACATCGACGCCGGTAAGACTACCACTACCGAACGCGTTCTGTTCTACACCGGTGTAAACCACAAAATCGGTGAAGTACATGACGGCGCAGCAACCATGGACTGGATGGAGCAGGAACAGGAACGTGGTATTACCATCACTTCCGCTGCGACCACCTGTTACTGGTCTGGTATGGCCAAGCAGTTTGAACCACACCACATCAACATCATCGACACCCCAGGACACGTTGACTTCACCATCGAAGTTGAACGTTCTATGCGTGTGCTTGATGGCGCGGTAATGGTTTACTGTGCAGTTGGTGGCGTTCAGCCACAGTCTGAGACCGTATGGCGTCAGGCTAACAAATATAAAGTTCCACGCATTGCGTTCGTTAACAAAATGGACCGCATGGGTGCTAACTTCCTGAAAGTTGTTAACCAGATGGAAGTTCGTCTGGGCGCAACTCCAGTTCCTCTGCAGCTGGCTATTGGCGCAGAAGAGAAATTCACCGGTGTTGTTGACCTGGTGAAAATGAAAGCAATCAACTGGAACGACGAAGATCAGGGTGTGACCTTCGTTTACGAAGATATCCCAGCTGATATGCAGGAACTGGCTGAAGAATGGCGTGCAAAGCTGGTTGAAGCCGCTGCTGAAGGCTCTGATGAGCTGATGGAGAAATTCTTCGGTGGTGAAGAACTGACTGAAGAAGAGATCAAAACCTCTCTGCGTAAGCGTGTTCTGAACAACGAAATCATCCTGGTAACCTGTGGTTCTGCATTTAAGAACAAAGGTGTTCAGGCGATGCTGGATGCAGTTGTTGAATATCTGCCAGCACCGACTGACGTAACCGCGATCAACGGTATGCTGGACGACGGTAAAGACACGCCGGCTGTTCGTCACTCAGACGACAACGAGCCGTTTGCTGCACTGGCGTTCAAAATCGCTACTGACCCGTTTGTAGGTAACCTGACCTTCTTCCGCGTTTACTCTGGTGTTGTTAATACGGGTGACACCGTGTTCAACCCGGTTAAGTCAAACCGTGAGCGTTTGGGCCGTATCGTTCAGATGCACGCTAACAAGCGTGAAGAGATCAAAGAAGTCCGTGCGGGTGATATCGCAGCTGCGATCGGCCTGAAAGATGTGACCACTGGTGACACCCTGTGTGACCCAGAGAACGTCATCATCCTTGAGCGCATGGAATTCCCGGAGCCGGTAATCTCTATCGCCGTTGAACCAAAAACCAAAGCTGACCAGGAAAAAATGGGTCTGGCTCTGGGCCGTCTGGCGAAAGAAGACCCATCATTCCGCGTATGGACTGATGAAGAATCTAACCAGACCATCATCGCGGGTATGGGTGAATTGCACCTCGACATCATCGTTGACCGCATGAAGCGTGAGTTCAACGTTGAAGCAAACGTGGGTAAACCACAGGTTGCTTACCGTGAAGCGATTCGTAACAAAGTTACCGATGTTGAAGGTAAACACGCCAAGCAGTCTGGTGGTCGTGGTCAGTACGGTCATGTTGTTATCGACATGTACCCACTGGAGCCAGGTTCGAATCCGAAAGGCTATGAATTTGTCAACGACATCAAAGGTGGTGTGATTCCTGGTGAATACATCCCTGCGGTTGACAAAGGTATCCAGGAGCAGCTGAAATCAGGCCCTCTGGCGGGTTATCCGGTGGTGGATCTGGGCGTGCGTCTGCACTTCGGTTCTTACCATGATGTCGACTCCTCAGAGCTGGCGTTTAAACTGGCCGCGTCTATTGCCTTCAAACAAGGCTTTAAACAAGCGACACCTGTTCTGCTTGAGCCTATCATGAAGGTTGAAGTTGAAACGCCAGAAGAGAACACGGGCGATGTCATCGGTGACCTTAGTCGTCGTCGTGGTATGCTCAAAGGGCAGGAATCTAACGCTACTGGCGTTCAGATTCACGCTGAAGTTCCGTTGTCTGAGATGTTCGGATACGCAACTCAGCTGCGTTCTCTGACCAAAGGTCGTGCTTCTTACTCCATGGAGTTCCTGAAGTATGACGATGCGCCGAACAACGTAGCGCAGGCCGTTATTGAAGCTCGTAGCAAATAAGCTACGGTTTAAATTTGAACTGATGCCTTCACCCAGATGGTGAAGGCACAACGTAAGGAATTATCGCCATGGCGAAAGAGCAATTTCAGCGTAACAAACTGCACGTAAACGTGGGCACCATCGGTCACGTCGACCACGGTAAAACCACCCTGACTGCAGCTATTACCACCGTACTGTCTAAAACTTACGGCGGCCAGGCTCGTGCATTCGACCAGATCGATAACGCACCAGAAGAGAAAGCTCGTGGTATCACCATCAACACTTCACACGTTGAGTATGAAACCCCGACTCGTCACTACGCACACGTTGACTGCCCAGGCCACGCCGACTATGTGAAAAACATGATCACCGGTGCTGCGCAGATGGACGGCGCGATCCTGGTTGTTGCTGCGACTGATGGCCCGATGCCACAGACCCGTGAGCACATCCTGCTGGGTCGTCAGGTTGGCGTTCCTTACATCATCGTGTTCCTGAACAAATGTGACATGGTTGATGATGAAGAGCTGCTGGAACTGGTAGAGATGGAAGTCCGTGACCTGCTGTCAGCATATGACTTCCCAGGCGACGACACCCCAATCGTTCGTGGTTCTGCGCTGAAAGCGCTGGAAGGCGAAGCTGAGTGGGAAGCGAAAATCATCGAACTGGCTGAGCATCTGGACAACTACATCCCAGAACCACAGCGTGCGATCGACATGCCGTTCCTGCTGCCAATCGAAGACGTCTTCTCAATCTCTGGCCGTGGTACTGTTGTTACCGG